>DATMMK010000075.1:0-23044 GCA_035569755.1 Steroidobacteraceae bacterium
CTGAATTCCACGACCTCGATCCTCTTCGATACCGGACAGTCAGACCGGATCGATGGCAAGAGCTCCGTCATCGTGCCTGGCGGGCAGCGTTGCAGGTTCCAGAGCTTCCTGCCGAGCAAGGGGCCGCCGAGTGATCGCTTCAAGCATGTGGCGGAGCAGCCGCAGGCGCAGTGAGGAGGCGGCGATGCAACGCCTGCGGCTCTCGGGGCGGCGAGCCCTGAGCGGCGCGCCTACTGCGCGATCTGCACCATGTGGTCGACGGCCGCCTTGACGAGGTCGTCGGGCAGGTCCGTGCGGCCGCCCTTAGGGGGCATCACCCCAGTCTTGCCCTGGAAGCCCTTGAGCGCGTGCTCGTAGAGCGTCGCCTTACCCTCGGCAATGCGCGGCGCCCAGGCCGCTTTGTCGCCTGCCTTTGGCGCGCCGGCGATCCCCTGGCCATGGCAGACGCTGCAGGTCTGCTCGAAGAGGTCGGTCCCGTTCTTCGGCATGGCGGGCGAGGCGGAGCCAGCGCCCTCAGGGGTCTCGACCTTGATGGCGAGCGCGGAGTTGTCAGCGCCGGCCACCGCCTCGCGCGCCGGCTCGGCGATGCGCATGGCAACCGTCTTGCTGTAGTCCGGCTCGGTGAGGACCTGAGCTTCCTGCGTGTGGCTTGCGACGATACGCGCCAGGGCGAACAGCACGATGGTGACACCCACAAGCAGCCCGATCACCATGCTGAAAACGTTGAAGAAATGCGTGTCCTGCTTGCTCACGTCTAGTTCCGCCGCGGCTCGATTTTGGCGCGCAGTATAGCCGCTCGGCTCACCGCTTCGTAAATTCCGCAGCGCCTCCTCGAGGGCGCGGCGCGCGAATTAGACGGCTTTTGCAGCCGCGCGTATCATCGCCCGCCCCAACGCGCCCGTAGCTCAGTTGGATAGAGTGGCAGCCTCCGAAGCTGCAGGTCGCTGGTTCGAATCCAGTCGGGCGCGCCATTCCGACCACATAGGTGACACTTCTGCGGCGCCGCTTGGCGGCCTCAGTGCCGATGCTCGGAAGCCGCCAGATCGTTGATGAGCTGGAAGAGATTGGCGACGTTGCCGGCCTTTTGCACGTCGGTCGTGTATTTGCCGTTGACGACGATGAACGGGACGTCCTGAACGCGGTAGCGCTGGGTCAGCTCCTCGGCGCGCGCCAGGTCGGAGCTGGCCGAGAAGGAGTTGTAGGCGTTGGCGAAGTCTGCGGCTTTGACGCCGTTCTGCGCGGCCCACGCCTGCTCGATCTGGAGCGTCTCGGCGTCGCTCCCCCCGATCAGCGGGATGCGCTGCTGCTGGATGGTGTCGAACGCCTTGTCGATGAGGTCGGGTCGCCCGAGCGCCTTCAGCGTATAGAAGAGCTTGGCGTGCGCCCGCTGCGTCGGCCCCCAGATGACCGGCACGCGCGTGAACTCGATGAAGGAGGGTTTGCTCTTGAGCCAGTTCTTGACGAAGGGCTCGAGCGCGTAGCAATGCGGACAGCCGAGCCAGAAGACCTCGATCACCTCGACCTTGCCCGGCTCGACGCTGGTCGGCTGCCCCGGCACCAGCGGCTCGTAGTTGACGCCGGGCTTCCAGCGTCCCCCCGGCAGCTGCGCAACCGCGGGCAGTGCCGCCATGCGCTCGAGCGAGGCGTCGCTCGACTCGGGCTTCTCGCTGGCGGCGCCGTCGGAGGATTCCTGCGCCCCGCGCGCCTGCTCGATCTCGCTCAGAGCCGGACCGGCGGCTGGGGCGGGCGCGGGAGCCGCGGCCGGAGCGCTCGCGGCCGTCGCCGGTGCCTCGGCGGCGGGTGCGGCGGGCGGAGGCTCCTCGTGGCGTGAGCAGGCCACTAATCCCAAGGCCAGAAGGACTGTCAGGACGAGCGAGCGGTTCATCGACTCAGCGGATGCCCTGCACGTAGGAGGCCACGTCGCGGATCTCTTCCGGTGTGAGGCGCTTGGCGAGGGTCAGCATCATGACGCCGTTGCGGCTCGCCTGATCCGGGTTCGGAGCCGTGTAACGCGCGCCGCTCGCGTAGTCATTGAGCTGCTTCACTACGTACACCGACTGCTGCGCGCGCAGCGCCGGGTAACCGGCGGCCAGATTACCGCGCCCGACCGGGCCGTGGCAGGCGACGCAGGCCGGGACTTCGCGCTTGGCGTCGCCGCTGAGATAGAGCGCCTCGCCGGATTTCCAGTAAGAGGGATCCGCCTCGAGCCCGGTCGGGCTCTGCGCTTCGTAGTACACCGCCAGATCGCTGATGTCCTGATCGGAGAGCGCCGAGGCGAGCGGCATCATGATCGGGTTGTTGCGCACGCCCGAGCGGAAGAGTCTCAGCTGCTCGGCGATGTAGACCGCGCTCTGGCCCGCGAGCCGCGGCCACTCCGGGTTCACGCTGTTGCCGTTCGGACCGTGGCAGGCCGTGCACAGCGCCGCCTTGGACTCGCCGCTCGCCGCCTTGCCGGTGGCGAACGGGTCGAGGGCGCCCGCGGCCGGCGCGGCTGCGCTCGCAGCGGCAGGCTCGCTCGCGGCAGTGGCGGCTGGCGCACTGGCGGCCGGAGAGGTCTGTGCCACGGTGGGCGTCTGCGCGAGCGTCAGAGCGCCCATCGCAAGCCCCATCCAACCGACCCTGAGGCTGCTCGGCATGGTTCTTTTTCCGGTGTGGTTCCGCGAAGCGACGGCCGCGAATTGTACACTACGATGAAAATGAGCCGTTTTCAGCACGCGAAGTTCCTGGTGAGTGCCGCTGCGCCGGCGCAGTTTCCGCCCGATGCGGGCGCCGAGGTTGCTTTCGCCGGGCGCTCCAATTCCGGCAAGTCGAGCGCCATCAACGCGATCACGCAGCGCCGGGGTCTCGCGCGCACCAGCAAGACGCCCGGCCGTACCCGGCTCCTCAATTTCTTCGAGCTCGCCCCGCTTCGCCGCCTGGTGGATCTGCCGGGCTACGGCTACGCGAGCGGACCGAAAGCCGAGCGCCGCAGCTGGCGCCCGCTCATCGACGCGCTGCAGGAACGCGCGAGCCTGCGAGGACTGTTCGTCATCGTCGATGCGCGGCGCGGCCTCGGGGAGGGAGATGAAGGGCTGCTCGCGTGGGTCTCGCCGGAGCGGCGCATGCACGTGCTGCTCTCCAAGGCCGACAAACTGAGCCGCGCCGAGGCGGCGCGCGCGTTAGAAGCGGCGCGGGATGCGCTCGCAGGGCGTGCGACGCTGCAGCTGTTCTCGGCCATGGAGGGAACGGGGATCGGGGAGGCGCAAGAGACGCTCCTCGAGTGGCTCGGGAAATAAAAAGCCCCGGCGGTTTTTACGCCGCCGGGGCAGACTAACCCGGCACAGGTCTCTTGAACCGGGTCGAGTACCCGCTCAGGGAGGGAAGCGGGGAGTCACTAAGGACTCGCTGGATTAGATGCGGGCGGTTCTCGGTAGTTCCACCTCGACCCGGAAAAAATTGCTTTTCAGATCATTAATTTGCGTAACCAGTTGTATCGCCGGCGCCACAGGCGGCCAGAACTAGAAGAGGTTGAGGAAGACGCCGAGCGAGACGAGATTGGCGCCGTTGGTATTGCGGACGCCGAAATTCTCATACTCGAGCCGCGCGCCGAAGTTTCCGACGTGAACCTGCGCGCCGATCCCCCAGGCGAACTGAGTGCCGCTGTCCGACAGGGAGAATAGCCCCGGTCCTCCAAAGCTCGAACTGCCGCTCGAGCTCCAGCGCGCGAGCCCGGCCTTGCCGAAAACGTCGAGAAAAGGCACCGGGATCGGCACGTAGCCAACCGCGTAGCCCGTGAATGCCTTGTAGTTGACGTGCGTGCTGGTGCCGGGGCTGGTGACCGTCTCGCTCCCCAGGTCGATGTAGTCGGCCTCGACCGCGAACACGCTGACCGGCCGCAGGCCCGCCCAGATCTTCCAGTTGGTGCTGTTGAGGTCGGAAGCCGTGACCGAGATGTCTTTGAGGTTGTCACGCGAGACGCCGGCGCCGACGTAGAACGTGCCGTTGTCGGCGTGGGCGGTGCCGGCTGCGAGTGCCAGCGCGAGTAAAGCCAGGAATTTGCGCATGCGAGTCCTCTTCTTTCAGTGTGGTGAAGTCCCTGATGACAGAAATCGCGGCGCGCCGCGCTTAGAAGATATTGAGGTACACCCCGAGCGAGACGACGTTCGCACCGCTGGTGCGCGGGACAACGAACCTCTCATATTCGAGCCGGGCGCCGACGTTTCCGGTGTGCAGCTGCGCGCCGCCGCCCCACGCAAACTCCGTGCCGTTGGTTGAGAGGCTCACCGGCGGAAGCGGTGAGACCGTGCTGCCGTTGAGCTTCACGCGAGACACGCCAGCCTTGCCGAACACGTCGAGGAATGGCACCGGGATCGGCAGGAAACCCACCCCGTAGGCGGCGAACGCCTTGGCGTCCGAGTGCAGGCTGGTGGTCCGGCTGCCGAGGTCGAAGTAGTCGGCTTCGAGTGCGAAGAAGTTTATGGGCCTGACGCCGGCGAAGAGCTTCCAGGAGGTGCCGTCGATGTCGGCTAACGTGGTACCAAAGACGTTGCTGAGCTTGTCCTTGGAGATGGCGGCACCGATGTAGAACGACCCGTTGTCGGCGTAAGCGGCGCTCGCCCCGAGCGCAAGCGCGATGACCAGCAGAAGTCTTCGCATGACTGAACCTCCTGTTCCGGGCGCTTCTTAACCTTACACAATCGCGACTGCGGTGTTGACTGTTGCAACACGGCGACAGGACCGACGGCGCGCGCTGCGGCGCTCAGAGCTCGTTCAGTAGAGGTTCAGGAACACCGTAAGCGAAACTATCTTCGCGCCGTTGGTGCTCGGGATGCGCAAGCTCTCGTACTCGAGTCGCGCGCCTGGCCAGCCGCGGCAGGAGGCGGGTCCGCCTGAGCGGCTTTCAGTGCGCCTCGTCCCAGTTGGCGCCCGTGCCTGCGTCGACGCGCAGCGGCACCGAGAGCGCCGCCGCGCCCACCATGCGCTCGCGCACCGCGCGGGTCACTTCCCCGACCGCGTCCGCGCGTACCTCGAGCACCAGCTCGTCGTGCACCTGCATGATCAGGTGCGCCGGGGAATCCCGGCGGCCGCACCAGGCATGCACCGCGATCATGGCGCGCTTGATGATGTCGGCCGCGGTGCCCTGCATCGGCGCGTTGATGGCGCTGCGCTCGGCGTACTGGCGCAGCTGCGTGTTGCCGGAGCGGATGTCCGGCAGGTACAGCCGCCGCCCGAACACCGTCTCGACGTAGCCGCGCTCGCGCGCCTGGATGCGCGTCTCGTCCATGAAGCGCTTCACGCCGGGATAGCGCTGGAAATAGCGCTCCACGTAGTGATTCGCCGCGCTGCGCTCGATGCCGAGATTGCGCGCCAGCCCGAAGGGCGACATGCCGTAGATGAGCCCGAAGTTGATCATCTTGGCGGTGCGGCGCTGGTCCGACGTCACGCCCGCGAGCCCGACGCCGAAGACTTCCGCGGCGGTCGCCTGGTGCACGTCGCGGTCCTCGGCGAACGCGGCCCTGAGGCTCTCGTCCCCGGAGAGGTGCGCCATGATGCGCAGCTCGATCTGCGAGTAGTCGGCCGCGAGCAGCACGCAGCCCTCGGGCGCCACGAACGCCTGGCGGATGCGGCGTCCTTCGGGGCGGCGGATCGGGATGTTCTGCAGGTTGGGATCGACCGAGGAGAGCCGCCCGGTGGCGGCCACCGCCTGCGCGTAGTTGGTGTGGATGCGACCGGTACGCTCGTTCACCTGCTCGGGGAGCTTGTCGGTGTAGGTGGATTTGAGCTTGGCGAGCGCGCGGTAGTCGAGAACGATTCGCGGCAGCGGGTAGCTCTCGGCGAGCTCCTCCAGCACGTCCTCGGCGGTCGAGGGCTGGCCGGTGGGAGTCTTGCGCCGCACCGGCAGCTGCAGCCGCTCGAACAGGATCTGCTGCAGCTGCTTCGGTGACTCGATGTTGAATTCGTGACCCGCCTCGCGGTGCGCCGCGAGCACCAGCTGCTGCAGCTCGCGTGCGAACTCGCGGCTCTGCGTACGCAGCCGCTCGCGGTCGACGAGCACGCCGTGATGCTCCATCGCGAGCAGCACCGGAACGAGCGGCTGCTCGCACTCCTCATAGAGGCGCGCCAGCGGCGGCACCGACTCGAGCTGCGGCCAGAGCGCCCCGTGCAGGCGCAGCGTCACGTCGGCGTCTTCGGCGGCGTAGTCTGCGGCCTTCTCGAGCGGCACCTGGTCGAAGGAGAGCTGGCGTGCGCCCTTGCCGGCGACCTCCTCGAAGGTGATGGTCGCGAGCCCGAGATAGCGCTTGGCGTCCGAGTCCATGTCGTGATTGGTGGCGACGCTGTTCCACACGTAGGACTCGAGCATGGTGTCGAAGCGCATACCGGCGAGCGCGATGCCGGCATTGAGCAGCACGTGGGCGTCGTACTTGAGGTTGTGTCCCACCTTGCCGTGCGCCTCGCTCTCGAGCAGGGGCTTCAGGGCCGCGAGCACCCGCGCCCGGTCGAGCTGATCGGGCGCGCCCGGGTAGACGTGGGCGAGCGGCACGTAGGCCGCGGCGCCCGGCTCGACGGCGAAGGACACGCCGACGATCTCGGCGCGCATGTAGTCGAGGCTCGTGGTCTCGGTATCGAACGCGAAGAGCTCGGCCTGGCGCAGCACCTCGAGCCAGCGCTCGAAGTCCTCCCAGCGCGTGATGGTCTCGTAGCGGCGCTCGAGCGGCGGCGGCGGCTCGACTGTTACGGCAGGGGCGCCGTCCGTGGCCGCGGGCGCTGCGAGAGGCGCGTCCCCAGCGCTCTGCGCACCGCGGCCGGGCACGGCACCGCCCGCTGACGGCTCCTCACCCCCCTCGAGCGTGCGCAGCAGCGCGCGCAGGTCGAAGCGTGTGTAGAGCTCGCGCAGCCGCGGCGTATCGGGCGCCGCGGGCTTCAGGTCCTCGAGCGACACCGGCAGCTCGAGGTCGGTGCGGATGGTCGCGAGGCGCCGCGACAGCTCGAGCGTCGCGAGCCCGAGGCGCAGATTCTCGCCCACCTTGCCGGGGATCTCCGCGACGTGCGCGACGAGGTTGTCGACGCCGCCGTACTGCTGCAGGAGCCTCGCGCCGGTCTTCGGGCCCACCTTGTCGATCCCGGGGATGTTGTCGGAGCTGTCGCCGATCAGGGCGAGGTAGTCGATGATCTGCTCGGGGTAGACGTCGAACTTGAGCTTCACCCCCTCGCGGTCGAGCACCGTGTTGGTCATCGTGTTGATGAGCGTGATCGAGCCGTCCACCAGCTGCGCCATATCCTTGTCGCCGGTGGAGATGAGGACCTGGTGGCCTGCGGCCGCCGCGCGCCGCGCCAGCGTGCCGATGACGTCGTCGGCCTCGACGCCCGGTACGCGCAGCAGCGGCAGGCCCTGCGCCCTGATGATCTCGAGGAGCGGCGCCACCTGCGCGCGCAGGTCGTCCGGCATGGCGGGCCGCTGCGCCTTGTACTCGGTGAACAGCTCGTCGCGAAAGGTCCTGCCGGGCGCGTCGAACACCAGGGCGATGCGCTGCGGATGAAAATCCTTGAGGAATTTCTGCAGCATGTTGAGGACGCCGAGCAGCGCCCCGGTCGGCTCGCCGCGCGAATTCGAGAGCGGCGGCAGGGCGTGGAACGCCCGGTAGACATAAGAGGAGCCGTCGACGAGGACCAGGTCGGGGGAGGGCGTCATGAAGGGGCGATGCTCGGCGCGGGGGGCGCGAGTATAACGGACGACCACCGGTTGCAGTTCCGCGAGCTGCGTCAACCGCCTGGCCGGCTGGCGCGCTATAGAGAGCGACGCATGCAGCAGCTCGGCTCCACCATTGCCGCCAATCGCTTCGGGCTCGGTGCCCGTCCGGGCGAGCTCGCCTCGATCGGCGGGGATGCCCGCGACTGGCTGCGCGCACAGCTCAAGGGCAGGCCGTCTCCGGTCGCCGACCCGCAGCTCGCCTCTTCCGCGGAGGTGCTCGGACAGGCCTTCGCGCTGCAGCGCGAGATCCAGCAGGCGCGCCGCTCCGGCGATGACGTGCAGAAGAAGCTGCCGCAGTTTCTGCAACCGATCTACAAGAGCGAGGCGACCGCGCGCTTTGCGCTGGCGGTAACGAGCGACCGCCCGTTCCTCGAGCGGCTGACCCAGTTCTGGACCAATCACTTCGCGGTGTCGATCGACAAACAGTTCATGGCCGGCCTCGCCGGGAGCTTCGAGCGCGAGGCGATCCGCCCGCGGGTGCTCGGCAACTTCGGCGACCTGCTGGTCGCGGCCGAGATGCACCCGGCGATGTTGCTCTATCTCGACAACCACCTGTCGGTGGGCCCGCATTCCCCGGCAGCCGCGCGCGCCAACCGGCGCCAGCGGGGCAACCGCACGATCGGCATCAACGAGAATCTCGGCCGCGAGATCCTCGAGCTGCACACCCTCGGCGTGGGCGGCGGCTACACCCAGGCCGATGTAACTTCCTTCGCCACCGTGATTACCGGCTGGTCGGTGGGCGGCGGCAACGGGCTCTTTGCCAGCGGACCTCCCGGGCGCTTCGTGTTCCGCCCCGACAACCATGAGCCCGGCACCCGCACGGTGCTCGGACGGCAGTACCCCGACCGGGGCTACGAGCAGGGCGTGCTGGTGCTGAACGACCTGGCGCAGCATCCCTCCACCGCGCATCACATCGCGACCAAGCTCGCGCGGCATTTCATCGCGGACGATCCGCCGCCGGCTGCGGTCGAGCGCCTCACACAGGCGTTCAGCGAATTCGGCGGCGACCTGCCGGCGGTGTACCGCACGCTGATCGACCTGCGCGAGGCCTGGGAGCAGCCGCTCGCCAAGTACAAGACGCCGAGCGACTTCATCGTCTCGAGCTATCGCGGACTGTCGCTGCCGGTGGACGCCTCCCACGGGCCGCTCGCGCCTTTCGAAGTCCTCGGTCAGCGTACCTGGCAGCCGGGCTCGCCGGCCGGCTGGCCCGACCGCAGCGCCGACTGGGATGGAGCCTCGGCGCTGCTGAAGCGACTCGAGTGGGCGGACGCCGTCGGCGGGCGGCTTGGCAGCCGCCGCAACGCGGCCGAGCTCGCACCGCAGCTACTCGGCGCCAACCTGACGGACGCGACCGGGACTGCGATCGCGCGCGCCGCGGGCGCCCAGCAGGCGGTGACGCTGCTGCTCGCCGCGCCTGAGTTCATGCGCCGTTAGCTAAGCCACGGAGAGATCCATGTCAGCGATCAAGCGCCGCGAATTCCTCAAGGTCGGAGCGCTCGCCGCCGGCGGCGCGCTCATCACCACGCGGCTCGCCTTCGCGCGCGCCGCGGCCGGCGCACGCCGCCCGCGCTTCGTGCTGGTGATCCTGCGGGGCGCGCTCGATGGTCTCGCCGCGGTGCCTCCCTACGGCGATCACGACTACGGGCACCTGCGTGGTGAGTTTGCCCTGCGTGCTCCGGGCGAGGCGAAGGGCGCCCTGCCGCTCAACGGCTTCTTCGGCCTGCATCCCTCGCTCGGCTTCCTCGAGGAGTCCTATGCCGCGCGCGAGCTCATCGTATTCCACGCCGTGGCGAGCCCCTACCGCGAGCGCTCGCACTTCGACGGCCAGGACGTGCTCGAGAACGGCACGACGGTCGCGCATGCGGCGCAGACCGGCTGGCTCAACCGCGCGCTGGCGGCGGCGCCGGGCGTGCCGCGCCGCGACGCAGGCGTCGCGCTCGGGCAGAACGTGCCGCTCGTGATGCGCGGGCCGGCCGAGGTGACCTCGTGGTCGCCCTCGAAGCTCACCGGCCTCGACGACGACACGCTCGCGCGCGTCACCGACCTCTACGCGCGCGATCCGCTGCTCTCGGTGCGCCTGGCGGACGCGCTCATGGCGGACCGGGTCGCCGCGGAGCCCGGCGGCGCGATGGCGCCGGAGGCGATGGCACCGGAGGCGATGGCGCAGAGCATGGCGGCGGCGCCCGGCGCGGTGGCAGGTCCGGCGGGCTCGCCTCAGGCGAAGTCGCAGCCCGCGCAGTCCGCCCCGGGCGGTGCTTATGCGCAGATCGTGCACGCGGCGGCGGGATTCCTCCGCGAGGAGGACGGCCCGCAGGTGGCGGTGTTCGATACCACGGGCTGGGACACGCACGCGAATGAGGGCGGCGCCGAGGGCCAGCTCGCGGGCCGGCTCGCCACACTCGACAAGGGACTCGCGACGCTCAGGGGCGAGCTCGGCCCCGTCTGGAAGGACACCGCGGTGCTGCTCGTCACCGAGTTCGGCCGCACCGCCGCCATCAATGGCACGCGCGGCACCGACCACGGCACGGCTACCATGGCCTTGCTCGCCGGCGGCGCAGTAGCGGGCGGCCGCGTCATCGCAGACTGGCCGGGGCTCTCCTCGCGCGCGCTCTACCAGGGGCGCGATCTGATGCCGACGCTCGACCTGCGCTGTGTGCTGAAAGGTGTGCTGCAAGACCACCTGGGGATTCCGGCGCCGGCGCTCGAGACGAGCGTCTTCCCCGAGAGCGGGCGGGCGCGCGCGCTCGAGGGCCTCATGAGAGCCTGAAGGCTCGAGCCGCAATCAACGCCACGATCAATGTGACGCACAGTGCCAGTGAAAAGAATGCCGGTACCGGCAGGATGTATCTCCACGCGATCACGCCCGTCAACGCTGCCGCCACTATGAACGCGGCGATCATCGGGCGAACGAGCGATACGTGCGTGCGCGCCACGTTGCCCAACATCCACAACAACACCGACTGAAGTAGCAGGTTGACGGTGGCCGTGTGGCCGAATCCCATATAAAAATCGAAGTAACTGCGATCTACGCCCATGACGTTGAAGCGCACCGCGCGCATCGACTCCAGCACCGGGTTATCTGCCATTGGCGACCAGTTCTGCATGCCTCCCATGAAATGACCGACGGTAAAGAGCAGCGAAATGACCGCCGACACACGTAGCCAGGCCGTTGTGCTCATGAGGATCCCCCGGCAATCACGCTGAGACCAGCGCGCCCATCACTTCGGCGGCTGCGATTCCTGATCCTTGTCCTTGTCGGTCGGCTTTGGTGTCGGCGCAGCGGCGGGTGGCTCGGCCGAGGGCGGCGCGCTCGTCACCACCTTGCCAACCTTGTCCGGAAGATAGAGAGGTCCTTTCTGGCCGCAGCCACCGGCCGCGAGCGCGACCAGCGTCAGCAACAGCCAGGCGCGCCTCATACGTACATGGGGCGCTTGTCGCGCAGCGCCAGCCAGCCGCGGGCGATGCGATAGATGATCCAGATCGCCAGCGCGTAGTGGCCGAGGATCAGCAGCGGGAAGCCGATCAGGATCACCATGAGCGGCACCGACACCGCCCAGATGGCGAAGCTCCAGAGCACCGCATACCAGAAGGTGCGGATCTGCCAGCGGAAGTGCGACTCGAGATAAGTGCCGTGGGTGGCCGCGCGGCGCGCGTAGTTCATGATGACGGCGATGATCGACGGCAGGCCCCAGATGAAGCTCCCCACGATAGTGTGGAACGTCGTGAGCCCGATCAGCACCGATAGCGAATGCAACGCGTAGATGACGTTGGTATAGGTGACGAGCGACTCGTCGACGCGCGGCGCGTCGGCGGCCATCGTCGGGGTTGCGCTGTCCGGCATGACTCACCCTCTCGCTGACGCCTGGCGACTCAACTTTGCGGCCGGCGCTCGACCACGGCCATGGTGAGCCGTGACACGCATACCAGCCGCTCCTGCTCGTCGCGAATCTCAATATGCCACACGTGGCTCGATCTGCCGAGGTGGAACGGACGAGCCGTGGCGGTCACGAGCCCGGAGGAAACGCTGCGTACGTGATTGGCGTTGATGTCCTGGCCCAGGGCGATGTAGGCCGGATCGATGCACAGCATCGCCGCCAGGCTCCCGACGGTCTCCGCGAGCGCCACCGAAGCGCCGCCGTGGAGCACGCCGAAAGGCTGGTGCGTGTGCTCGTTGACCGGCATGGTGGCACGCAGAAAGTCGGCTCCGATCTCGGTCACGCGTATGCCGAGGTAGCCGGGGAGCGTGCGGCTGCCGCGCTCGTTGAGCTCGGCGGGTGTCGCCGTGGTACGCCAAATGCTCACGGAAGGTAGTCTAGCGGTTCGCGCAGTGGCAATCTTCGGCTGATGGGGGAGTACGTCTTTCCGGCGCAGGCCACGCCGGCGGTTGCGGTCGAGGGCGGCGGGCGCTTTCCTGTGCACCGCATCTATTGTGTGGGCCTGAACTACGCGGACCACATTCGCGAGTTCGGGCGCGATCCGCAGCGCTCGCCGCCGGTATTCTTCATGAAGCCCGCCGACGCCGTGGTGGCGAACGGTGCGGCGATTCCCTACCCCTCGCGCACCAGCAACTTTCACCACGAGATCGAGCTGGTCGTGGCGATCGGTCGTGCCGGGCGTGCCATCGCGCCGGCGCAGGCCCTGGAGCACGTGTTCGGCTACGCCGCCGGGAACGATCTGACGCGCCGTGACCTGCAGCGCGCTGCCAAGGATCGCGGCGAGCCCTGGGACGTCGCCAAGGGATTCGATCACTCCGCTCCGCTCGCGGCCATCCGTCCCGCCGCCCGCGGCCATCTGTCGCGCGGCCGCATCTGGCTCGGGGTCAATGGTGAGACGCGGCAGGACTCGGACCTCGGGCAGATGCTCCACGACGTGCCGCACCTGATCGCCGAGCTCTCGACGCTCTACGCGCTCGAGGCCGGCGACCTCATCTTCACCGGCACGCCCTCCGGCGTCGGCCCGCTCAAAGCCGGCGACCGCCTCGAGGGCGGGATCGAGGGGCTCGAGGTACTGCGCAACACCATCGCGCCGCCGCTGTAGTCATGAAGCTCTATCACTACTTCCGCAGCTCCGCTTCCTACCGCGTGCGCATCGCGCTCAATCTCAAGGGTCTGTCGTACGAGGCCGTGGCGGTCGACCTGCTGAAGAGCGCGCAGCGCTCGGCCGAGTACCTCGCACTCAACCCCGAGGGCCTGGTGCCGGTGCTCGTCGAGGGCCAGCGGCCGCTCACGCAATCGCTCGCCATCATCGAATATCTCGAGGAGACCTGTCCGCAGCCGCCGCTGCTGCCGCGCGACCCGCAGGGGCGCGCGCTGGTGCGGGCGCTGGCGCTCGCCATCGCCTGTGAGATCAGCCCCCTCAACAACTCCGGGGTGCTCAAGTACCTCAAGGGGCCGCTCGCAGCCGACGAGCGCGCGGTCAATGCCTGGTACGCGCAATGGATCGGACGCGGCTTCGAGGCGCTCGAGAAAGAGGTGAGCAGGACCACCGGCGACGGGCGCCACATGTACGGCACGGCGGTGACGCTGGCCGACATCTGCATCGTGCCGCAGATGTACAACGCGCGCCGCTACCACTGCGACCTCGCGCCCTATCCGACACTGCAGCGGATCTCGGCGCACCTCGAGAGCTTGCCGGAGTTCGCGCGCGCGGCGCCGGAGGAATTCGCGGGCGCGGCCTGAGAGTTGCGGGCTCAAAGGCCCCGTCTAATGGGATGCGTCGCCCGCTTTGGGCCTGGCCGGAGGCTGCCGGTCACCGGTTTAGTCATAAGCCGGCCAGCCTACGCTTATTCCCTACCCACTTCGCAGATCGCCCTGATTGGAACAACCATGCAAGGCGAGTAGCTTGAAAAGAAAAATGAATCGAAGCTCCTGCCACCCCTGCCAGCACACTGCCTCGCTGCGGCTCAGAGACGAGTTTCGCCGCACGGCGGGCGGTCATACGGAAGCAGACGGAAAGGCAGTCGTTTGCGGCGAGTGCGGAGATAGTTGGCACTTCCGCGACCGGGTGCAGCTGCCCGAGTGGCTGCGGCAGGAGCTGCGAGACAGGGGGCTCTGAGCTTCCTGGCCGGCCTAAGCGGCGGCGCGTCGCACGAACGCCACGTAGCCGGCGAGGAACTGCTTCAGCTGCTGCTCTACGCCCGGGTCCTTGAGGTTGCCGGCCTCGTCAAACACCGTGGCGGCGCGCGCCACCTGCACGCGGCCGCCGGACCAGAATTGGGTGCCGAGCGTGCGCAGCACAGGCAGCCATGCCGTCTGCGAGAGGGTCGTGCCGAAGCCGCCCGGCGAGGCACCCATGACCGCGAAGGGCCGGCCCGCGAACACGCGCCTCACGTCGGTGTTCGGGCGCGACAGCCAGTCGATCGTGTTCTTGAAGACGCCCGGAATGCTGTTGTTGTACTCCGGCGTCACGAGCAGCACACCGGCGGCGGCCACCACCGCTTCCTTCAGCTCGCTGACGGCGGCCGGAATCCCCTGCGCTTCGACGTCGGCGTCGTAGAGCGGAATGCCGCGGATGCTCGCGACCTCAAGGGTCGCCTCGGGCGGCATGAGGCGCGTCGCGGCGCGCAGCAGCGCCGAGTTGTAGGAGGCGCGACGCAGGCTTCCGGAGATCCCGAGCACCTTGATCATGAGCTCCCCTGCTTCAGCTTCGCCGCCACGCGCCGGTAGGCCTCGCGGAACGGAATGCCTTCGCGCACCGCCAGGCGGTTGGCCTCCTCGGCGGCGTTGATCGCGGGATCGAGCCTGATCGTCTCGCGGTTGAAGCGCATCGCGGCGATCGCCGGCGGCAGGATGGCGAGCGTCTCCAACGCCAGATCGATGCCGCGGAACAGCGGGAACTTGAGCAGCTGCACGTCGCGGTTGTAGCCCGAAGGCAGCTTCGCGCACAGCGCGAGCGCCTCGGTGAGGCAGCCGAGCGCCGTGGCCGAGCGGCCGCGGATCAGCTCGAACACGTCGGGGTTGCGCTTCTGCGGCATGATCGAGGAGCCGGTCGTGAAGGCCTCGGGGAGCGTCACGAAGCCGAACTCCTGCGTCGCGTACAGCAGCACGTCGGCGGCGAAGCGGCCGAGGTCCTGCATGAGGAGCGTGATCTCAAACAGCAGCTGCGCCTCCGCCTTGCCGCGCGAGAGTTGTACGGCGGTAACTGGCTCCTGCACCGCGGCGAAGCCGAGCGCCGCGCGCGTCGCCTCGCGGTCTATGGGCAGCCCCGGCGTGCCGTACCCGGCGGCAGATCCGAGGGGGTTGCGCGAGACGCGGCGCGCGACCTCGCTGAGACCCTGCGCGTCGTCGCGGATCTCGGCGGCGAAGCCGCCGGCCCAGAGCGGCACCGAGCTCGGCATCGCCTGCTGCATGTGCGTGTAGCCGGGGAGCGGCGTGGCGCCTTCGCGCACGCCGAGCTCCTCGAGCGCATCCGCCACCTCGAGCGCGCCGCTCTCCAGGTCCTCGATGGCGCCGCGCAGGTAGAGGCGCAAGGCGGCGAGCACCTGGTCGTTGCGCGAGCGTCCGAGATGAATGCGCGCCCCGGCCGTGCCGATCCGCTCGGTGAGGTGCCGCTCGAGCGCCGTCTGTCCGTCCTCGTCGGCGAGCTCGACGTGCCAGAGACCGCGGGTGTGCTCGTCGGCGAGCGCCTTGAGGCCGTCGCGGATCGCATCGAGATCGGTGAGCGACAGCAGCCCCTGCGCATTCAGCATCTCGGCGTGCGCGATCGAGGCGCGCACGTCGTAGGCGACCAGGCGGTCGTCGAGCGCATGGTCTTCGCCCGCCGTGTAGCGCAGCACCCGCTCATCGAGCGGCGTGCCCTTGTCCCACAGGCGGGTCATGGCGCGCCCTGCTGCTGCTCCGCCGGGCTGAGCGCGTTGATGTCCGCGACGATCAGCGTTCCGGTGCCCTCGTTGGTGAATACCTCGCTCAAGATCCCCTCGGGGGCGCGGTACGACACCACGTGCACACGGCGCACGCCGCCACGAATCGCATCCTCGATGGCCTTGGCTTTGGGGAGCATGCCGTCGGCGATCTGGCCCGACTCGCGCAGGCGCTTCAGTCCCGCGACGTCCGTATAGGAGATGAGTGAGCCGGGATCGTTCACGGAGCCCAGAATCCCGGGCGTGCCGGTGCACAGGATGAGCTTCTCGGCGCCGAGCGCCGCGCCGAGCGCCGCGGCCACGGTGTCGGCGTTGATGTTGAGCAACGTGCCGTTCTCATCGGCCGACAGCGGGCTTACCACCGGCATCAGGCCGTTATCGAGCAGCTTGTTCAGCACCGTGGTGTCGACCGCGTCGATGTCGCCGACGAAGCCGAAATCGACCGGCTCGGCATCGGCGTGCAGCAGCACCGGCGGGCGCTTGTGGGCGCGTACCAGGCCGGCGTCCACGCCGCTGAGGCCGACCGCGTCGATGTTGAGATCGCGGCACATGGCGAGCAAGCGGGTGTTGATGAGGCCGTTCAGCACCATGGTGGTGACCTCGATGGAGCGCAGATCGGTCACGCGGCGGCCCTCGACCATCTGGGTCGGTACGCCGAGAGCGGCCGAGAGCTCGGTGAGCTGCGGCCCGCCGCCGTGCACCAGGACCACGCGCACGCCGAAGTAGTGGAGGATCCCGATCTGCTCTACCAGCGTGCGGGTGGACTCAGCCTCGGCGAATACGCCGCCGCCGGTTTTCACCACGAAGGTCTTGCCCTTGTACATGCGGATGTAGGGCGCGGCGCTCTTCAACGCGCGGATCGCGAGAGTCTGATCGCCTCGATGCATGATCATGATGCGGTTCCCTGAATCTTCACGGCCTGAGCAGCTGATGGAGCACCGCGATCTGCACGCTGAGGCGGTTGGCGGCCTCGCGCTGCACGGCGCTGCGCGGGCCGTCGAGCACCTCATCGGCGATCGCGGTGTTGCGCCGCACCGGCAGGCAATGCATTACGCGGCATGCGGGCGCGGTGTGCGCGAACCAGTCATTGCGCACGCACCAGCCCGTGAGCGTGCTGCGCAGCCGCGCATCGCCCGCCGCATCGCCGTAGCAGGCGGTCGCGCCCCACTCCTTGACATAGAGCACCTGGGCTCCTTCGAGCGCCTCCTCGCGCGCGGCGGTTTCGCGCACCGAGCCGCCGGCCGCGAGCGCGGCGCGCTGCGCGCGCTCCATCACCGCGGCGGGCAGCGCGAAGCCTTGCGGGCGCGCCACGATCACCTCCATGCCGCGCAGCGCCGCCATGTGCAGCGCGGCCGCCGGCACGGCCAGCGGCAGCGCACGCGGATGCCACGCCCAGCAGAGCACGAAGCGTCCGCCGCGCGGCACGCCGAGGTCGTCCAGCGTCTTCCAGTCGGCGAGCGCCTGGCAGGGATGATTGAGCGCCGACTCGAGGTTGATGAGCGGCTTGTCGGTGAGCTCGGCCATGCTGTTGAAGGCGGTCTCGGCGAGATCGGCGGCCAGGTCGCGTCCCTCGGCGAACATGCGGATGCCGATCGCATCGCAGTAGGAGGCGAGGGCCGGAATCGCCTCGCGCACGTGCTCGGCCGCGGCGCCGTCCATGACCGCGCCGCTGCGCGTCTCGAGCACCCAGCTGCCGTGCCCGGGGTTGATGACGAAGGAGTTGCCGCCGAGGCGCGCCATCGCCGCCTGGAACGAGGCGAGTGTACGGAGCGAGGGGTTGAAGAAGAGGAGCCCGAGGATCTTGCCGGCGAGCGCCCGCGGCTCGGGTCGCGTCTCGAGGCGCCGGGCGAGCTCGAGGAGGGCGAGCACCTCCTCACGGCTGAAATCGCCGAGATCGACGAAGCGCCTCATGCGTCGAGGTCCTTGAGCGCGTCGCGCAGCAGGTCGACGTGCTCCTCCTCGAGAATGTAGGGCGGTAGGAGCCGCAGCACCTGGGGATCGCTCGAGGTGCCCGTGAGGATGCCGCATTCGAGGAGCTCGCCCTGGATCTCCTTCGCCGGCCGCGTGGTGCGCAGCCCCACCAGCAGGCCCGCGCCCTGCACGGCGGTCACCGGCCCCAGCACGCAGCTGCGGCGGATATAGGCGCCGATGCGCCGCACGCGCTCGAGCAGGCGCTGCTCGCTGATGGCGGCGAGCACCGCGTTCACGGCCGCGCAGGCCATCGGCCCGCCGCCGAAGGTGGTGCCGAGCGATTCTGTCTTAAGCGAGGCCGACACCAGCGGCGACATCATGAGCGCGGCGACCGGAAAACCGTTGCCGAGCGCCTTGGCGGTGGTGAGCATGTCGGGGCGCACGCCGTAGAGGTTGGCGGCGAAGGGCTCGCCGGTGCGGCCCACGCCGCACTGCACCTCATCGAGGATGAGCAGCGCCCCGACCTCGTCGCAGCGGGTGCGCAGCGCTGTGAGGAACCGCGCGCCGAGCGCTACCGCGCCGGCCAGCCCCTGCACCGGCTCGACGATCACCGCGGCGGTATCGGTGGTCACGTGCGCCGTGATCGCCTCGATCGCGCCGCGCGGAATGAAGCTCACGTCGAACGGCGTGCGCGGAAATCCGTACCACTTTGCCTGCGCGCCCCAGGTGACGGCGCCGGCGGCCGCGGTGCGCCCGTGAAAGCCGCCCTCGACCGCGGCGACCTGCGCGCGACCCGTCATGCGCAGCGCCACCTTGAGCGCGTTCTCGTTCGCCTCGGCGCCGCTGTTGACGAAGAAGACGCTGCCGAACGGCAGTCTCGAGAAGCGCACCAGGCGGCGCGCGGCCTTGGCGCGCACCTGCATCGCGACCGCGTTGCTCTGGAACTGGCAGGCCTCGGCCTGGGCGGCGAGCGCCGCGGACCACTTGGGGTGCGCGTAACCGAGGCCCGCGACCGCGTGTCCGCCGTACAGATCGAGCAGCCGCTCGCCGCGGGTATTCATGAGCCACACACCCTGGCCCGAGGCGATCTCGACCGGGTACTGCGCAAACACCTGCGCCTGGAAGTCGCGTGCCGGCGGCTTCACCCCCTTGCGCAAGCGGCCCGCCACCGCAGTCGCTGTCTGGGATTGCTTCGCCATGGCGCCCTTCAGGTCCAGCCCGGTGCCGGCTGGGTGAGGCCCGCGGTCTCGGGGAGTCCGAGCATCCGGTTCATCCACTGCACGGCGCCGCCGGCGGCACCCTTCACGAGATTGTCGATCGCGCACATGACGGCGATGGTGCGACCGTCGGCGGCGGCTGACAGATGCGCGAAGTTGCTCGCCACCACCTCTTTCACGTGCGGCGCGCGCCCGCTGACCCGCACGAAAGGGGCGCGGGCGTAATACTCGGACAGCGCGCCGCGGGCGGCAGCCGCGTCGAGCGCGCGGGTCAGGCGCGCCTGCACCGTGACGTGGATGCCGCGCGCGAAGGGCCCCGAGTGCGGCACGAAGGCGAGCTCGGCCTCGACGCCGGTCGCCGCGCGTGCGCAGCCGACGATCTCGGGCGCGTGGCGGTGGGCGAGCGCGTTATAGCCGTAGAGGTCGCCGTGACGCAGCGGATGGTGGGTACCTTCGACCGGCTTGCGGCCCGAGCCGGTGCTGCCGGTGACGCCACTCACGAACAGCGTCGGCTCGGCGATCCCGAGCGCAAGCAGCGGCACCGACGCGAGCAGCACCGCGGTGGCGAAGCACCCCGGGTGGCCCACGTGGGGAGTCTCGAGCCGCGCGAGGTGCTCGGGCAGCGCGCAGGTGAAGTCCTTCAGCAGCGCAGCGGCCGGGTGCGCGTGGCCATACACCTTCTCGTAGGCTGCCGCCGACGGGTAACGGAAGTCGGCCGAGATGTCGACGACGCGGGCGCTCGTGCCCGCGCGGGCGCTCGCGGCGAGCACCGCCTCGATGAGGCCGGCCGCCGCCCCGTGAGGCGCCGCGGAGAACACTGCCGGTGCCGGCGTCTCGGCGAGCAGCCTGGTCACTTCCTCGAGTGAGCGGAAGCGCGTCTCGGGATAGGCGGAAGCGAGGTGTGGGAACGCGCCCGCTACTGGCTCGCCCGGCGAGCCCTCGGATATCACCGCGAGCAGCTCGAGGTTGGGGTGGCCGGCGATGAGACGCAGCAGCTCTCCGGCCACGTAACCGGTGCCACCGAGCACCACCGCCGGTGTGCGCGTGCCCGCACCCTGGGTTGCCTTGCTCATGCGGCCGCCGCCGCGGCGAGCCCGAGTGCCTCGATGACGCGGTCGCCGAGCGCCGCCGCGTTGCCGATCGCGTTGCAGGCCGGCACGCCCATCTGCTGCGTGACGATCTCGACTCCCACCTGGTTGTCGGTGCAGGGCCCCGTGACCATGCACGGCTCGACCCCGAAGCGCTCGCGCAGCAGCTTCACACCGCCCCAGGCCGCGACCGGATCGTTGGCCGACAGCACCACGCCGGTGAGCGCGCTGCGGATGTCGGGACACTCGAGAATGGCGTCGACACCGTAGGTGCCGAGAATGCCGTCGCCGAGCTCGAAGACCAGCACGTCCGGCTTGCCGGCGGCGAGCTCGGTCAGCATGGTGCGGGTGAGGGCCGGACCGTTGGCGCGCGTCGTCGTGACGACGCCGAGATCGGTGAAGATCGCGCAGCGCCGTGCGCCGGCGTCCTCCATCGCGAGGATATCGCGCCGCAGTGACACGCCGGTCGCCTTGAAGGCGTCGACCGTGAGCCCGCGGTGGCGCATGCGCGAGATGATGGCGCAGGCGGCGGCGGTCTTGCCGGCCTCCATGCAGCTGCCGGCGATTGCCACGACCGGCACGCCGCGCGTCTCGAGCGCCGCATTCGCATCGAGGCGCTGGTAACCGGCCCGCGCCGGCACGCCGATGCGTTCGCCGAGATAGGGAAAGTTGAGGGCGACGCCGAGCACGCGACAGTCGAAGGGCTTGCCCTTCTCGGGGTTGATCGAGTCGCAGACGCCGAGCACGCCGCCGATGTTGAGCATCTGGATGACGTCGCCGGGCTGGAGCGATTCGGGCACGTGCCCGGAATAGCCGAACAGCGCCTGGCGGTGGCCGAGCGCGCCGGCGACGATGTCGCCCTTGCCGACTTTGGCCATGCGGCCGCTCACCAGCTCGAGCGTGTTGTAGGTCGACTTGTTGTTGAGCACCTCGACCACGACCACCACGCCTTCCTCGGCAGGAATGTCGGCGGAGATGCGCACCTCGTGGGAGAGGCCGCAGGCCTGGGTGACCGAGGCGAGCTTGTCGACGAGGACGGAACGCATGCTGACCATGTCAGAGGTCTCCCGACGCGCGCTCGCCGGCGCGCGCGTAGAACACGCCGGGGAGCGAGACGATGCGCGAGAAGCCGAGCGCATCCGCCGCCGACCACTCGCCGGCCGCCTCGCCGTAGACGCCGCGCGAGGCCGCCATGAGCGAGTAGGGCGACTCGACGCCCTCGACGAACAGATTCCCCGTCTGCAGCTTGAAGCGCACCTCGCCGGTCACGCGCTCCTGCGAGGAGACGAGCAACGACTCGATATCGCGGCACACGGGATCGAGGAGCTGGCCTTCGTGCACCAGGTCGCCGTACGGCGCAGCCACGAGCTCCTTGATGCGCTGCTGCCGGGCGGTCAGCACGAGCTTCTCGAGCTCGCGGTGCGCGGTGAGCAGCACCTCTGCCGCCGGTGCCTCGAACGCCACCCGGCCCTTGGTGCCGATGATGGTGTCGCCGAGATGGATGCCGCGGCCGACGCCGAAGGGCGCGGCGAGCGCCTCGAGCTGCTCGATGATCTCGACCGGCGAGGCGGCGCGCCCATCGAGCGAGGCGGGGCGTCCCCTGATGAAGCCGAGGACGTGGCGCTCGGGCTGGCGCGGGCGCGCGAAGGCGTCGCGGGTCAGCAGCCAGGCCTCATCGGGGATGCTGGCGCTCGAGGTGAGCGTCTCCTGGCCGCCGATGGTGACGCCCCAGAGCCCGCGGTTCACCGAGTAGGCGGCGCCCGTGGGCGGCACGGGCAGGCCCCGCGACTTGAGGTAGTCGAGCTCCTCGGCCCGCTTGAACGCCCGGTCGCGCACCGGCGCGAGCACCGTGAGGTCGGGCGCGAGCGTGCGCAGCGCAACCTCGAAGCGCACCTGGTCGTTCCCGGCGGCGGTACAGCCGTGCGCGACGGTATCGGACTTGAGCTCGCGCGCCATGCGGGCGATGGTCTGCGCCTGCATGACGCGCTCGGCGCCGACGCACAGCGGGTAGAGCTGGCCGCGCCGCACGTTGCCCATGATGAGAAAGCGCAGCACCTGCTCGAAGTACTCGGCGCGCGCGTCGATCTGGTGATGCGCCACGGCGCCGAGCGAGCGGGCACGCGCAGCGAGCGCGCGCGCGGCCTCGCGGTCGATGCCGCCGGTATCGACCGTGACGGTGATCACGGGGCGACGGTGGACTTCCGCGATCCACGGCACCAGGAACGACGTGTCGAGGCCGCCGGAGTAGGCGAGGACGATGGGAGTGGTGCCCGCACCCGGGGCACTGCTTACGCTTGCCGACATGGGTCAGATCCTGAAGAGCGCGTGCAGGCGCGCGAGGAGCTCCGCCTGCGCACGCACGCTGGCGGTGGCGATGAAGATGGTGTCGTCGCCCGAGATCGTGCCGGCGACCTCGGGCCACTCGGCCTTGTCGATCGCCACCGCGACCGATTGCGCGGCACCGATCGTGGTGCGCAGCACAGTGATCGAGGGACCCGCGCGGCGCAGCGCGCGCACGAACTGCGTCAGCGCGGCGAAGTCGCCGTTGGCGCGCGTCACCTCATCCGGCGGCAGCACGTAGCGGCCGCTCGCCTTCAGCGCGCCCAGGTCGCGCAGGTCGCGGCTGATCGAGGACTGCGTGGCGTCGTGCCCCTCCTTCTTGAGAAGCCGCACCAGGTCCTGCTGCTTGCGCACCAGGCCGGCACGCAGAATGCGCACGATGGCGCCGCGGCGCTCGAGTTGCTCGGTGTCGTTCAGCATGGGGCCGGACTGCGTCTCTGCATAAAGATGCGCATTTTGTGCATATTCATGCACAGAGGTCAAGCGCGGCGGGGACGCCGGGCGCGGCCCGCACCCGCCCGGCGCTACTTGGTGATGCTGTAGACCAGGTCGGCGCCGCGCGCGGTGCCGAGCTCGGTGCGCACCACCCAGTGGTCGCCGAGCGTGTAGCGGAGCTTGAGCGTGTTGAGCGTCTCGGTGAGGCTCACGCCGTAACTCACGTACAGGCGCGGCGTGAGATAGCGGCCGAGGACCAGCGAGGTCTCGTTGGCGATCGGATCGGTCTCGAGGCTCACGTCCGGCAGGCCGACGCGCGAGCCGACCTGCGCGGCGAGCAGCGCCGCGCCCTGGCCGAGAGCCGCGTTGGCCCCGGTCTGCGTCGCCTGGCTCGAGCCGCCCGAGAGGATCAGCGAGACGATCTGCGACTGCGGCAGCGGCGGGTCGGAGAAGAACGACATGCGCG
>DATMMK010000076.1:0-39756 GCA_035569755.1 Steroidobacteraceae bacterium
CCGAGCTCGATGCGCAACCCGAGCTGGTAAAGACCATGAGCGTGCAGCCGCCGCGCGGCATGGGCAGGGTGCGGCTGCTGCTGATCCCGGGGATCGACCTGCAGCCCTGCGGCGGCACCCACGTGGCCAACATTGCCGAGATCGGTCCGATCCGGGTGGTCCGCATCCGCAGCGAGGGCAAGCGCAACAAGCGCGTGGAGATCGTGCTCGGGCAGGCCGCTATCGATAGCGGCTGAGCTCGATGCCGTTACCGACCGGCAGCAGTACCGAGCTCATGTCGCGCGCGACGTGCACGGCGTGGCGATAGGCCTGCGCATGCGGGCGCGCGCTCGCCGGCTCGATCATGTTGTCCGCGATGACCAGCGCGCCCGGCGCGAGCTTCGGGTACAGCAGCTCGAACACCGGCACGTACAGGTCCTTCCACAGGTCGATCAGCACCAGATCGAAG
This sequence comes from Steroidobacteraceae bacterium, assembly GCA_035569755.1. Lineage (GTDB taxonomy): Bacteria > Pseudomonadota > Gammaproteobacteria > Steroidobacterales > Steroidobacteraceae > 13-2-20CM-66-19. Next base: position 449 of record DATMMK010000076.1, read on the forward strand.
GGGCCCGCAAGCCCGGCGAGGCTCGCGAGCGCATCGCCGACCCGGAACTCGACGAAATCGGCGAGGCCCGCGCGCGCCAGCTGGGCGGTTGCGTACTCGGTCTTCGTGGCTTTCAGCTCGAGCGAGATCACCCTGCCATGCACCGCACGCGCCGCCTCTGCGAGCCACACGGTCGAGTAGCCGAAGGAGCTGCCCACCTCGAGGATGCGGCGCGCGCAGCCTTCCTTGGCGAGCAGGTTGAGCAGGGTGCCGGTCGCGCGCCCGACCGGCAGCAGCATCTCGTCGATGCGCCGCTCCGCCTCCGCCGGCCCGAGCGTGTCCCGGAGTGCCTCCTCGCGCTCGGCTCGTGCCTCGTACTCGGCCAGCACCGTCTCAACAGCTGGATCGATGTTCAAGAGAAGTACTCCTGCAGAGAGGCTACGCCGAGCCGCCGCGCTTCGAACAGGCTCTCGAGGTGCTCGCGGGAGTTGACCAGCCCGCGTGCCCGCAGCACGCCCCGCTCATCGAGCAAGGCAGCGAACGGCAGACGGCTCACCTGATAAGCGAGCCCGAGGGCTGCCGATACCACGTAGGGAATACCCTCGAGCCCCTGGGCGCGCACGAACTCACGCTGCGCGGCGGAGTCGCCGTCGCTCGCCAGGATGACGTCCATCCACGAGCGTTCGTCCCTGCGGCTCGACTTGACGGCCGGCAGCAGAGACTTGCACACGGGGCAGCTCGGCGAGACGAACAGCAGCAGCGTGCTGCGCCCGTCATCGCGGGCGAGGCCGACCCGCAGCTCCCGGCCGTCGAGGGCGGCGAGCTCGAGGACCGGCGCAGGCTCTCCCACGGTGAGGCCGCGATTGAGCATGAGCGCTCCGGCCGGCGCGATACGCTGATGCAGCACGCCGAGCTGCCGGGTGAGCGCCATTACTACGGCCGAGAGCGCCAGCACCAGCACCCAGAGCACGACATTCGACACGGCGAGTGCGCTCATCGCCGGCCCGCAAGCGCTGCGGTCCACGGGGCCACCCGGCCGAGGAGCCGGTCGAGGCATACATATAAGAGTGTCGCAACCACCGCCCCGCCGCCGACCGTGATTGCGTCCGTGGCCAGCAGCGGCCGCTCTCGCCACGAGAGGAGCGTCACGGCGAGGAGTATCGCCAGCGTGAGATTTCGGGCCACCATCCAGGGAGCGATCGGCCGCGCATCGTCCGGCCCCCCGCACCCGCAAGCGAGCTCGCGCCGGCCCCGCCCGAGATTCACGCCGATGGCGGCGGCATAAACGAGAAGCAGCGCCGCGCCGGCGAGCGCCGCGCCAAAGCGCGTGGCGGGGGCGACGAGTCCGGCCGCAATCGCGAACTCGACGAGCGGCACGAGCGGGGCGAGGCGCACGGCGTCTTCGGGCAGCACGCGATAGGCGCGCAGCACCTCGGTGAAATGCGCCAGGTTGCGCAGCTTATGGAGCGCGGCGCTCGCGAACAGCAGCGCGAGACACGCGAGGAGCAGCGCACCAATGGCCGGATCGAGCATAGCCCATCATAAACCGTCGCCGGCTAACGCGGTGGGCGCGCCGCGGGCGGCCGCAGATCCTCTTCCCAGAACTCCTGCGCGCGCCGTCCGGATTCGCGCGCCTCCTCGAGCTTGCGCAACTCGACCCGCCGGATCTTTCCGGAAATGGTTTTCGGCAATGCCGCAAACTCGAGGCGGCGAATGCGCTTGTAGGGCGAGACACGCGCGCGCACGTGCTCGAGGATGGAGCGCGCGGTGTCGGCGTCCGGCCTGGCTCCCGGGGTGAGCGTGATGAATGCCTTGGGTACCGAGAGGCGCAGCGCGTCCGCGCTCGGCACCACCGCGGCCTCTGCGACCGCGGCATGCTCGATGAGCACGCTCTCGAGCTCGAAAGGGCTGATGCGGTAGTCGGAGGACTTGAAGACATCGTCCATGCGGCCGACGTAGGTGAGATAACCCTCGACATCGCGCGCCGCCACGTCTCCCGTGTGATAGTAGCCGTCGCGCATGGCGGTCGCCGTGCGCTCCGGGTCGTCGAGGTAAGCCTGCATGAGCCCGAGAGGCCGATGCTCGAGGTCGATGCAGATCTCGCCCTCCTCCGCGAGCTGTCCCCCCGCATCGACCAGGACCACCGGGCACCCCGGGAGCGGTCGTCCCATCGACCCGGGCTTGACCAGCTGGCCCGGCGGGTTGCCGACCACCGCCGTCGTTTCGGTCTGGCCAAAGCCGTCGCGGATGGTGACGCCCCAGGCGTCCCGCACCCGCTCGATCACTTCGGGGTTGAGCGGCTCTCCCGCGCTCGCCAGCTCACGCAGCTGCACCGGATGCGCGCGCAGCTCGTGCTGGATGAGCATCCGCCAGACGGTCGGCGGCGCGCAGAAGGTGGTGACGCGACAGCGCACCAGCTGCTTGAGGAGCGCCGCGGCGTCGAAGCGCTCGTAGTGGTAGGCGAGCACGGTGGCCTGTGCGTTCCAGGGAGCGAACAGGCACGACCAGGCGTGCTTCGCCCAACCGGGCGAGCTCAGGTTCAGGTGCACATCCCCGGGACGGAGCCCCAGCCAGTACATCGTCGAGAGGTGCCCGACGGGATAGCTCACCTGGGTGTGCGCGACCAGCTTCGGAAGCGCGGTCGTGCCGGAGGTGAAGTAGAGCAGCATCAGGTCATCGGCGCGGGTAGCTGCGGCGGTAAAGGCGGGGTCCGCATCATAGGAAGCCCGGTACGGTATCCAGCCGGGCACGGCATCCCCCACTGAGATCCGCAGCGGCGCCCCGCTGAGCGCGGCGAACCGGGCCGCGAGCGCGGCCTGTGTCACGACGGCCCTCACCTGGCCGCGCTCGAGGCGGTCCCGCAGATCCTCCCGCTCGAGGAGCGTCGTCGCCGGGATGATGACGGCGCCCAGGCGGATGGTGGCCAGCATCACCTCCCAGAGCGCCGTGCAGTTCGGCAGCATGATGAGGATGCGATCGCCCTGCGCGACCCCTGCGCTGCGCAGGAATGAGGCGACCTGCAAGGAGCGGCGCGCGAGCTGCGCAAAGCTCAGCGTCTCATCGGCACCCGCATCGTCCACCACCCGCAGCGCCGCTGTGTCGTTCCCCCCTGCGATCACGTCGAAGTAGTCGCGCGCCCAGTTGAACTCCCCGAATACCGGCCAGCGAAATCCGCTGTGCGCTTCGGCCAGGTTTTCCCGGCAGCGCAGCAGCCGGTCCCGGGCCTCGAGAAACAGACTGCTACTGCTCACGGCGCTCGCCCCCGTACGCATGGCTGGCTGCGGGCAGCTTAACATCGGCTCGGGTTAACATGGCGCCATGAAAACCGCCCGCCTGGAGGCGTTCACCGATGGGGTCGTCGCCATCATCATCACCATCATGGTGCTCGAGATCCACGTGCCCCACGGCAGTGACCTCGCGGCGCTCAAGGTGGAAGTTCCGGTGCTGCTCGCTTACGTCCTGAGCTACGTGAACGTCGGTATCTTCTGGAACAACCATCACCACATGCTGCACGTCACCGAGCGGGTCAACGGCAAGATCCTGTGGGCCAACCTGGCGCTGCTCTTCTGGCTGTCGCTGATACCGTTCGTGATCCGCTGGATCGACGAGACCGGATTCGCGGCCGCGCCGACCGCGGCCTACGGCGTGGTGCTGGCGTGCGCAGGACTGAGCTACTCCCTCCTGCAGGCCCAGATCATCGCGCTCAATGGCCGTGAGTCGCGGCTCGCGCTGGCCACCGGCAATGACCGCAAGGGAAAGCTCTCGGTCGTGCTGTACCTCGCCGCCATCCCGCTGGCACTCGTGTGGCCGTGGGGTGCGATCCTCCTCTACGTGACCGTGGCTGTGATGTGGCTCGTGCCCGATCAGCGCATCGAGTCACTGGTCGGGAAAAAGGAACGCTCCGCATGAGCAAGGCCCCCACCGTGATCGCCGTCAATGGCGCGACTCCCTACGTCGTCGCCCTCGAGGACCGCCTGGGGCATGACTGGCTGGCCGACGAGCCCCTCGAGGCGGGTGGCGCCAACCAGGGCCCCTCGCCCACGGCCCTGCTGCTCTCGGCCCTGGGGGCGTGTACCGCCATAACCGTGCGCATGTATGCGGCGCGCAAGGGCTGGCTGCTCGCAGGCGTCGAGGTGCAGCTCGAGTTCAACCCGGAGGGCGCGCCGGCGGAGGGCAACGACGTCCGGCGCAGGATCGTGCTGCAGGGACAATTGACCGAGGAGCAGCGCGAGCGGCTGCTCGACATCGCCAACAAGTGTCCGCTCCACAGGGTCCTGACCGGCAAGACGCAGATACACACGACTCTCAGCCGCCTATGAGCAACGGCCCCCACCCCATCGAGCGCCTCGAGGCGCGCTCTGCCGAGATCGGTGGCGGCCTCACTATCCGCCGCGCCCTGCCCAATCGCCACCGCCGCACGGTGGGCGCGTGGTGCTTCCTCGATCACGCGGGGCCAATGGAGTTTACGGCGGACGGCGGCATGCACGTCGGGCCTCACCCGCATATCGGACTGCAGACCTTCACCTGGATGATCGAGGGCGAGGTCGTCCACCGTGACAGTCTTGGGAATGAGCAGGTGATTACCCCCGGTCAGGTGAACCTCATGACAGCGGGAGCCGGAATCGCGCACGCCGAGGACTCGGCGCCGGGCCGTGCAGGGACACTGCACGCGGCGCAGCTGTGGATCGCACTGCCCGAGGGCGAGCGGCGCCGGCCGCCGGCGTTCCGCAACTATCCGCACCTGCCGCTCGTGCGCTCCGGTGGCTTCGAAGTGCGCGTGCTCGCGGGGAGCGCCTTGGGGGAGGTCTCGCCCGCTGAGGTCTACTCGCCGCTCGTCGGGCTCGATCTCTGCGCCACCGGCGCGGCAGCCCTCTCCGTGCCGCTCACTCCCTCCTTCGAGCATGCCGCGCTCGCACTGAGCGGCGCGGCGAGCGTGGCCGGTGAGGCGCTCTCGCCCGGCACGCTCCTCTACTTCCGGCCCGGGCGCGAGCAGCTCGCGCTGCGAACGGAGGCCGCGGCGCGCATCCTCATCGTCGGCGGGACGCCGTTCGGCGAGGAGATCCTCGTCTGGTGGAACTTCGTGGCGCGCACCCGCGAGGAGATCGCGGCGGCCACGCGCGACTGGAATGCGGGGCGCTTCGGCGCCGTCCGCGGCAGTCCTTCGCCGGCCCTGACCGCGCCGGACGTCGCGGGCCTCAAGCTGCGGCCGGCACCTCCCGGAGTGACTTGAAGACGACGGTGCGCCGTCATCCGCGCCCGAACACCCGCAGCGCCGCACCGGTTACGGCGCGCGCGGCATCGGAGGCGAGAAACACCACGACATCGGCCACCGCCTCGGGCTCGACCCAGCGCGCCACGTCGGCGTCGGGCATCGCGGCGCGATTCGCCGCGGTGTCGATGGTTCCGGGCAGGATTGCGTTCACCGTCACGTTGCGATCCCTGAGCTCGGCGGCCAGCGCCTCCGTCAGGCGTTCCACGCCGGCCTTGGACGCCGCGTACGCGCCCATGCCGGCGGCGGCGCGCCCGGCCGCTCCGGCGCCGATGTTTACGATTCGTCCGCCGCCCGCTGCGATCAGGTGCGGCAGGGCCGCCTTCGATGCCACCACCGCGGTCTTGAGATTCATCGCGAACATGAGCTCCCAGGTCGAGACGTCGCCCTCTGCGAGCGTCTCCCAGCGAAATGCGCCCGCGACGTTGACCAGCACCTGAAAGCCGCCGGTGGCCGCGGCCACCGACTGCATCGCCGCGCTCGCGGCTTCCTGCACCGTGAGATCCACCCCGCCGAGGAGTACGTGGGCGGCGCCAAACTCCTGCCTGAGCGCTGCGGGCACCGGCCCGCGCCCGAGCAGCCCGAGACGCACGCCGCGGCTCGCGAAGCGACGCGCGACCGCCCCGCCGAGCGCGCCGAAGGCGCCGGTCACGACGACGGTGGAGGGTTCTGACACGGCTGAAAGATCTCGATCAGGTGAAACGCGCCCGAGCCGGAGGACGCGCTGATGGTACACCCGGGGCCCGGTGCAATCCTCAGGGCATCGAGCGCCGCGAGTGCGAGCTCCGAGCCCGCGCGACGCACCAGCAGTTCCCCGAGCGCAACGATCAGTGTCGTGTCCGCGCGCGGCTCGAGGACCGCCGAGGCACGCGCCAAGCGGCGCCCGAGGCTCGCGCTGCAGCGCACACGCCGTGTCATGAGGTTAAGGTCGGTCACCGGTGCCCCGAGCGGCTCGGCATACACGGGAACGTCGCCCGGAAATTCGACGGCGTCGCTTTCGGGCGTGAGGATGACTGCCGGGCCCCCGCCGACCGCCAGTGCCAGCCGCCCGCTGACGATGGCCATGCGGCGCTCAATTCCCGGGAACAGCGAGAACGGGCCGGCCGAGCGTATCTCGGCAATGCTGACCCGCCAGTCGAAACTCCCGAGATGGCTGCCGCGCGGGTGGACCGCGACCTCGCGGGTGAAGCCGCCGCCGTTCTTCCAGGCCACCGGCGTGCGATCGGCGGCGCGCAACACCTCGAGCGTGCTCGCCGCCGCGCTCACCGTGGCGCTAGCCCCCCGCGAGCTGCTGCTTCAGGTACACGAAGCTGAGTGCCCACATCTCGGCGGCCTGGCGGTGGTCGGCAGCGGCCGCGTGCCCGCCGTCGGTATTCTCGTAGAACAGCACCGTGTGACCCTGCTCCTCCATGCGTGCGGCCATCTTGCGCGCGTGCACCGGAGTGACGCGATCGTCGCTGGTGGCGGTGACGAAGAACACGGGCGGATAGCGCTTTGCCTTGCGCACGTTCTGATAGGGCGAGTACTTCATGATCCAGGCGCGATCGGCCGGCTTGTCGGGATCGCCGTACTCGGCCTCCCACGAGGCGCCGGCACCGATGTGCGTGTAGCGGATCATGTCGATCAGCGGCACCTGGCACACGACCGCGCCGAAGAGCTCCGGACGCTCGACCATGTTGGCGCTGACGAGCAGCCCGCCGTTCGAGCCGCCCATGATGCCGAGCTGCTTCGCGGTGGTGATGCCGCGTTTCACCAGGTCCGCGGCGACGGCCTGGAAATCGTCGTAGGCCTTCTGGCGGTTCTGAAGGAGCGCAGCCTGGTGCCACCCCGGGCCGTACTCGCCGCCGCCGCGAATGTTGGCGACCACGTACACCCCGCCCCGGGTGAGCCACAGCATGCCGAAGTTGGCCGAATAGCTCGGCGTCAACGAGATCTCGAAGCCCCCGTAGCCGTAGAGGACTGTCGGCGCAGGTCCGGTGAGGCTGCGCGCGCGTGTCACGAAGTACGGAACGCGGGTACCGTCCTTCGAAGTCGCGAAAAACTGCTCGGTGGCGAGGCCAGTGGCATCGAAACGCGCCGGGAGCGACTTGATCGGCGCTGGCGTGCTCTCACCGGAGGTCGCGTACAGGGTCGTCGGCGTCGTGTAGCTCTCGAAGCGGAACTGCGCCTCCGGCCCCCAGGTATTTGCGCTCACGATGCGGGCCGAGCCCGCGGTGGGGAGCGAGAGCGTGGTCTCGCTCCAGCTGCGGTTCGCGCCCGGGCGAAATGCGTGCACGCTGCCGGTGACGTCCCGGTTGACCGAGACATACACCGCATCGCGGCCCGCCACCACCTCGTCGATGGCACTGTGCTCGTCGGGCGTGTAGAGCACGACCGTGTCGATGTGCACGCCCTTTTCCCCGACGTCCACGTGACAGGCGACGAGCGAGCCCTTCCTGATCGAGGCGGCTCCGGGGACGCTCCAGTCGTCGCGCAAGGTAAAGAGAAGGTTCTCGCCCTGGGCGCCCTTCAGGTCCGCGCCGAGCGGCAACGGCAACGGCCGCGTCGTGCCGTCGCTCGCGAGCCAGTAGTACTCGGCGGTGAAGAAGGTGACCGCGCGCTGTATCACCGCGATCGTACCGGCGGGATCGTGGAACACGACGCCCGCGGAAGCGACGTCGCTCCCCTTACCCTCGTAGACAGTACGGGCGCCCGCCATCGGCTCGCCGCGCTTCCAGACCTTCACGATCCGCGGATAGCCCGAAGAAGTCATGGAGCCGGCGCCAAAGTCCGTCCCGAACACCACCGTATCCTCATCGAGCCAGGTGATCTGGGACTTCGCCTCGGCGAGCTCGAAGCCGTTCTTGACGAAGGCCTTGGCGTCGGGGTCGAACTCGCGCACCACGGCGGCATCGCCGCCGCCGCGTGAGAGCGTCAGCAGACAGCGCTTGAGCGAGGGCGAGCAGTCCGCGCCATGCCAGACCCAGTTCTCATGCTCGTCGCGTGCGAGCTGGTCGAGGTCGAGCAGCACGTCCCAGGCTGGCGCGGCGTTCGCGTAGTCGGCGATGCCCGTGCGCCGCCAGATGCCCTTGGGATGCTCAGCGTCCTGCCAGAAATTGAAAACGTACTGATGGTCGAGCTCGCCATAGGGAATGCGATCGGTGGCGTCCAGCACCTTGAGAATCGCGTCGTAGTCCTTGCGGTAATCGGGGTCCGCCTGCAGGACCGCAGTCGACTTCGCGTTCTGCCCCTTCACCCATTCCAGCGCCTGCGCGCCGTGAACGTCCTCGAGCCACAGATACGGATCGGCCGCCCCGGCGGCCGCTTGCGGGTTCTTGTCCACTTTCGCTCCTGCGAGTACCGCGGCGCCGAGGAGGCCCACCAGGACGGTCAGAACCAGCCTTCGCCGTCCGCTCATGCGTGTCCTCCCTCGGCGTACGCCGCGGGGCGGCGTGCATAGATGCCGAAGCCGCAGATGACCGCGTAGCAGACGGCCGGCACGATCATGGCGGCCTTGAGGCCCGCGAAGTCCGCTGCGCCCCCCGTAATCAGGGGAACGATTGCCCCACCCACGATCGCCACGCAGATGATGCCGGAAGCCTCGGCGGCCCGCGGCCCGAGTCCCTCGCAGGCGAGCGAAAAGATGGTGGGGAACATGATGGAGTTGAACAGGCCGATGGCGAGGAGCGACCAGCCCGACACCGCGCCGGTCGTGTTGGCGGAAATCAGCAGCAGCGTGATCACGGCCGCAGCGGCGCAGGCGAGCACCTTGCCCGGCGAGAAGATCCGCAGCAGATAGGACCCGATGAACCGTCCGACCATGGCGCCGCCCCAGTAAAAGGGCACGTGCTTGCCGGCCTCCTCTGCGCCGAGCCCGAGGACGCTCGACTGCATGAGGTAGTTCACGATCAGCGAGCCAATCGCGACCTCACCTCCTACATAAACAAAGATGCATAAGGTCCCGTAACTAAAGCGCGGAAGCTTCAGGAGGTTGAGGTAGTGCTGCAACGTCGGCATTTCGCTCGGGCTCTCGACGAGTTTCTTCCGCGCGAGCCACACCAGGGCGGCGATCACGGCCAGCGCGGTGGCGAGGCCCAGGTAGGTGTGCACGATCACCTGCGTCTCCTGGGTACGGAACTGCGCGAGCGCGGCACCCGAGAGAGTCTTCGGATCGACCTGCGACAGCGATCCGAGAATCAGGATCGAGCCGACGTAAGGGAAAATCGTGGTCCCGAGGGAGTTGAAGGCCTGTGCGAACGTCAGGCGGCTGTGCACCGTCTTCGGCCGGCCGAGCATCGAGATCAGGGGATTCGCGACCACCTGCACGATGGTAATGCCGGAGCCGAGCACGAAGATTGCGCCGAGAAACCAGCCGAAGAGCCCGGACGACGAGGCCGGTATGAACAACAGACACCCGGCCGTCATGGTCAGGAGGCCGAGCGCCGCGGTGCGCATGTAGCCGATGCGCGCCACGACCGCGGCGCCGGGAATCGAGATGAGGAAGTAGGCGATAAAGAACGCAAACTGCACCAGCATCACCTGGGCGTAGTTGAGCGTGAACAACGCCTTGAGCTTCGGGATGATCACGTCGTTCAGGCTCGTGATCCCGCCGAACATGAAAAAGAGCGCGAACACGAAGAGGCGCAGCGTCCTCACCTCGGACTCGGGCGTACCCGCATGGGCACTCGCACTCACGCTCGTCTGCTGCATACCGGGGTTTACCAAGTTGTCTCCTTCGCCGCCGGGTACAGCGCCATGAGCCTGGCGGTGACCCCATTTGTCCAACCGAAACCATCCTGCAGTGGATACTCGCCGCCGCCACCGCCGCGCTCGGTGAGCACGTCGTACTTCTCCACCAGCTTGCCACTTTCGCGGTAGACGCGCCCGACGTTCCGCAGCCAGTGACGGGCGATCGACTCGGCGAGCTGCCGCTCGCCGTAGCGATTGAACCCCGACACCGCGATCCACTGCAACGGCGCCCAGCCATTCGGCGCATCCCACTGCTGGCCCGTGGCGAGCGGCGTCGTGACGAGCCCCCCGCTCTTGAGAAGCGTGCCGCGTATCGCGGCGGCGACCCCGCCCGCCTGTTCCGGCGAGGCACAGCCGAAGAACAGCGGATAGGTCGCCGCAGCCGAGAGGCGCGGGATGCGCGCGCGCTCGGTCCAGCGATAGTCGAAATAGACCCCGCTGGCGCGGTCCCAGAGATAGCGGTCGATAGCCGCGCGCCGCGCGGCGGCACGCTGGCGGAATTCGGCGGCCCCCGCCTCGTCGCCCTCGCGCTCGCAGCCCGCAACAATTGCGCTCTCGAGCCCGAACAGCAGGCCGTTCAGATCGACCGGGACGATCTCGGTAGTGACGATCGTCGCCATGGTGCGCGCGTCGGCGAACCAGCGCGAGCTGAAGTCCCAGCCGCTCTCGGCGGCGGCGCGGATGTCGCGATAGAGCTGCGCCGGGGGACGCCCGCTCGCACGCGCGAGCTCGGTGTCCTCGCCATAGGCCTCATCGCGCGGCGTGTCACGGTCGTCCCAATAGCGATTGAGGATCGCGCCGTCGGGCATGGCGACCACGCGGCGGTGTGCCGCGCCCGCCCCGAGCGCCGCGCTGCCATCCATCCAGAACGCGTATTCGCGGCGCAGCTGCGGCAGATACTGCGCAAACGCCTCCGCCGGATCGTCGGAGAGTAATCCCACCATCGCGAAGAAAAACGGCGGCTGTGAGCGGCTCAGATAGTAGGTGCGGGTGCCGTTCGGCACATGTCCGTGGTGATCGATCAGGTGGGCAAAATCCTCCACCATGTCTGACACCAGGTCGCTGCGCCCGCTCTCGACGAGCCCGAGCATCGTGAAATACGAGTCCCAGTAATAGATCTCGCGAAAGCGTCCGCCCGGAACCACGTAAGGCTTCGGCAACGGCAGGAGCGACGACCCGCGCGGGGCGCTCGGAGTGGTACGGCTCAACTCGCGCCAGAGTGCGTCGATGTGGGCCGAGAGCGTCCTCTGCTTCGACGGCGAGGCGACCGGCGGCGGCTCTTCAGGCAATGCGAAGTGTGCCTCCACGAAGCGCCGCAGCGCCGCGGGTGAATCGGGTCGCTTCGACCTGTACTCCGCCAGGATCACCTCGGGCGCCTCGCGCGGCACGGCGTCCGCAAAAGTCTTGCTGTCGGGATAGAGGGCCGCGGTCTGTACCGCGACGAACAGCTCGCCGAAGAGCGCCTGGGGCGGCTGCGGCGTATCCGACATCGCAAGCGCGCCTGGCCCGAGGCGGCCTAGGGCTGCTCCCAGGACTCAGTCGGCACGTCGCTCGGCATGGGAAGCGAGCGGAGGTACGTCACGAGGGTCCACACGCCATCAGCCCCGAGGACGCCGCCGAAGGCCGGCATTCCCTTCGGCCGACCGAAATAGATCGAGGAGAAGACTGCTGCATCCGCGCCGCCGTAGCGCCAGCGTCCATCGGCGAGGCTCGGGCCCACCCAGCCGCTGCCTCCGACGTTGTGGCAGCCGTCGCAGTTCATGGCGGCGAAGAGCTGCGCACCGGCCTTGGCCGCTGCGGCGTCCCCGGCGTGAGGATTGCTCAGCGCGCCGCCCGCAGGGGGGATGCCGCCCGCCGATACGTGCGCCTCGTAGGCAATCGCGGGCGGCACCGAGCTCGACCCCGGGGCCGGTGGCGGCGCTGAGCGGGCGCACGCGGTAAGAGTCACGCAGGCGAGGAGCGCAAAGACCGCCGCCGTCCGCGTGGCGAGCGCGTGTGGGTCCCATTCCCGACAGTGAACCATTTGGTTCACTATTGGAAAGTGGAGTCTGCGATGCACGTGCGGTCGCTTCACAGCCCGAATATCCAGACGATACCCCCCTGGCTCGTATGGCGCGCGATGTCCTTCATGAACTCCGCGGGCTCGCGCACGTCGGTTGGATCGTCGGAGCGTGTGTCTCCCGCGAGCAGTGCCCAGTCCCCGCCGATGCCGGCATATACGGCTATGTACTCCTTGCCATCCGGACCGCGATAGGCAATCGGGTTCCCGACGACGCCCGAGCCCACCTTGAATTTCGAGAGCAGCTGGCCCGAGCGGGCATCGACCGCCTTGAACCAGCCGTCGAGCGTTCCATAGAAGGCCACATCGCCGGCCGTCACCAGCGCGCCGCTCCAGCTCGGATACGACTCCTTGTCCTCCCAGGCCTTGCGGCCGCTCGTCGCATCCCACGCGATGAAGGCGCCGAGGTTTCCTCCCGGACCCGGATGGTATGCGAAATCCACGCCGATGTACGGCGTGGCCCGCAGGTGCGAAGCGTGTGCGGCCGCGTAATCCATGCAGAGGTTGTTGGTGGACGTATAAAAGAGGTGGGTGCGCGGGGAGTAAGCCGGCGGCGAAGCCGGACTCACGGCGCCCTCGAGGCTCGGGCACACGCCGCTCACCTTGCCCTTCGAGACGCCGGTCTGCCTGGCGGGGTCGATCACCGGACGCCCGCTCGCCAGGTCGACGGATTTGGCCCAGTTCACCGCCGCAAACTGCGCTGCCACCAGCACCCTGCCGGTGGCGCGATCCAGCGTGTAGGCGAAACCGTTCTTGTCGAAGTGCACCAGTGCCTTGACGGGCTTGCCCGCGATCGTCAGGTCGACGAGGAGCATCGCGCCCGTCGCGTCGTAATCCCAGTTGTCGTGCGGGGTAAATTGATAGGCCCAGACCAGCTCGCCCGTAGCGGGGCGGCGCGCCAGCACGCTGGCGCTCCACTTGTTGTCGCCAACCCGCGCCTCCGGGTCGTAGGGCGCGGCGTTTCCAGTGCCGTAATAGATGAGATCGAGCTCCGGGTCATAGGAGATCCAGCCCCACACCGGAGCGCCGCCGCTCTTCCAGCTGTCGCCGGCCCAGCTCTTAGCGCCGACATCGACCCCGGCGTCGTAGGGCGGCCGGAAGGTGCCCGGAGCCGCGAGCATGTCCTTGTCGGGGCCCATATTGTGACCGGTCCACACGATCTTGCCGGTCTTGAGATCCAGAGCCTTCAGCCATCCATATATGCCGAACTCGCCGCCGGACGCCCCAACGATGACACGGTCTGCGACCACGAACGGCGCCATCGTGACCGTCTCGCCGTCACCCATGTCGGCAATCGCGGTCTTCCACAGCTCGCGGCCCGAGCGCGCATCGACCGCTACGGTGTGGCCGTCGAGAAGGTTGTAGACGATCCGTCCGTCGGCGTAGAACGCGCCACGATTGACCGCGTCACAACAGGCCACTCCGAGCGCGTTCGAGCTGACGTCCGGCCGATATTTCCAGCGCAGCGGATGTCCTTCCTTGCGCAGATCGAAGGCATACAGCACGTTTGGCCAGGGAGTGACGACGTACATCGTCTCCCCCACCACCAACGGCTGGCCCTCGTGGCCGGCGAGCACGCCCGTCGAAAAGGTCCACAGAGGACGGAGCGCGCGGGCGTTCTGCGCATTAATCTGTGTGAGTCCGCTGTAGCGCGTCGCGCCGTAGCTCTTCGCGGGCATCGTCCACTGGCCATCCTCGGCCGGGCCTGGCGCAGTGTCCGTGGCGTGCGCCGTTCCGGCGGAGACACCGATCACGGCGCAGGAGAGCATGAGGAGCAACACGGGTTGTAGCAGCATGGCGGGAATTATAGATAAGTAGGCCCACGCGCAGCATCCATGTCGCTGCGACCGGACGGCGCGCCGATACAACTCTTGAACGCAATGGTCACGGCCCGCGCGCCGCGATGCGCGGCGCGCTGAAAGACGCTATCGTAGCCGTGGCGGTAGATCCAGTGTCGAGACGCATCAAACCAACAGTGAGGGGAGTCCAACCGTGACCATCTACAAGATCGTTGGATTGTTAGGTGTGCTTCTGGCCATTGTCGCCGCGTTTGTGAACGTGCCCTACGCCGAGCCGCTGCTGGCGGTCGCCGGCGTGGTGGTAGGTCTCAGCGTCGCGGGCGAGCATCACGTGCGGGTGATCGTCTCGGCGCTGGCGCTGCACACGGTCGCGAGTACCTTCAACGGCATACCGGGAGCGGGCGGCTCGATTACCGCCATCCTGGGGAACTTCGGCACGCTGGCCGCTGGCGCCGCGCTGCTGATCATCGTCCGCAACATGTACGAGCGGCTCAAACCCTGACCGCAAGCAGTCACGCCAACCCTATGCGGCTCAGCAGCCGCGCGAAGCGCGGGTCTGGCCGCAGGTTGTCGTAGCGGGCATCGACCTTGAGGTGCGTCAGCCTGGCGCTGCGCGCCTCGTAAGACCTCTCGAGCCACTCGAAGGCCTTGTCGAGCTCGCCGACCCGTGCGCAGGAGGCGGCGATCTCCTCGGGGATCGGGTGCGGCAGGGCTTCGAGAAAATCGATCCGGTGCCGCAGGAAGCCCTCCCAGGAGCGAGCGGCGAACGCCTGCTGCATGGCCTCGATCTCGGCTGCCGGCTCACCATCGAGTCGCTTCTGGCGGGCGTACACCTCGACGGCCTCGGCGTACATCCCCTTGTTGGCGTAGGCCTCGAAGAGAAAGTAGCTCGCGTCGGCGAACCTCGGGTCGAGCTCGAGCGTCTTCTGCAGCTGCGCGATCGCCTCGTCATAACGGCGGGCGGAGTTCAAGGCGATGCCGAGTCCCAGATTCGCGACCAGCGACAGCGGATCGACCTGCAGCGCGCGCCGGCCGTGCGCCAGTCCCTCGTCGAAGCGCCCGGCATTCACCAGCAGTTCGCAATACCACTGGTGCGGGGATGGAGCGTTTGCACTCAGTTCGATGGCGCGCTTCAGGTGCTGCTCTGCGCCCGTCCAGTCATAGTCGAAGAGCGTGAGAGTCAGCGCCAGCGAGGCATGGGCTTCCGCCAGCCCATCGTCCAGCGACAGCGCCTTGAGCGCTGCCTGCTTCGCCTGCGGCATGGTCTCGGTCGCCTTGACCGCGCTGTCATAGATCGGCAGCAGACTGAAGCTGTCGGCGATGCCGCTGAAGGCCAGAGCATAGTTCGGATGTGTCACGATGGCCTGACGGAAAAATTCGATAGCCTTGCGGAAGTCCTGGGGCGAGCGCTTGTTCCAATGGAAGCGCCCGAGGAGATACAGCTGGTACGCCTCCGAGCTGTGCCGCGCGAGTGGCAGCGGCAGCGCCCCGCTCAGGAGCGTCGCTTTGAGCGTCGCAACCACGGCACTGGCGATCTCGCCCTGCACCTCGAAAATGTCGTCGAGCCGGCGGTCGTAGGTCTCCGCCCACAGGTGATAGCCGCTGTCGGCGCGGATCAGCTGGACGCTGATGCGCACCCGATCGCCCGACTTGCGTACGCTCCCCTCGAGCAGGTGTTCGACGCCCAATGCCTTGGCGATTTCCGCCACCGTGGTCTGCCGGCCCTTGAAGTAGAAGCAGGAAGTGCGCGCCGGTACGCGCATATCGGCAACCTTGGTGAGCAGCGTGATGAGCTCTTCGGACAGGCCTTCGGAGAAGTACTCCTGGTCGCGGTGTTCGCTCATGTCGACGAATGGCAGGACGGCGATCGACGGGGGCGAAGCGGCGGACCCGGCCGGCAGGGCAAGTGCGCTCCCCTGAGTGGCGCCCTGCGCGGCGCGGCGTCCGATGACCCGGTCCGCCAGCAGCACCAGGATCACCAGCGTGAACACCGGCACCACGGATTCGTCCGCCGGACGGTGGAGCACCCAGCGGTCGTTAAGCATCGCGATCACCGCCAGCGCAAGCAGCGCAACGATGATGATCTCGAGCCTGCGGGCGGTGAGCTCGTGCATCGGGTTGCGACGCGACTGGCCGTGCGTCAGTTTGAAGCCTTCAGGCGTCAGCTCGAATAGCCAGGCCAGCACGAGCACCAGGGGGAGACCCGCCCCCAATAAGGCGATCACCCCAGGCATGAGGTGATGCAGGGCGCTGAAGTTCTCCCCGAGCACCGTACCCATGTGAACCAGGAACCAGGAGGCGCCGAGATAGGCACCCGCGACGCGAAATACATTGCGGCGCCGCAGCTCGGTCAGAAGCTGAAATTCGAAAGCTCCCAGCCGATGCGGGTGCGATGGGTCGTGGTGCGGCTCGGTCATATTGTTCTCTCGCCGACGCCGGCAGAGTTTTATCCGCCGAAGGGGTGTTTCCTGTCAAGGAATCCCGGCGCCATCCACCCCTGGTGGCCAGCTGGGCGGCCGAGGATTGACGGCCCGCTGCTCACCGCGTAGAAATCGTCGTGGGGGTCCCGCGGTCCAGGCGCTGCTGCCAGCGCCCGTTGGGCACGGTCCGAATGATAAAAGTAAAACAACTGAAACTGCGGATCTTCGCGCAGTTCCTGATCATCATCGCACCGATCACCCTCGTACTGTTCTACCAGGCGATATCGGACGCGCGCCGCACTGCGGCCATCGAGAGCGTCGTCGCTCGCAAGGTGTATTCGCAGGCGACCAAGGACGGGTTCGAGTCTTTCCTGACGCATGCCGCGGACGCCGTGGATACCGGCAGTCTCGGGCGGAGCGCCTATGAGGCACTGCAGCAATCGGCTCAGGCGGCGACCGCCCTGAGCCGCAGGGACCAGGGCGCGGCCGCGCCCGCCGCGGCGCTGCATGCGCTCGCTGGGCGGGTCTCCGTCAGCATGCCGGTCGAGCAGCTGCTGACTCTCGAGCCGGAGATCCGGCAGATACGCGAGGCGATCCACACCCTCGATGCGGGTTACGAGAACCTGCGCAGCGAGACCATTGCGCACTCGATCGAATCGGCACGCCGCCAGAACCGCATCGTCGCCGTTGCAACCGCTTTCACGCTGCTCACCGCCGCCTGGTTCATCTACAGCATGATCACCGGGGTCACCGTGCCGCTCAACGCCGCGGTCGATCTCGCGCAGCGCATCGCGGCGGGGGAGCTCACCGCCACGGCAAAGCGCCTGCCCCGGCGCGATCTCGGCAACCTGCTCGCCTCACTGCAGATGATGAGCGAGCGGCTGCGCCAATCGCAGCTGGCTATCGAGGAGGATCAGCGCCGACTGGAGCAACGGGTCGCCGAGCGCACCGCGGAAGTCGAGGCGCGCACCCGCGAGCTGATGCGCTCGGTGAGCGAGCTGCAGGTGCTCAACGAAGTCGGCCAGGCCGTGAGCTCTTCTCTCGATCTCGAAACGGTGCTCTCAACCGTGATTGCGCGCGCGGTGCGGCTCGCCGACGCCGATTCCGGGACGCTCTACCAGTTCGTCGAGGCGGAGGGGGTATTCGATCCGCGCGCAAACTTCGGAGTCAGCGCCGAGATGATCGAGACGCTGCGCGGCCTGCGCATCGGCATTGGCGACGGACCGGTGGGTCAGTGCGCCGTCAACCGCTCGCCCGTGCAGGTGGCGGATGTCGAGTCCTCCTCCCGCAGAAGTGTCGTATGGTCGCACGACGGGATCCGCGCCGTGATCGCCGTGCCGCTGTTGCGCGACGAGCGCGTGACCGGCGCCCTGGTGATCCGCCGCAGGGTGACGGGCGAGTACTCGCCGTCGACCGTGAAGCTGCTGCAGACCCTGGCCTCGCAATCGGTGCTTGCCATCGAGAATGCACGCCTGTTCAAGGAGAGCCAGGTCAAGAGCGAGCAGCTGGCGGAGGCCAGTAAGCTCAAGTCACAGTTCCTGGCGAACATGTCCCACGAGCTGCGTACGCCGCTCAATGCAATCATCGGTCTGGCGGAAATGCTGCTCGAGGATGCGCGCGCCATCGAGCACGCCGCGGAGGTCGAGCCACTCGAGCGGATACTGCGCGCCGCGCATCATCTCCTCGAGCTGATCAACGACATCCTCGACCTGTCCAAGATCGAGGCGGGCCGGATGGATCTGCACCTCGAGACCTTCGGCATCGGGCCGCTGGTTGCCGACGTCGCGACGACCATGGGTCCCGCGGCCGCGAAGAACGGCAACCAGCTCGTGGTCAACTGCCCGCCTGATATCGGCGAGATGCATGCCGATCCGACGCGCATCCGCCAGACACTGCTCAATCTGATGAGCAATGCCAGCAAGTTCACCGAACGCGGCCGGGTGACCATCGATGTCGGGCGCCTCAAGGCGGCGGGCGGCGGCGAGGAAATCGCGATCGCGGTCATCGATACGGGCATCGGCATGTCGAGCGAGCAGATTGGCCGGTTGTTCCAGCAGTTCGTTCAGGCTGACCCTTCGACGACGCGCAAGTACGGCGGGACCGGGCTCGGTCTGGCGATCAGCCGGCATTTCTGTCAGATGATGGGCGGCGACATCAGCGTACAGAGCGAGTTGGGCCGCGGCTCCACTTTCACGGTCCGCCTCCCCGCCCGCGTCGAGAGCGCGCGGCCGGCGCCAACGATGCGCCGCGTACGGCCCGAGAAGCGGCCGGTCAGGCCGGTCAAGGGTTCGCTGCTGCTGGTGATCGACGACGACCAGACCGTCTGCGAGGTTATGACCCGCTATCTCGAGCGCGAGGGCTTCGTGGTGCGCACGGCGACCGGTGGCAGAGAGGGTCTGCGCCTGGCGCGCGAATTGCACCCGCAGGCAATCACGCTCGACATCCACATGCCGGATCTGGACGGCTGGACGGTGCTCGCCGCGCTCAAGGGCGATCCACAGCTCGCGGACATCCCGGTGGTGCTGGTGAGCATCGAAGACAGCCGCAGCCGCGGTTACTCGCTCGGCGCGACCGAGTATATGACCAAGCCGATCGACCGCGAGCGGCTCATCGCCGTGCTGAAGGAGATCAGCAGCTCGGTGGCCCGCTCGGTGCTGTTGGTGGACGATGACGAGATCATGCGCGAGAGCGTGCGCCGTGTGCTCGAGCAGGAGCACTGGGAGGTTGCGGGCGCTGGCAATGGCCGGCTGGCACTGCAACATCTCGCCGCTTCGGCTCCCGACGTCATCGTGCTCGACCTGCTGATGCCGGAGATGGACGGCTTCGAGTTCCTGGTCGAGATGCGCCGGCATCCCGAATGGCGCGACATTCCGGTGCTGGTTCTGACGGCCAAGGATCTGAGCGTCGAGGATCAGCATCGGCTCAACGGATATGTCGAGCGGGTCATGCAGAAGAGCGCCTCCGAGCTGAACGAGCTGCTGCGTGAGTTGGGCCGCATGCTGCCGCTCTCGATCGAGCGCGGCCAGCAGGCCAGGGCGAAGGAGATTCTGGCGTGAAGATCCTGTACGTGGAGGACAATGAGGACAACATCTACGTCCTGGAGAGCCGCCTCAGGCGCCAGGGTTACACCGTCCTGATCGCGCGCGACGGCGCCAGCGGCGTAGCACTCGCCATGAGCGAGCAGCCGGACGTGATCCTGATGGATCTCAGTCTGCCGGTGCTCGACGGGTGGGAAGCGACGCGCCGGATCAAGGCGGCGGAGCAGACCCGTCACATCCCCGTCATCGCCCTGACGGCCAACGCGATGACCGGGGACCGTGAGGCCGCGCTCGCCGCCGGATGCGATGATTTCGACATCAAGCCGATCGTGATGACTCGTTTACTGGAGAAGATTCGCACTTTTTTCCCCGCAGACGGCGCGACCTGAAGCCGCAGATGGCCGCGGATGCCCGTCGAACGTAGGAAGCACGGGAGCGCGTCATGAACAAAATCCTGTTGATCGAGGACAACGAGCTCAACCGCGACATGCTGTCGCGACGCCTGCGCAAGCGCGGCTTCGAGGTCATAACGGCAGTTGACGGTGAAACGGGCATTGCCATGGCCCAGACCGAGGCGCCGGCGATCATCCTGATGGACGTGAGTCTCCCCGGCATCGATGGCTGGGAGGCCACGCGCCGCCTCAAGTCCGGGGCCCAGACCCGCCGGATTCCGATTCTGGCGCTCACCGCCTATGTCACCGCCGGTGACCGCGAGACCGCACTCGCCGCAGGCTGTGACGACTTCGATACCAAGCCGATCGAGCTGCCGCGACTGCTCGAGAAGATCGAGGCCCTGATCAGTCCCGGACCGCGCGCGTGAGCACCGATCGCATCTCTCTGAGTCACCTGCGGCACGAGCTGCACACGCCGCTGAATCACATCATCGGCTACAGCGAATTGCTGCTCGAGAGCGCCGCCGAGCAGGACATGACGGCGCTCGAGCCGGGGCTGCGCGAGCTGCACCAGCACGCGCGGCAGCTGCTGCTGCTGGTAGACGATGTGCTCGGACGCACGCGCAAGGACGGCGACATCGACCTCGGGCGCCTGAGCAGCCTGACGTCCGCACCGATAAGCTCCCTCATAGCCGCGGCCGACGAGCTCAAGGTACGCGCGCAGCAGGCTGGTCCTGCGGGCGTGGACCAGGATCTGGAGCACATCGCCGGTGCCGCGCGCACCCTGCGCTCGATGATCGCCGGCGGGGCGAGCTGGCGGCTGCCCGAAGCGACGCCCAGCGGCGCGGACACCGCGCGTCTGCCGGTTGCGCCCCTGCCGGCGGCAGAGACGGGCAGCATCCTGGTCGTCGATGACAATGCCGAGAACCGCGAAATGCTGAGTCGCCGGCTGGCACGCGCCGGTCACCGGGTGCAGGCCGTGGCGAGCGGCGGGGAGGCCCTGGCGCTCATGCGCCGGCAGCCGATCGACCTCGTATTGCTCGACGTGCTCATGCCGGAGATGAGCGGCTGCGAGGTGTTGCAGCGCCTCACAGCGGATCCGGCGCTGTGCGAAATCCCCGTCCTCATGATATCGGCGCTCGATGAGATGGAGAGCGTCGTGCGCTGCATCGAGCTTGGCGCGGCCGATTATCTGCCCAAGCCCTTCGATCCGGTGCTGCTGCGGGCGCGCATCGGCGCCTGTCTGGAGAAGAAGCGCCTGCGCGATCGCGAAGCCTTGCACCTGCAGCAGCTGGGCGAATGGAATCAGAGGCTCGAGCAGCGTGTCGGCGAGCAGGTAGCGCTGCTCGAGCGGTTAGGACGGCTCAAGCGCTTCTTTTCCCCGCAGCTCGCAGAGCTCATCGTGGCGGGTGGCGCTGAGGATCCCCTGGCAACGCATCGCCGCGACCTCACCGTCTGCTTCCTCGACCTGCGCGGCTTCACGGCCTTTGCCGAGAGCGTGGAACCGGAGGAAGTCATGGGCGTGCTGCGCGAGTATCACGCCGAGATGGGCCGGCTGATCGTGGAGCACGAAGGCACGCTCGAGCGCTTCACCGGCGATGGCATGATGATCTTCTTCAACGACCCGGTGCCGGTTCCCAATCCGGCGGAGCGCACCGTGCGCATGGCGCTCGCCATGCGGGCGCGCGTCGGCGAGCTGATCGTCTCCTGGCTCAGGAAGGGCTACGAGCTCGAGCTCGGCATCGGCATCGCACAGGGCTATGCCACGATCGGCGCGATCGGCTACGAGGGGCGCTGGGATTACGGCGCGATCGGTACGGTGACGAACCTCGCCGCGCGCCTGTGCGGCGAGGCCAGGCCGGGGCAGATTCTGGTGTCCAAGCGGCTGGTCGCGGCCACGGCGGATCTCTTCGAGGTCGAGTCGGTGGGAGAATTGAATCTCAAGGGCCTGCACCGTCCGGTCACGGCCTACAACGTGATCCGCGCCAAGGCGTCGCAGGTGTCGGCATGATCACCGCAGACCAGCTGGTGGCCCACGCCGTAGGCGATTACATCCTGCAGTCCGACTGGATGGCGCAGGAGAAGACCAAGAGCAGCGTCGCCGCCCTGGTTCACATCAGCACCTACATCCTGCCGTTCCTGCTGCTGACGCGCTCGCCGCTCGCGCTGGCGGCAATCGCCGGCAGTCATTTCGCAATCGACCGCTGGCGGCTGTCGCGCTACCTCGTCTGGACGAAGAACTGGCTGGGAAAAAATCGCCCGTGGAAGGAGTGCGCGGCGACGGGTTACCCGCCGGAGCGTCCCGCCTGGCTGGCGGTCTGGCTGCTGATCGGCGTCGACAACATCATGCACATTCTCTGCAACGGGCTCGCGCTGCGATACCTTTGACTTCAACCGGCAGCGCGCGCCGCGGCGATCGTGATGCGCAGCACCTCGAGTCCGTCGACGCCGCCCTCCAGGCGGTCGCCCGGCCTGACGGCGCCTACCCCCGCCGGTGTTCCGCAAAAGATGAGATCGCCGGGTCGCACTTCATACAGCGTGGAGAGCTCCGCAATGATCTGGCGCACGCCCCAGAGCATGTGTCTCACATCCGACTCCTGACGCAGCTCACCGTTCACGGTGAGCCAGATCCGTCCCTGCGACACGTGACCGAGAGCGGCCGGACGGATCGCCGCGAGCGGCGCTGAGCCCTCAAAGCCCTTGGCGGCATCCCAGGGCTGTCCCCACTGCTTCGCGCTGCGCTGCAGATCGCGGCGCGTCAGATCGATGCCGACGGCGTAGCCGAACACGTGCTCGAGTGCCTGCCGCTCGGAAATGTCGCGGCCCCCTCGCCCGATTGCCACTACCAGCTCGATCTCATGCTGGCAGTTCGTCGTACTCGGTGGATAAGGAACCGCCGCGCCGTTCGCGACGATTGTGTCCGCAGGCTTCATGAAGAAGACCGGCGGCTCGGAGCTGATCTCGCGTCCGGGTGTCGCGTAGTTCTGGCTTACGCAGTAAATGCAGTGCACGGGAAAACGCTGGCTGCTGTCGGCTACGGCGACACTCGGTGTCGCGGCAGGCGCGAATACGAACTCGCTCATGGCGGGATCAGGTAGCGACCAGCTTGCATTCCTTGGCGCAGGCGGCACAGGACTCAGCGCAACGTTTGCAGGCCTCGTGCTTGTCGGCGTGCTTTTTACATTCCTCTTCGCAGTCGAGACAGGCGTCCAGCGTCACGCTTGCAAGCTTCGTCAGATATTTAGCGTCCTGATTAGCGAGGTTTTGCAGCGCGCTACACAGCGAGAGCATCTGCGTAACGCTCTTGGCGCACGCGGCCAGGTCTTTCTGACCGTTGCCCATCAAATCAAGACAATGATCCAGGCAGGCCTGGCCGGTACCTACGCAGGTTCCCGCGGCGTCCGCGAGAGCCTTGTGGTGGGAGCCGTGATGCACGTGAGCACTTTCTTCAGTCGCCGCCATCTGCGCAGCCGTCAAGCCCGCCAATGCCAGCAACCCCGTTCCCATCACAGCTTCTCGTCTATCCATGGAAAGCTCCTCCAATGTGGAAGCGTTTCAAACGAGGGTGATCGAGCCGTCGACCCCAGGAGTCTCGGCGGCGAGTCTAACGCTTTGGGGTAGGCATGGGATAAGTGTCAGGGCACATTCAGTGTCAGGTCGAGAGACACCGCCTGCAGGCCGTTGGTCTTTCCCAAAGACGGGAGCCACTCGTACTCAAAGCGCATGCCGAGGAGACCGAAGCGCCATTGCATCCCCGCACCCCCGGCAAACCCGCCCCCCGTGTCTTTTTCACCCCCCGCGAGGGGCCCGGCGGCGGTCAGCGTGTAGCCGTTGATACCCGCCTTGAGGAAAACGTCGGTTGATCGGCTCGAGCGCTGCCCAATCCAAGGGCGGCGAGGATGAGGCAGGATAGAAGCTTCATGAGCCAGCTCCTCCCCTAACGTGTTGGATACGGGCTCTACGCCGATCAGGATACTCCCCTGATGTTGTTGGCGGAGAGGGTGGGATTCGAACCCACGAGCCGCTTGCGCAGCCTCCGGTTTTCAAGACCGGTGCAATCAACCGCTCTGCCACCTCTCCGGCGCAGTCGGATCACTCGCGCGCTTGATTCTATCAGGGCGTGCACCCGAGCCCGTCAACCCTTCGACGGCCCCTTGTAGCCCGGCAACTTCACCGCCTCCGGTGAGGCTGCCAGTTTCAAGGCAACGGCCACGGCGTTGTTGAAGTCGGCGCGCGTCGGTCCGATCCTGATTCGGGCCCGGAAAAAATCGGCCCACTGGAACTCGCAAAACGCGGTCGGCGACTTGTCGTAGCCGCCGGCGTCGCGCACGTAGCCGGCGAGCGAGCGATACGGGTCGTCGATCAGCTTCAGGAGACTGTCGGGAATCAGCTCGAAGGATACCGGCTTGCCGTTCTGATCGATCGGGTGCGCCCAATGGGCCGCACTCATTCGCGGCCAGAACTGTGCGATCGGCAGCTTGGAGAAGTCCTCCTCGACGCTGAAGAAGCCGGTGTCGATGCCGGCCTCCTCGGCCGCGCGCGCGAGGTGATGGTGGTCGGTAATGTAGAGCTTGCCGTCGGGGCCCCACACCGCCGGAATCGGATGGTCCGACAGGAACTCCCTGCGCTCGTGCTTACCGAGCGCCTCGAGCCTGGCGCGCTTGTCGTGCACCTCGATCAGCCCCACGGTGACCTGAGTGGGCCGCAGGCGGTGAATCTCGACTTCGTGCAGCTTCGACATCGGCGTTCCCGGCCCGTGCACCGACCGGGCTGCGCAACATAATCGTAACACCCGGCCTGCGGGCCCCCGGCCCGTCAACCGTCCGGGGACGAATCCGTCGGCGCCCAGGACGAATCCGTCCGGCTCCGCTTCAAACCAAAACGCCCGGGGGTGTCTCATAGCTAAGGCAGTCACCGCGCTGGGAGGTCAATATGAGGCTCGCGAGCTGGGCGATCTTCGGGTCCCTGCTCATCAATGTGGCCTTCGGCCTGGTCGTTACCGGCGCTGTACACGCCGCCCGTCCGGCCGTCGCCACAGCGCTCGCCCAGTGCACCCACCACCCAACGAGCGCCCCGCGCCGGCCGGTCTCGGGTCACTATCTCGCGGCCGTGCGCATGGGCTGGGCAGTCGGTTGAAAACCGGGCGTCACCCCTAACGCGCCCGTCGGCCGGGATCCGGTGCGCAACGGATTCCGTGCCGTTCTGCTGTAAAAGCCGCCGTCAGTGGCTGACGGCGGCCGCTGCCCGGGCCGCGGCTTGCTCGCGCCGCGCCGAGCGCAGCATCGACACCGCGGCGTAAACGACCACGAAGGTGATCAGCCAGCGGATCGGCTTCACCGAATCGTGCTTGAGAACGTAGCTCAGGATCGAAAACGCCGCGGGCACTCCGACCAGGCTGCCGAGCGTCAGTCCGAGCGAGGCGACGTGCGAGAAGCGGCCGGAGCGGAAGAACCCGAGGCTCGCCACCGGCTGCAACAGACCGTCACTCGCCATCATGATGGGGTACGCCGCGATCGGCGCCATGCCGAGGAGCGATAAGAGGATCATGAGCGGCGCGTAGTTGCCGATGCCGACGCACATCAGCGCCCCGAGCACGAAGCTGACGGCGACCGCCAGGGGAAACTTCCAGCCGGCCAGTCCCAGGGCGGCCCCTCCCGCGGGGAACGCGCCGAGGTTACTCATGGCGAAGAAGCCGGCGGCCAGGAGCAGCGCGATTCCCATGAAGAGCTGAATCGAGCGGCGCGGCATCCGGCTCACCACTCCCGCTCCCAGCCACGCCCCCGCCGCGGAGCTCACCACCATGGCGGCCAGCAGCGCCGGCTGTACTGCCACGACCGAGATCAGGAGGAAGGTTTCGAGGAATGCCGAGGTGTTCAGGCCGACGTTGAGCGTGCCGGGAATCAGCTCGTCCGCAACCTTGCCGCGAAACTTGAGCAGCGCAGTGGTCGGCGCGAACGACCCGATCCCGAGCGTATCGAGGAACGTCGTGAGGGCACCGATGGCCACGTCCGGCAGCTGCGGACGACCGCGCAGCCCGTGGCGCCGCCTCGCCACCCACCAGCCGACAACGAATGCGACGTTCACCAGGACGAGTAACGCAAGTACGCCTTTGGTCAGGTCCAAGACGATCCCCCCCGCAGCCTCGTGTGGATGCGGGCGAGACCATCGACCGCACGCAGATATTGGATCGCTGCCCGCGCGGCGAGGCTGCTCGCGCGGTGGAAGGGTATCGGCCGCACCGGAGTGACCGGAAAGGCAAGCTCTGCATCCGACATGCCGAGCGTGCGCTGCGCCAGCAGCCGCCCCATGAGGGTCGCCATTGCGACCCCGCGGCCATTGTAGCCGAGCCCGGCGAGCAACCCCGGCGCGAGCTCGTGAAGGTGCGGCAGGTGGTCGCGCGTCATGGCGACGAGGCCTCCCCAGTGATATTCGAAGGCGACGCCGGCGAGCTGCGGAAAGATCTCACGCACCGCCCGGTAATGGTGGCGGGAGGAGCGGGGCCCGGGCAGCTGCCCGAAGGTCCCGCGCGCTCCGAGCACCAGCCTGCCTGAGGCATCCATACGAAAGTAGCGCAGCAGGTGCCAGGTGTCGGAGGCCGCCTGGCCCCCCGGGAGAATCTGCGCTCGCTGGGCGGGGTCGAGCGGCGCGGTCGCCACCTGGAAGGATGGCACGGTAATGATGCTCCGGCGCAGCGCCTCGACCAGCTCGCCGCTGTAGGCGTTGGTTGCCAGGATCACCGTCGGAGCGGTGACGCCGCCAGTCGGCGTCTCGATCTGCCACTCGCGCGGCGCGTGGCGCAGCCCGATCGCCGGCGTATGCACGCAGATCTGCACGCCGCCGCGCAGCGCTGCACGCGCGAGGCCACGCAGGTAGGACAGAGGTTGCACCGTGCCGCCCCGGCGATCGAGCAGCCCGCCGCAATAGCGCGGCGACCCGGTGAGCAGTCCCACCTCACGCGCCCCCAGCAGCTCCACCGCCGCGCCGCGCCGCTGCCACTGTGCGACTCGCGCAGCGAGCAGCGCCAGCGCCGCCTCGGAGGTGGCCGGCTGGATCCAGCCGCTGCGGACCGCATCGCAAGCGATGCCGTGGCGGCCGATGAGCTCGAACACCAGGTCCGGTGCGGCGGCGACGCTCGCCGCGAGCCGCGCGCCGCGCTCGGCCCCAAACAACTCCTCGAGCGCATCCGGGTCGGTTTTCAGTCCCGGAATCACTTGCCCGCCGTTGAGGCCCGAAGCACGCTCGCCCAAGGCCTGCGCTTCGAGCACCAGCACGGCGCGCCCTGCGGCCGCCAGGTGCAATGCCGCCGACAAGCCGGTGTAGCCGGCGCCGATGATCGCGACATCGGCGGCTCTTGCGCGCGCGAGCGGCGTGAGTGCGGGAGCTGCAGTCGCGGTCGCGGACCACAGCGACTGCGGCGGCGCGGCCGGCATCGCCCTTCCCCCTGTCGATGATCGATTGTTGAGCTTCGAGAGCCTGCGGTAGGCGGCGGGACTCTATAGGCAGCGCGCCGCGCCGGTCAATCCAACGCACCAGCTGCGCCCTGCAGCGCAGCTTCCGCCACGCCCGCCGTTGTGCCAGACTCCGCCGCGGTTTCGGGATCCGTTGCTGAGGGGGGCCGATGCAATCGTTTCCGCGCTGGACAGCGGCATTCGCCCTCGCGCTGGCAAGCGCGGCGCCCTGCGCCACGCCGACGCCGCCCCCGCCACTACCCGCCGAGCATCTGACGGTCGAGAAACTCCCGGCACCCGGCCCGCACTGGGTGTACGTGTTCGATGACGCCTTCGACAACGAGACCGACATGCGCGTGCACTTGTTCGACGGCGATAGCTTCCGCCGCCTCGGACAGATCGACGCGGGCTATTACTCGAGCTTCAACCTGTCGCCGGATGGCGCGACGACGGTCGTCGGCACCACTTACTTCGCGCGCGGCAGCCGCGGCGCACGCACCGACCTGGTCGAATTCACCGACAATCGTACGCTCACCGTCAGCGGCGAGATCGTGCTGCCGCCGAAGCGCGCACACACCCTGCCCTCGCTCTTCGATCTCGCCTACAGCAGCGACGCGCGGCTGCTCTACGTCTCCTATGTGACACCGGCGGCGAGCTTCGGAGTGCTCGATCCGGTCAAGAAGACCGTGCTGGGAGAGATCGACACCGCCGGCTGCGTGCTGGTGATCCCCTCAGGGCCCAATCGTGTGTCGTCGCTGTGCGAGAGCGGGCGGCTGCTCACGGTGACGCTCGATGCGCAGGGCAAGGAAGTCTCACGCAGCCTGTCCGAGCCGTTCTTCGACGCCGACCGCGATCCGGTATTTGTACAGGGCATTCCGACGGCCGAGGGTTACGCGTTCCTCTCCTTCCTCGGCGAGGTGCACGAGGTCGACTTCCGCGGCGCGCAGCCGCGCATGTCGCCACCCTGGTCGCTGCTGAGCGCCACGGAGCGCGGTGTGTGGCGCCCCGGCGCGCAACAGCCCGCCGCACTTCACGTGCGCCTCGGGCGGCTCTACGTGCCGATGCACAAGGGCGGCGAGGGTACTCACAAGGACGGCGGCACGGAAATCTGGGTCTTCGATATGGCGAGTCATCGGCGCCTGGCCCGCTGGCCGACGAAGTCCCAGGGGCTCTCGCGGGTGACCGTCGTGCAGGTGACGCAGGATCCCGCACCGGTGCTCTTTGCGGCCACCGAAACCGCCGACGTCGCCGTGATCGATGCTCTGAGCGGACGGATCCGTCATGTCGAGAGCAAGCTCGGCCAGACGCCGTGGATGATGCTGACTCCCTGACAGACACGGGGTACCCGATGCGCTCGCTCGATCAGGTCGTCGAACAGTCCGCACGCTCGCTGGCGCAGCGCACGTCGCGCCGCAGCCTGCTCGGTCTCCTCGGGCGGCTTCTGACCGGCGCCGCGGTGCTGCCGCTGCTGCCCATCGACCGCGGCAGCCGGGCGCACGCCAACGAGGCGCACCCGGGCCCGGACAGCGCCGAGAGCTGCGACTACTGGAAGTACTGCGCCATCGACGGCTTCCTGTGCGCGTGCTGCGGAGGAACCTCGACCGCCTGCCCGCCGGGCACGGCCCCCTCGCCGATCAGCTGGGTCGGCACCTGCCATAACGCGCGCGATGGACGCGACTACATGGTGTCCTACAACGACTGCTGTGGAAAATCCACCTGCGGCACCTGCGACTGTACGCGCGCCCAGGGCGAGAAGCCGATGTATCGGCCCTCGCGCAACAACGATCTCAACTGGTGCATGGCAAACGCCGACGCTAACTATCACTGCACGGTGTCGGTGATCCTCGGGGTTGCGGAGAAGTGAGGCGCTATGCTGGCGCAGCAGCCGCAGTGCTCGCGGTGCTCGCCGCGCTCACGGTCGCCGCCAGTGCCGCAGCGGCCGACACCTCCCCCGCCTACCCTGAAGGTGCCGCAACCTTCCAGACCAGCTGCGCCGTGTGCCACGGGCCCGCCGGGACGGGGCTCCCGGCGCTCGCCCCTCCGCTCCTCTCGTATCCCGCACGCTACGCGGCCGGCGCCGAGGGGCGGCGGCAACTGGCGCTGACGGTCCTCTACGGCATGTACGGCGACATCACGATCGAGGGTAAGCACTACGCCTTCCGCATGCCGGAGTTCGGCCAACTCGACGACGCGACCCTCGCGGCGGTGCTCAATTTCGTGGTGTTTGATCTGGCGCATGCGCCCTCGAGTGTGGCGCCGCTCACGGCCGCCGAGCTCGCCCCCGAGCGCGCCCATCCGCTCGATGGAGCGGCGGTGCGCGAGCATCGCAAGAGCGTCGCACCCGAGGAGCCGTGAGCGTGCAGCCGGGCCTCCGGGTGGCCGCGACGCTGGCCGCCGCCCTGCTCGCAGGCGTGTCGCTCGCCAGCCCGCAGCAGGACTACATTCTCTACTGCATGGGCTGTCACGGAGATCAGGGTCAGGGGGTGCCGGGCAAGGTCCCGCCGCTGGCCGGGTCGCTCGCCCTCTTCATGCGCAGCGCCGCAGGCCGCGACTACCTGCTGCGCGTGCCCGGAGCCGCCAACTCGGCGCTCACGGACGCGCAGCTTACGGCAGTCCTCAACTGGCTGGCGGCGAGCTTCCCGCCCGCCGCTGCGCCGGCTCCGGCCCCTGAGCCCTTCACCGTGGCGGAGCTCGCGCAGGCGCGCCGCCTGCCGCTCGCCAATGTGCAGGAGACGCGCCGCGAGGTGGTACGCGCGCTTGCCGCGAGCGGCCCGGCGCCGCCGTCTGCTTACTGAGCGCGCTGCGCGGCCTCTGCCAACCTCCTCACTGGCGGAAGATGACTGTCACGCCGATGGTACGCGGCCTGAAGGTGTATTCACGCTCCAGCCGCGTGTTGCCGTCGCCGGGATTGATCGACCAGTTGAAATCCGTCAGGGCGTGCGTGTTGGTCAGGTTGTCGCAGAACGCCGCGACCGACCAGGCGCCGAACTGCATTCCGGCCCGCAGGCTCGAGAATGAGGTGCCGGCCAGCTGGTAGTTCGCCGGGTCAAATTGCAGTGTGTTTCCCACCTGCGTCACCGCATTTCCATCCTGGCCAGCGCTCGGCCACTTGGCACGGCCCTGGTACTCGTAGTCGAGGCGCACGAAGCTGTCGTGAGTCAGGAAGTTGAACCGGTACTCGAGGCCGGCGGCCACGGTCACCGGCGCGGTCGGCTGCCCGGCGCCGGTCTCGCTGCTCTGCCCGACGATGGCGTCGCCATTCGCGACGACCGGTATCGTTTCAGTGGGACTCAGTCGCGAGTCCTGCGTGTAGCGCGCCGAGGTATAGCCGGCGGCGAGCTCCAGCGTCAGTGAGTCGGTGATGGATGCATCGAGCTCCAGATCGATGCCCTTGGCAACCGCCTTGCCGAGATTGGCGATGAAGGAGATCTGGCAGATGGGCGGAACGACCGTCTGCTGGATGTTGTTCCAGTTTATGTAGTAGACGCTGCTGGCGATCCTGACGCGATTGTTGATGTTGTTCTTGGCGCCAATCTCGTAACTGTCGACGCTATCGGAGCCGTAGGTCGTCGGCGCGTTGGGAATGCCGAAATTGATGAAGTCCTGCGAGCAGGCTGCGAACGGCAGGGGGTTGTTGGCGCCCCCGGGACGGTAGCCCTTCGCATAGGTCGTATAGAACATGTTGTTCGGGTCGGCCTGGTACTGAACGCTCAGCTTGGGCGTAAACGAGTTCTCCGAATTGTTGCCCGAGCCGGTAGTCGACGGCCCGAACAGCTGCGGCCCTCCGGTGAAGCTGTCAAACGAGTACTTGTTCCTCGAGAAACGCGCCCCGCCCGTCACATGCAGCTTCTCGCTGAGACCATAAGTCGCCTCGCCGAACAGCGCGTACTGCTCATCCTTGGCGTGCGTCTGCAGAAAGTATGAGTCGTTGGGGAACGCCGGATCGTAACCGACGCCGAAGACATCGACGATGTTCGGGTCGCCGATCAGGGCGTTCTGGAACTCGCTCAGCAACGGGTCGTGAATCTGCTCGAGATAGGTCTGGCGGTTCTCGCTCAGGAAGACCCCAGTGGTCCATACGAAGCGTGCGTTCGGGTCGCTCGACTGCAGGCGGATCTCCTCGGTGAAGTTCTGCTGCCCGTTGTCGACCGACGAAGGCGAGACATAGTCGGTAGCGCCGGCCGGCAGGTGCAGGCCGTTGCCGTCGATGAGGGGGTAAGTCGCCCCGGTCGGGTATATGCCGGTGACCGGGTCAGGCAGGTACGCGTACAGCTGGTAGAAGGCGAGGTTGTAGATGGTCCCCTCATAGCCGTCCTGGTTGCGGCGATCGTAGTACGAGGTGTTGGAAATGAGCTGCGCCGCGCCCAGGTCCCCCTGGATCTTGAGCGAGCTGAGAGTGAACCTGTCCGGAACGTGGCGCTGCGAGGGGTCGGCATTGACGAAGTTGTCGCTTCCCGGGTTGGAGTACAGCGGCCAGAAGTTGTTGATGTCGTTGCGGCGTGAGTTCTGATAGTAGACCGCCGGCGTGATCTGCCAGTTCGCATTGGGCGCCCACAGCACCGCGAGCCGTGCCAGGTAGCTGTTGGCATAGTTGGCATTCTGCTGCACCGGCGCGAGGGTCACCGGGTTGATATCGTTGATCCACCCTCCGTCGCGCCGGTACCAGAGTGTGAGGCGCGCCCCGACGCTGCCTTCGACGAGCGGGCCGCCGACGGCGACTCCGGCCTCGTAGCTCTGATCACCGCCCTTGGTGGTGGAGAGCTCTGCGCGGCTGTAGATGCTGGTCTTGGTGAGCGAGGGCGCAGTCGTGATGTAGCGCACCGTGCCGCCTTCGGAGCCAGCGCCGAACAGCGTACCCTGCGGTCCGCGCAGTACTTCCACGCGAGCGATGTCGAACGACTTCGGCAGCGCCTCGTCGGGATTGAAAGCAAGCGCGCGCATCTGGATCGGCGTGTCGTCGAGATAGATGCCAGTGGTGCCGGCGCCGCCGGTGCCGGAGATGCCACGGATCGAGATGTTGTTGGTTCCGGAGGTGTCGAAATTCACGCCGGGCGTGAAGCGAGCTACCTCGGAGAAGTCTTTGATGCCGCGCTCATCGAGGCTCTCCTCCGTAAGAGCGGTGACGCTGATCGGCACCTTGCTCAGGCTTTGCTCGCGGCGTGTCGCGGTAACCACCACTTCCTGCAGCGCGCCCGTGGGCGCTGCCTCCTCGGTGGGCTGCGCCGGCTGCTGATCCGCCCACGACGCTGCGCTGCCACACGCCAAAGCCGCCGCCATGAGTTGCGCGCCGGCACGCGCGCATATGGATCCGTAACGGTGATTGCGCCGCATGGAGCCTCCCCTCGGAAATCTCAGTCGTTGTTCTACAGCCACACCGCGGTGCAGCGACCTCCTCCCAAGGTAGCGCGCCCGCGGCGCGGCGGCAACGGCGCGTCGCACGCGTTCAAGCGGCGCACGCCACGCGCGCAACGCTCCGCAGCCGGGTGGTGTCAGCCCTTGAGGCCGCGGCTCACCGGCAGCTTGCGCACACGCCGGCCGGTGGCGGCATAGATGGCGTTGCAGAGAGCGGCGGCCACGCAGGCGGTGCCGGTCTCACCGACTCCGCCCGGATTCTCGCTGCTGGTGATGAGGTGCACCTCGACCTTGGGAGCCTCCGCAATCCGCAGCGGCAGGAAATCGTTGAAATTGCCCTGCTGCACGCGCCCGTTGGCGATCGTGATCTCGTTGGTGAGCGCGGCGCTCAGGCCGAAGGTCACGCCGCCCTCGAGCTGCGCGCGCACACCGTCGGGATTCACCACCTGGCCGCAGTCCATCGCACAGACGACGCGTCCGACACGCGGGTTGCCGTGCCCGTCGACGCTCACCTCGGCAACCTGGGCGAGGTAGCTGCCGAAGGCATATTGAATGGCGACGCCGCGCCCGCTGTCCGCCGGCAGCGCCGTGCCCCAGCCGGCGCGGTCGGCGGCCAGGTCGAGTACCGCGCGCATGCGTGGCTCCTTGAGGAGCGCGCGCCGGTAGCTCACCGGATCCTGGCGCACTGCGGCGGCCAGCTCGTCGACGAAGCTCTCGACGGCAAACACGCTGCGCGTCGCGCCGACGCCGCGCCACCACCCGGTGGGCACGCCCCGCGGGTCGCGACGCACGAAACGCACTTCCATGTTCTCGAGCGGATAGGCGAGATCCACGGCCGAAGTCACCGCATCCGGATCCACCCCGTTCTTGACCGTGCCGGCGCCGTAGTAGAGCGACCAGAGGCCCGCGCCCGCGATGCTGTGCCGCCACGCAAGCGGGTGGCCCTGCGCATCGAGCGATGCCGTCAGATGATCCACATAGTACGGGCGGTAGCGGTCGTGGCGGATATCCTCCTCGCGGCTCCACAGCACCTGTAACGCACCGCGCACGTGGCGTGCGACACGCGCCGCCAGCACGATGCCGTCCACCTCGAGACGGCGGCCGAAGCCACCGCCGATGAACTCGTTGTGCAGGATGATCTGCTCGGGCTTCAGGCCGAGAGCGGCGAGCTTCGCGACCGCGCGGTCGGGCGCCTGCGTGCCGGTCCAGATCTCGCACTCGCCGTCGCGCCAGTCGACCGTGCAGTTCATCGGCTCGAGGGTCGCGTGCGCGAGGAAGGGCTGATGGTAAGTCGCTTCCACGCGCGTCGCGACGTGCCCCGCGGCGACCGGCGCGCCCTTGCTGAGCGCAACGGCGCCGGCCTCGCCCACAGCCTTCTCGAGCTCGGCGACCAGGTCTTCCTGCTGTACCTCGGCGTTTGCTCCATCGTTCCAGCGCGGCGCGAGCGCCTTCATCCCCTTCAGCGCCGCCCAGGTGTCGTCCCCGACGACTGCGATGAGATCGCCCTCGTTCACCACCTGCTGCACGCCGCGTACCGAAAGCGCCGCAGCCTCGGCGGACTCTGCTACCCCGCCACCGGCAACCGGCGCGATGGCAATCACGGCCACCTTGGCGTGCGCGGGGCGCGCATCGATGCCGAAGCGCGCGCTGCCGTCGACCTTGGTCGCACCGTCGAGCCGCCGCGTCGCGCGACCGATCAGCCGGAAGTCTTTAGCCGCCTTGAGAGGCGGTGCTGCCGGCACTGGAAGCGCGGCTGCCTCCACGGCCAGGGCGTCGTAGCCCAGGCGCCGGCCTGAGTCGGCGTGCACCACCGCGCCGTTCTCGGCGTGACAACTCGCGACCGCGACCCCCCAGCGCCTGGCCGCCGCCTGGATCAGCATGAGGCGTGCCGTCGCGCCCGCCTGGCGCAGCGGCATCCAGCATTGAATGATCGAGAGCGAAGTGCCGGTCGATTGATCGAACCTCAGCCCCTCGTCCGCTGCAGGGTCCGGCACGAAGCCGTACACCTCGGGATTGGGCGGAGCGGCCTCGATGTTCACCGCATCGAGACGCACTTCGAGCTCCTCGGCGATGAGCATGGCGAGGGAGGTGTAGACGCCCTGGCCCATCTCCACCTTGGGCATCACGAGCGTGACGCGCTTCCCGGGCCCGATGCGCACGAAGGCGTTGAGCACTCCCGGCTCGCCGCCCCCGGCGCCAGCGCGCCGCTCGAGTCGCCGTACCGTGAGCCCGACCACCATTGCCCCGCCGACGGCGGCCGCCGTCAGCATGAACCTGCGGCGCGTGACCGAGGCTGCGCTCACGATGGTCTACGGCGTGAGACGAGCGAGCCCTCCGAGCCAGGGACGCAGCGCCTGGGGCACGTCCACCGACCCGTCCTCGTGCTGGAAGTTCTCGAGCAGCGCCACCAGAGTGCGCCCGACTGCGAGTCCCGAGCCGTTGAGGGTGTGCACGGCTTCCGGCTTCTTGTCGAGCGGATTGCGCCAGCGTGCCTGCAGACGCCGCGCCTGGAACGCCTCGAAGTTGCTGCACGAGGAGATCTCCCGGTAGCGCTCCTGCGAGGGCAGCCAGGCTTCGAGATCGTAGGTCTTGGCGGAGCCGAAGCCGGTGTCGCCGGCGCACAGCACCACGGTGCGGTACGGGATCTCGAGCCGCTGCAGCACGCTCTCGGCGTGTCCGGTGAGTTCCTCGAGCGCCGCGTAGGAATCCGCCGGGCGCACGATCTGCACCAGCTCCACCTTGTCGAACTGGTGGTTACGGATCATCCCGCGGGTGTCCTTGCCCGCCGCCCCCGCCTCCGAACGAAAGCACGGCGTGTGCGCCACGAACTTGAGCGGCAGTCTCTCCGCCGCCACGATCTGCTCGCGCACCAGGTTGGTGACCGGGACCTCGGCAGTGGGGATGAGAAACAAGCCCTGCTCGCCGCTCACCGCGAACAGGTCGGGCTCGAACTTTGGCAACTGGCCGGTGCCGGTCAGCGCCTGGCGCTGTACCAGATACGGCACGTACACCTCGGTGTAGCCGTGCTCGCGGGTGTGCAGGTCGAGCATGAACTGCGCAAGCACCCGATGCAGCCGCGCAACCGCGCCGCGCATCACCACGAAGCGCGCGCCGGACATGCGCGCCGCCGCCTCGAAGTCCAGGCCCGCGAGGTGCTCGCCGAGCTCGACGTGATCGCGCGCCTTGAAGCCGAGGCGGCGCGGCTCACCCCAGCGGCGCAGCTCGCGGTTGGCGCTCTCATCGCGCCCGTCGGGCACCGAGTCGTGCAGCAGATTCGGGAGTCCGAGCTGCCACTGCTCGAGCTCGCCTTGCACGGCGGCGAGCCGGCTCTCCGTGGCCGCGAGCTCTCCGGTAAGCGCCTCGCCGCGCGCGATGAGTGCGCCGGCGTCCTCGCCGCGCCCCTTGGCCATGCCCACCGCCTTGGCGTTGGCATTGCGCTCGGCACGCAGCCGGTCGACCTCGACGGCCCAGGGCTTGCGCTTTTCCTCGAGCGCCTTGAGCGCCGCGACGTCGAGAAGGTAACCGCGGCGCGCGAGATTGCGGGCCACTTCCTCCGGCTCGTTACGCAGCAGCTTCGGATCGATCACTCGTTACCTTTCGCCGTGGGTGGGGCTCGCAGGCGCGCCAGCGCTTCGGCGATCTTGAGCTCGAGCCCCCGCGCAACCGGCCGATAGTATCGCCGATCCGGCATTCCGTCCGGCAGGTAGCGCTCGCCGGCGGCGAAGGCACCGGGCTCATCGTGCGCGTAGCGGTAGTCGCGTCCGTAGCCGAGCTCCTTCATCAGCCGGGTGGGTGCGTTGCGCAGCCTGAGTGGCACCTCGAGCGTGCCGAACTCGGCCACGTCCGCCATCGCCTCCCCCATCGCCACGTACACCGCGTTGCTCTTGGGCGCACACGCGAGATACACCACTGCGCTGGCGAGCGCCAACTCCCCTTCCGGCGTGCCGAGCCGCTCGTAGGCTTCCCAGGCATCGAGCGTGAGCGCGAGCGCGCGCGGATCGGCCAGCCCCAGGTCCTCGCTCGCCATGCGCACCACGCGCCGCGCGATGTAACGCGGATCACAGCCGCCGTCGAGCATGCGGCACAGCCAGTAGAGCGCCGCGTCGGGATCGGAGCCGCGCACCGCCTTGTGCAGCGCCGAGATCTGCTCGTAGAACTGGTCGCCGCCCTTGTCGAAGCGGCGGTGGCTGCCGCCCGCGACCTCGCGCGCGAGTGCCGCGCCGAGCTTGCGCGGCGTGCTGCTGGCCTGCGCCAGCGATGCGGCGAGCTCGAGCATATTGAGCGCGCGGCGCGCATCGCCGTCGGCGGCCTGCGCGATCAGCGCCAGCGCTTCCGGCTCGGCCTCGAGCGAATCGCGCCCCAGCCCGCGCTCCTCGTCGGCGAGCGCGGCGCGCAGCACTGCCTGCAGATCCTCGGGCGACAGCGCCTTCAGAACGTAGATGCGGGCGCGTGACAGGAGCGCACTGATCACCTCGAACGACGGGTTCTCGGTGGTAGCGCCGACGAAGGTCAGCGTGCCGTCCTCGACAAAGGGCAGGAAGATGTCCTGCTGCGCCTTGTTGAAACGATGCACCTCGTCGAGAAACAGGAGCGTCGGGCGGCCGTCGGCGGCGCGCGCCGCGCGCGCGCTGTCGACCGCGGCGCGGATGTCCTTGACCCCGGCCATGACCGCGGACAGCGGAATGAACTGCGCGTCGGCGGTCTGCGCAATGAGTCGCGCCAGCGTCGTCTTGCCGGTGCCCGGGGGTCCCCACAGGATGAGGGAGTGCAGCTGCCCGGACCTGATGCCCGTATAGAGCGGCTTGCCGGGCGCGAGCAGGTGTTGCTGGCCGAAGAATTCCTCGAGGCGGCGCGGCCGCATGCGATCGGCGAGCGGCCGGAGCGCCTCGGCGACCGCGGCGCTCATTTGCCCGGCGTTCCGATCACGTCGGCACCCTTAGGGGGCGTGAAGCTCACCTCCGCGGCGCTCACCGGCGAGTTGCGCTCGACCTTGTCGAAGATCACGGTCGCAGTCTGGTCGAGCTTGTCCTCGAGGATCATGCGCTTCAGCTCACCCTTGTCGAAGCCGAACAGCGCCTCGCGAAAGTCCGCCTCGGCACCGTGCGGCTCGACCAGCACCCACTCGAGCCCCTGACGCTCGCCGGCCGGCGAAATGGTGAAGTTCCTGCGCACGTCGACCGCGCCCGACAGCAGCAGCGCGGGGGTCGCCGACAGCGCCGCGTCGACCGGCTTCACGGTCACCTGCTCGAGATCGCGGTCAAAGAACCATAGATTGCGCCCGTCGCAGACCATGAGCTGGCCGGCGGCGCCCGCACCGCTGCCGGACTGCGGGTGGATGTCCCAGCTGAACTTGCCCGGGCGCTGCACGATGATGGTCCCGGTCGCGCGATCGATCTCGCGGCCCTGGCCGTCGGCGAGCGTCTGCAGGAAGCTCGCGCGCAGGGTCTTCAGGTGATCGAGGTACGCATCGAGCTGCGTCGGTTGCGACTGCTCGGCCACGGCTGGCACGGGCGCAGGTACTGCGGGCGGCGGCGCCGCGCGTGCTACGGGACCAGCGATCAGCGCCGCCAGGAGGACCCGAAAGGCAACTTCGGCGATCGGGGCTGCTCCAACACCTGCGGCTGGCACGGTCAATCCTCCGGCGGCCCGGGCGCCAGCACATCCCGCGCTCCATTGGCCTGCAGCGGCCCGACGAGCCCGGCGAGCTCCATCGCCTCGAGCAGCCGTGCTGCGCGGTTGTAGCCGATCTTGAGCCGCCGTTGCACGTAGGAGATGGACGGCTTGCGCTCCGTGGTCACGATGCGCACCGCCTCGTCGTAGAGCGGATCCTGCTCGGCGTCGCCACCGGCGCCCTCGACCTCGCCCTCCTCCCCCGAGATGCCGGGAACCGGTCCCCGAGGGCCCGACAGGACTTCCTCAATGTAGTCCGGCGGCACGTGCCTCTTCAGCGCGTCCACCACACGGTGCACCTCGGCGTCCGACACGAATGCCCCGTGGACGCGTGTCGGCATGGAGGTTCCGGGCGGCAGATAGAGCATGTCGCCATGCCCGAGCAGCGTCTCCGCACCCATCTGATCGAGGATGGTGCGCGAGTCGACCCGCGCCGACACCTGGAAGGCGATGCGGCAGGGAACGTTGGCCTTGATGAGGCCGGTGATGACGTCGACCGAGGGGCGCTGCGTTGCGAGCACCAGATGCATTCCCGAGGCGCGCGCCTTCTGCGCGAGCCGCGTAATGAGCTCCTCGACCTTCTTGCCGACGATCATCATGAGGTCGGCGAACTCGTCGATGAAGACCACCACATAGGGGAGCGGTGTCAGGTCGGGGATCTGCCTCTGATCGATGGTCGGGTCGTTCGCCGCCCGCGCCAGCATCACCGGATCGCGGATGGGCTTGCCGGCCTCGCTCGCATCCCTCACGCGGCGATTGAATCCGGCGATGTTGCGTACTCCGAGCGCTGCCATCAGCTGGTGCCGCCGGTCCATCTCCACGACGCACCACCGCAGCGCGTTCGACGCCTGCTTCATGTCGGTGACCACCGGCGCGAGCAGGTGCGGAATACCCTCGTAGACCGACAGCTCCAGCATCTTCGGGTCGACCATGATCAGGCGCACATGCTCGGCAGTCGCCTTGTACAGCAACGACAGCACCATGGCGTTGATCGCGACGCTCTTGCCGGAGCCCGTCGTACCGGCGATCAGCAGGTGCGGCATCTTCTGCAGGTCGGCCACCACCGGGTGACCGCCGATGTCCTTGCCGAGCGCGAGCGCGAGCGGCGAGGCAATATCGTCGTAGGCCTTGGACTTGAGAATTTCGCCGAGCGT
>DATMMK010000077.1:0-6818 GCA_035569755.1 Steroidobacteraceae bacterium
AAGTAGGCGGCGGCCGCACCGATCACCGACGCGCATCCGGTTGCGAGGTTCAGGAGCAGCGCACGCGGGCGCGACAGTCCCGCGTGCACCAGGATGGCGAAGTCGCCCACCCGGTGCGGAATCTCGTGCGCCGCGACTGCAGCCGTGGTGACAAGGCCGAGCTGCACGTCGCTGAGGAAGGCGGCAGCGATCAATACCCCATCCAGCGCGTTGTGGATGCTGTCGCCGACCAGCACCAGCATTCCCGAGGCCCGGTCGCGCGCGTGCTCGTGAACCGCGTGTCCGTGGCCGCCGTGACCGTGATCCGGACCGTCGTTGCCCGCGCGGGTGTGCCACCAGAGCACCAGCTTCTCGATGACGAAGAAAGCACCGAGGCCCGCCACCAGCGTCAAGCCGATGGCATGCGCGCCGCCGACGCCCGCTCGTTCGATCGCCTCCGGCAGCAGTGCGAGCAGGGCGGCGCCCAACAGCGCCCCGGTCGCAAAGCTCACCAGGTGCGGCAGCAGTCGCGCGGCGCGCTGCTCCGGAATCCACAGAAACACCACCGCGAACGCGGCGCTGGCGATCCCTCCGAGCGCCGCGCACAGCATGATCCAGGCGAGCAAGGGCATGTTCACCGCCGGGTGGTCACTCCAGCCAGATGAGCGCCGCCATGCGGCCGCAGCGGCCGTCGCGGCGGAAGGAGAAGAATCTTGCCGGATCGGCGTACGTACACCAGGTACCGCCCGAAACCTCCGAAACACCGAGCGCGCCGAGCCGCCGTTGCGCCAGCGCCACGAGGTCGCATTGCCAGCGGCCGCGGGCGTTCGGCGCGAACGCCGCGCCGGCACCGGGATCCGCAGCGAGCAAGGCCGCGCGTACTTCGCCTCCGATCTCGAAGTGCCGCGCTGAGATCGCCGGCCCGAGCCAGGCCACGAGCTCGCCGGCGGCCACGCCGAACTGGGCGACCGTCGCCTCGAGCACCCCGGCGGCGAGCCCGCGCCATCCTGCGTGCGCCACGGCCACCGCCGAAGCATCCCGCGCTGCCAGGAGCACCGGCATGCAATCAGCGACCTGCACTGCGCATACTCTTCCGGGCCGGCGGGTGATCACGGCATCGGCGCAAGCGCCGGTGCCCTCGCTCCGGGCATCGAGGTCCGCCACGCCCGTCCCGTGTACCTGCTCGAGCCAGGCGGGCTCCGCCGGCAGACTGAGGCAGGCGCGCACGCGGCGGCGGTTCTCGGCGACCGCCCCCGGAGTGTCGCCCACGTGAGCGCCGAGGTTGAGGGAGTCGAACGGAGCGGCGCTCACCCCGCCGGTTCGCAGTGTGAACGCGGCGCGCACAGCCTGCGGCACCCGCCACTCGGGCACGAGGACGTCGGGACCGGTACCTGCCACGATGCGGGTCATACCGCATCCCGTTCGAGTGCCGTGATCAGGCTGTTGAGATCCGCAGGCGGCGCGGCCTCCCACTGCATCCTGCGGCCCGTCACCGGGTGCGTGAGCGCGAGGCGCGCGGCGTGCAATGCCTGGCGATGAAAGGCGTCGAGCGCTTCGGCGAGCGCCGGGGTGCAGCCGGCCGGAATACGCCGTCGCCCGCCGTAGAGCGGATCCCCCACGATCGGAAACCCGATGTGCGCGAGGTGCACGCGGATCTGATGGGTGCGACCGGATTCGAGTTCGACGCGCACCAGCGTGTGGGCGCGAAAGCGCTTCAGCACCCGATAGTGCGTCACCGCCGGGCGACCGTCGCGGCGCACCGTCATCTTCAGACGCTGCGAGCGGTGCCGGCCGATCGGCTCATCGATGGTGCCGCCCCCCGTCATGACCCCGGTGCAGACCGCGACATACTGCCGGGAGATCTCGCGTGCAGCGAGCGCCGCCACCAGCGCCGTGTGGACCTCGGGCGTGCGCGCCACGACGAGGAGCCCGGAGGTGTCCTTGTCGAGGCGGTGGACCAGGCCGGCGCGCGGCACCAGCGCGAGCCGGGTATCGAGCCCGAGCAGCGCGTTCTGCAGCGTGTGGCGCGGATTGCCCGCCCCCGGGTGCACCACCATCCCCGCGGGCTTGTCGATCACGAGCAGCGCGCGATCCCTGAAGACCACGGTGAGCGGCAGGGCCTCGGCCCCCACCTCACCGAGCCGGGCGAGCCGCGCCTCGATGCGCACCTTCTCGCCCCCGAGCACCCGGTCCTTGCCCCGCAGGGCCCGCCCGTCCGTGCGCGCCGCGCCGGACTCGATCCAGGACTTGAGTTGCGCGCGCGAGTACTGTGGCAGAGCGCGCGCCAGCGCCTGGTCGAACCGCAGGCCCGCTGCCGCCTGCGGCAACTCGAGCTCATGCGAGCGGAACTCGACCGGGGGGGCGGCGGTCGGAAGCTCAGCCGGGAGTTTCGCTATACTCGGTGGATTCGTTCGGCGCGAAGCCAAAAGAAAGGCCCCTTCCAGATGCTCTTGTCCGGTCCCCTGCGCGGCGGTGTGGTCGCGTTGTGTCTGGTGCTTGCCGTCTGTGGCTGCTCGCACCAGAAGGCGCAGCAGAAACAGACGCCCGAGCAACTCTTCAAGACCGCGAAGAAGGACCTCGCCAACAACAACTTCAACGGCGCCATCAAGGCCTACGAGTCGCTGACCGCGCGCTTTCCCTTCACCGACGAGGCGCGCCAGGCGCGCATCGACCTCATCTATGCATATTACCGCGCCGGCGAGGGTGAGTCGGCCACCGATGCCGCCGATGCGTTCATTCGCGAGAATCCGACTCACCCGCGCGTCGACTACGCCTATTACCTGAAGGGGCTGGTCGACTTC
The DNA here is from genome assembly GCA_035569755.1 of Steroidobacteraceae bacterium. Lineage (GTDB taxonomy): Bacteria > Pseudomonadota > Gammaproteobacteria > Steroidobacterales > Steroidobacteraceae > 13-2-20CM-66-19. Next base: position 2,781 of record DATMMK010000077.1, read on the forward strand.
GAGCGGACACCGAATGCGATCGAGAGGATATTTCACGCCGACCTCACCCAGAGGCCGCCGAGCAATGCGCGCAAGGCCTTCGCGTCCTTCAAGATCGTGGTCGAGCAGTACCCGAAGAGCGAGTACGCCCACGATGCGCTGCAGCGCATGGTGTACCTGCGCGACCGCCTCGCGAGCTACGAGGTGCACGTCGCACGCTACTACCTGAAGCGTGGCGCCTACGTGGCGGCCGCGCAGCGCGCCAAGGGTGCGGTGGAGCAGTACAACGGGGCGCCGGCGGTGAAGGAGGCGCTCGCGATCATGATCGAGTGCTACGACAAGCTGGGACTCGAGCCGCTGGCAGCGCAGTCACGCGAGGTCTACGCCGCGAACTTCGCCGCGCAGGTGCGCCCGTCCGAGGCCGTCGCCAAGCGCTCGTGGTGGAGGTTCTGGTAGAGCCCGCGCCTCAGCGGCGGTAGCCGCTCGTGATCGGATAGCGCCAGTCGCGTCCGAAAGCACGGCGGCTGACGCGCACACCGGGCGGCGCCTGGCGGCGCTTGTATTCGTTGCGCTTCACGAGGTCGAGCACGCGCGCTACGGTCGCGCGATCGAAGCCGCGCTCCTCGATCTCATCCACCGACAGGTCCTCCTCGATGAACGCCTCGAGGATCGCGTCGAGAACCTCGTAGGGCGGCAGCGAGTCGGAGTCTTTCTGACCCGGGCGCAGCTCTGCCGAGGGCGGCCGGTCGATCACCCTCTGGGGAATCACGCGCGCCAGCGAGTTGCGGTAGCTCGCCAGGCGATACACCAATCCTTTGCTGCAGTCCTTGATAGGTGCAAAACCGCCCGCCATGTCGCCGTAGAGCGTGGCGTAGCCGACCGCCATCTCGCTCTTGTTGCCGGTCGTGAGCAGCATCCGGCCGGTCTTGTTGGAGATGCCCATGAGGAGCAGCATGCGACAGCGCGACTGGATGTTCTCCTCGGTCGCGTCCGGTTCGCGGCCGGCGAACTCGCTCCTGAGCGTCGCGAGTGTGCTCTCGAACATCGCCTCGATCGGCAGCACGCTGTAGCGCACGCCCAGGGTGCGCGCCTGCTCGGCGGCGTCCTCCAGGCTCATCGACGAGGTATAGCGCGAAGGCATCATGACCGCCTGCAGGCGCTCCGCGCCCAGTGCATCGACCGCGATAGCCAGCGTGAGGGCCGAGTCGACCCCTCCAGAAAGGCCCATAACCACTCCGGGAAAGCCGTGTTTGCCGACGTAGTCGCGCACGCCGAGGGTGAGCGCGCGGTAGACGCTCGCCTCGTCGCTGAGCTCGGTCACCACCTCTCCCGCACGCGGGACCATTCTGCCGCGCGCGTCGCGCTCGAAGCGCACGCCGAAGCTGCCCGCCTCGAAAGGCGGCGCCCGCAGCACGACCTCGCCCTCGGCGCTCATGACGAACGAGTTGCCGTCGAACACCAGCTCGTCCTGGCCACCGAGGAGATTCACATACGCAAGCGGCAGACCCACATCCGTGACACGGGCCCGGGCGACGTCCTCGCGCTCGCGCTGCTTGTGGATCTCGTAGGGCGAGGCGTTGATCACGGCCAGCAGCTGTGCACCGGCGGCGCGCGCCAGTTGCACCGCCTCGGGCTCCCAGATGTCCTCGCACACGAGCAGCCCCACCCGCACGCCCTTGAACTCCACCACCGTCGGCTGGGTGCCGGCATGGAAGTAGCGCTTCTCGTCGAAGACCTTGTAGTTGGGCAGCTCCGCCTTGCGATGAATGGCGGCGACCTCGCCGGCGGCGATGAGTGCTGCGGAGTTGTAGATCCCCCCGCGCGTGTATTCCGGAAAGCCCACCATCACCGCCGCCGCGCCGGCCTCGGCACGCACGCGCGCGAGCCCCGCCTCGACCTGGCGGCGGAAGCCACGATGCAGCAACAGGTCCTCGGGCGGGTAGCCGCTCAGAGTCAGCTCGGGAAACAACACCAGGTCGGCGCCGAGCTCGGCGTGGGCGCTGCGCGCAGTGGCGATGACCTGTGCGGCGTTGCCCTGAACGTCACCGACGAGGAGGTTGATCTGCGCGAGCGCGATACCGAGGGTGTCGCTCATGGCACCTTGCCGCCTCAGCGCCGCCGGCCGCCTCCGGGTCGCCGGGCCGCGGGGCGCGCCCGCGGACGTGCGCCGGCGCGTGCTCCGGCCTTGCGCCGCGGCGCCGCCGGGCGCGCCTTGGCGCGCTTGCTGCGCACCGGGCGATGCGGCCGTGCCGCGACCGGTGCGCCGCGTGGTGCGGCCGCGCTCCGCGCCGCGCGGCGGGACTTGAGGAGCTCTGCCATCGTCGAGCCGAGCTCCGCCGGCGACTTCACGGTGCGCGCGCCGGCGGCTTCGAGCGCCGCGTACTTGTGGGCGGCCGTGCCGTGGCCGCCGGCGACGATGGCGCCCGCGTGGCCCATGCGCTTGCCGGGTGGCGCCGTGACACCGGCAATGTAGGCGACGACCGGCTTGGTGACGTAGCGGCGGATGTACTGGGCCGCCGCCTCCTCGCCGCTGCCGCCGATCTCGCCCACGAGAATGATGCCCTCGGTGCGCGGGTCGCGCTCGAACAGATCGAGCACGTCGATGAAGCTCATGCCGCCGACCGGGTCACCGCCGATGCCGACGCAGCTCGACTGGCCGAGCCCGGCGCGCGTGGTCTGATAGACGGCCTCATAGGTCAGTGTGCCGGAGCGCGACACGATGCCGACCACGCCCTTCCTGTGGATGAAGCCCGGCATGATCCCGATCTTGCATTCTTCGGGCGTGATGACACCCGGGCAGTTGGGACCGACGAGCCGCGTGGCGGAGCCCGCCAGCATCGCCTTCACACTCACCATGTCCTTCACCGGTACGCCCTCGGTGATACACACCACGAGCTCGACGCCGGCGTCCACCGACTCGAGGATCGAGTCGGCGGCGCCCGAGGCCGGTACGTAAATTACGCTGGCCGTCGCGCCCGTCTCGCGCACCGCATCGCGCACGGTATCGAACACCGGGAGCCCGAGGTGCTTCTGGCCGCCGCGCCCCGGTGTAACCCCGCCGACGAGCTTGGTGCCGTAGGCGAGCGCCTGTTCGGAGTGAAAGGTGCCCTGCTTGCCCGTGAACCCCTGGCAGATGACCCGGGTGTGACGGTTGACCAGAATGCTCATGCCTTGCCCTTCGCCGCGAGCGCGACCACTTTGCGTGCGGCGTCGGTGAGATCCTCAGCCGGTGTGATCGCGAGCCCGCTGTTCGCCAGCATCGCGCGCGCTCCCTCTGCGTTGGTGCCCTCGAGCCGGGCGACGACCGGCACGCTGACCCCCACCTTGCGCACCGCCTTGATCACCCCCTCGGCGATCAGGTCGCAGCGCACGATGCCGCCGAATATGTTGACGAGCACCGCCCGCACCCGCGGGTTGGAGAGAATCAGCTCGAACGCGGCCGTGACCCGCTCGGCGGTCGCACCGCCGCCCACGTCGAGGAAGTTCGCGGGGGCTCCGCCATGGAGCTTGATGAGATCCATGGTTGCCATGGCGAGTCCCGCGCCGTTCACCATGCAGGCGATGTCGCCATCGAGGGATACGTAGTTGAGATCGTGCTCGCTGGCGCGCCGCTCCATGGGATCTTCCTGGCTCGCATCGCGCAGCTGCGCGAGCTCCGGGTGCCGGAACAGCGCGTTGGCATCCACGTCGATTTTGGCATCGAGTGCGAGCAGCGTACCTTGCCGCGTAACGATCAGCGGGTTGATCTCGACCAGGCTCAGGTCCTTGTCGACGTAGAGCCGATAGAGCGCCACGGCGAGCGTCTGGAATGCCCCGATGAGCGCGCTCTCGAGCTTCAGTCCGAAGGCGATCTCGCGCACCTGGTAGCCCTGCAGGCCGGCCGCGGGGTGCACGTTGACGCTCAGGATCTTCTCGGGCGTCGCGGCCGCGACCTCCTCGATCTCCATCCCGCCCGCTGCGGAAGCGATCAATGCGACGCGGCCGCGCTCGCGGTTCAGGGTCATCGACAGATAGAGCTCGCGCGCGATATCGGACCCGGCCTCGACGTATACGCGATCG
>DATMMK010000078.1:0-49280 GCA_035569755.1 Steroidobacteraceae bacterium
TCGAACCAGGAGAGAGCCCATGAACAAGAACGAACTGAAGCGAGTGGTTGCCTGGCGTTTGAAGCTGTTGCGGCAAGCCAGTGACATGCCCAGGAGCGATGTGACCGGTACAAATCGTCAGCGATGTGACCGGAAAGGACCTTTGTAAATTGGTCGGGGCAGAGGGATTTGAACCCCCGACCCTCTGCTCCCAAAGCAGATGCGCTACCAGACTGCGCCATGCCCCGACCGGCTAGCGGATGATACCAAGTCGCCGTACGGATGAGGACGCTCCCCTCAGGCACGGCGCCAGATGCTCGTGCCGTCCGGCTTGTCCTCGAGCAGTACTCCGGCGGCCGCGAGCTCTTTGCGGATGCGATCGGCCGCGGCGAAGTCCTTCGCCTGCCGCGCCGCGGCGCGCGAGGCGATGCGCTCCTCGACCTGCGCATCGCTCAACCCTGCGCTCGCGGCAGCACCTCCTGCGGTGCGCGTCAGCCTGAACCACTCCTCCGCCGGCACGCTGAGGAGGCCGAGCAGGCCGCCGAGGGACTTGAGCTCGGCGCCGAGTGCGGTGGCGCGGGCCTGATCCCCGGCATCCTTCGCGGTGTTGATCTCGCGTGTCAGCCCCTGGAGCACCGCGAGGGCTTCGGGCGTGTTGAAGTCATCGTCCATCCTCTCCTCAAAGCGCGCAGTGGCGGCACCTCTTTCCTGCGCCACCGCGGCCGCCGGCAGTCCCCGCAGCGCCGTATAGATGCGGCTGAGGGCCGCGTCCGCCTGCTCGAGTTGCTCGAGCGAATAGTTGATCGGCCCGCGATAGTGGCTGGCGAGAAAGAAGTAGCGCAGCACCTCCGGATGGCGCAGCGTCTTCAGTACCTCGCGCAGGGTGAAGAAGTTGCCGAGCGACTTCGACATCTTCTCCTCGTCGACGTTGACGAAGCCGTTGTGCATCCAGAGATTCACGAACTCATCGCCGGTCGCCGCGCACGACTGCGCGATCTCGTTCTCGTGATGCGGGAACTTCAGATCCATCCCCCCGCCGTGGATGTCGAAATGTGTCCCGAGGAGCGCGGTCGACATCGCCGAGCACTCGATGTGCCAGCCCGGACGCCCCTTGCCCCAGGGCGAGTCCCACCAGGGCTCGCCGGGCTTGGCCTGCTTCCACAGCACGAAGTCGAGCGGATCGCGCTTCGCTGCGTCCACCTCGACGCGCGCCCCGGCGCGCAGGTCCGCGAGGCGCTTGCCCGAGAGCCGGCCATAGGGCGCAAAGCTCGCCACCGAGTACAGCACGTCGCCGTCGGCGCCGACGTACGCATGACCGCGCTCGATGAGCTTCGACACCATGGCGATCATCTGCGGCATGTACTGTGTCGCGCGCGGCTCCTCGTCCGGCGGCAGGATCGAGAGCCGCGCGCAATCCTCGTTCATCGCGGCGATGAAGCGCGCGGTGAGCGCATCCGTCGTCTCGCCGTTCTCGGCGGCGCGGCGGATGATCTTGTCGTCGATGTCGGTGATGTTGCGCACGTAGGTGAGGCTGAGCCCGCGATGGCGCAGATACCGCGTCACGACGTCGAACACCGTCAGCATGCGCCCGTGCCCGATGTGTACGTAGTCGTACACGGTGAGCCCGCATACGTACATGCGCAGCGTCGGGGGCTTGATGGGCTTGAGCTCCTGCTTCTCGCCGCTGAGCGAGTCATGAATGCGGATCATGCGAAGCGTGCCAGCCTTTCGCGCGCCTTGCCGGGTGGCATGGCCTTCAGGAGCGGTGCGAGCTCGGGGCCGTGTGCGCGCCCGGTGAGCGCCAGGCGCAGCGGCATGTACAGCTGCCGGCCCTGACGGCCGCTCGCCGCGCGCGCCGCTCCCGCGATCGCCGCAAGATCGTTGCCGCTCGTGGCGGCGGCTGCCGCGGCCGCCGCAAAATAGCCGGCGCCGGCATCGCGCACCACCGCTTCGCCCCCCTCCTCGAGCGGCGGCGGACCGCCGAACACCACCTCGACCCACGGCAGCGCATCGGCAGGCAGCACCAGGTTGGGGAGAATCGCGCTCACGAAGGCGCTCGCGGCGCGCTCATCGAGCGTCGCAGGCACGACTCCCTTCAGCCAGCCGCGCGCCGCCTCGGGCGTCAGCTGATGCACGGCGTCTTTCTGCCACACGTTGAGCTGCTGCTCATCGAAACGCGCCGGCGCGCGCCCGAGGTGCGCGGCGTCGAAGCCGCGCGCCATCTCCTCCATCGTCAGCAGCCCATGGAGCGCGCTCGAGTGGCCGAGCCGGTAGAGGTGATTGGCGAGCGCGAGCGGCAGGTAGCCACGCTCGCGGTACTCGCGCACACTCGTCGCCCCGTGACGCTTGGAAAGCGGCGCGCCGTCGGCGCCGACCAGCAGCGCGACGTGCCCGTAGGCGGGTGGCTTGAGGCCGAGAGCCGCGAGGATCATGAGCTGCCGCGGAGTATTCGTGAGGTGGTCCTCGCCGCGCAGCGCCAGCGTCACGCCCATCGAGGCATCGTCGACGGCGTTGGAGAAGAAGAACGCGGCCGAGCCGTCCGCACGGCGCACCACGAAGTCGCCGATGTCCTCCGTCGCGAAGCTCTGTGGCCCGTGCACCAGATCGAGCCACTCGATGCGCGCCCCCGGGGCGACGCGAAAACGCAGCGTGGCGGGCAGGCCCGAACTCAAGCGCTGCGCGCGCTCCTCGGGCGACAGGTCGCGGCAGGTCCCGGCGTAGCGCGGGGGCTTGCCGGCGCTGAGCTGGGCGCGGCGCGAGAGGTCGAGCTCGAGCGGCGTGCAGAAACAGGGGTACACGGCGCGCCGCTCCTCGAGCTGCGCGAAGTAGCCGGCATAGAGCGCCTGGCGCTCCGACTGACGATAAGGGCCGAGCGCGTCCTCGCGATCGGGGCCGGCGTCCCACTCGAGGCCGAGCCAGCCGAGGTCCTGAAGGAGCGCCGCGGTATGGGCGGCGACGCTGCGCTCGGCGTCGGTGTCTTCGATCCGCAGGATGAAGCGGCCGCCGCCGTGGCGCGCGAGCAGCTGGTTGAAGAGCGCGGTGCGGGCGTTCCCCAGGTGCAGCTCGCCGGTGGGGCTGGGAGCGAAACGGGTGACCGGGCTCAGGGTCATTGACCCATGTTAACGCAGCAGTGCTGTCGCTGGCCCGCGCCGCGGCTTAGAATCCGGCGCCGCGCGGCCGTTGCCGCGCGTGCGAAAAGCTGGAGGATCGATGCCCGTTAAGCTCCGCGCAGGCCTCACCGCCGCCACAGTGCTCCTCGGCCTCGCCTGCCTGGGGGGCACCGCGCGCGCCGAGGAACAGGCCACCCAGGTGCGCGTAGTCACCAGCATGGGTGAGTTCGTGATCGAGGTGCGCCCCGAGCGTGCACCGCTCACCGCCGCCAACTTCCTGCGCTACGTGAAGGAGGGCTTCTACACCAACACGCTCATCCATCGCGTGGTACCGAACTTCGTCATCCAGGGCGGCGGCCACGATGCCACCACCATGAATCTCAAGCCCACCCACGAGAACATCGTCAACGAGTCGGGCAACGGCCTGCAGAACAAGCGCGGCGCCGTCGGGCTGGCGCGCAGCCCCTCAGCGCATTCGGGCAACGCCGAGTTCTACGTGAACCTGGTCGACAACCCGGATCTCGATCCGGTCTCGACCCGCTGGGGCTACGCGGTATTCGGGCGCGTGGTGCAGGGGATGGAGGTCATCGAGAAGATCGGCGAGACGCCCACCGGAGCCGTGGGGCCGTTCAAGCAGGACGCGCCGCTCAAGCCCGTCATCATCGAGAGCATGACGGTCGTGGCAGCGAGCGCTGCGGCCCCGGCCGCCCCCGCGGCGCAGCCGGTGACGCCGGCCGAGCCGCAGAAGATCCTGTCCCCCAAGTAGCTCCGCGGGAGCGGCGGCACGGATGGCGCACCTCTTTGTCTCGGACGTGCACCTCGGCGCCGAATCCGCAGCGGCGATCGGGCAGTTCCTCGAGTTCCTGCGCGCACACGCCGCGCGCGCCGAGACGCTCTACATTCTCGGCGATCTCTTCGAGAGCTGGGTGGGCGACGATGACCGGAGCGACGCCGCGCAGCAGGTGTGCGCGGCGCTCCTTAAGCTCACCGGGAGCGGCGTGCCCTGCTTCGTGCTGCACGGCAACCGGGATTTTCTCCTCGGCGCGGGCTTCGAGGCGCGCAGCGGCTGCCGCCTGCTCACCGATCCCGTGGTCGCCGAGCTCGACGGCGAGCGGCTGCTGATTACCCACGGCGATGCGCTCTGCACCGACGACCACTCCTACCAGGAGCTGCGCAGCATCGTGCGCCGGCCTGACCTGCAGCGGCGCTTCCTCGCCCTGCCGCTCGCGCACCGCGAGATACTCGCCGATGAGGTGCGCGCCGGCAGCCGCCGGCACACGGCCCGCACCGTGCCGACCATCATGGACGTGAACCAAGAGGCCGTAGAGCGTGCATTCCGCGCCGCGCGGGTGCGGCGCATGATTCACGGCCACACGCACCGCCCGGGCGTGCACGACCTGAGCGTCGACGGCGCGAGCCTCCAGCGCATCGTGCTCGGCGCCTGGTATGAGCAGGGGAGCTACCTGAGCGGCGAGCGCGGCAGGTTCGAGCTGCGCGCGCTGCCGCGCTAAGCCTCGCAGGCTCCTTCAGTTAGTGGCAGGCGCGCTCTGCGGCGCGCCACCCGGCCCGCCGCCACGATGGCCGAAGCCGTGCGCGTGCATCTGCTTGAGCGTCTCAAATTTCTTCAGCTGCGCCGGCGAGAGCACTCCCGAGAGCTTCGTCACCGTGTCCTGGTTGATCTGCTGACGCGCCGCGTGCAGCGCCTGGAGGTCGGGCTTGCCGCCTGCCGCCCGGGCCTGCTCCATGAGCGCCTTCATCTGCGCGTGCTCGCCCTCGAGGATGGATTGCACCTGCGGCTTCTGCGCATCGGTCAGATCGAGCAGGATGGCGAGCTTTTCCATGTGGCCCGCGTGATTGGCGGCCGCCGTGTTCTCGGCGAGCACCGCGCCCGCCCATAAGGCGGCCAGCGCCACGACCGTAGTCTTCATCAACGCTTTCATGAGCTTCTCTCCTCGCGCGGGCACGTGAAATGTCAGCTTGTCCCGCGCCCTTAGCCTAACCGCGGCCGCCCGTGGCGCGGTGAGCAAGTGTGAGGGAGTGTCGGCCCGGCCCCGGGGCGTGGGCGTCAGTGCCGCCGCGGCAGCCGCAGCGTCGCCTCGAGACCGCCCTCGGGAAGGTTGGCGAGGATGAGCGTGCCGCCGTGCGCCTGGGCGATATCCCGGGCGATGGTGAGACCTAAGCCCGTGCCGCCGCTGTCGCGGTTACGCGAGTGCTCGAGCCGGTAGAACGGCTCGAATACCTGCTCGAGCTCCCCAGGCGGAACGCCCGGCCCCGCATCGCGCACGCGGATGACGAGCTCGCCGTTGTCCTCGAGCCGCACGTCGGCGCGCGTGCCGAAGTTGACCGCGTTGGAGATGAGATTCGTCAGACAGCGCTTGAGCGCCTGCGCCTTGGCGGTGAAGGGCGCGAGCGCGCGCCCGCTCACCGAGACCGCCGCGCCCATCTCGGCGAAAGCCTGCCGCACGCTCTCCACCAGCTCGTTCACCTCGACCGGCACCGCCGGCTCCCCGTCATCGAGCCCGCGGAACAGCGACAGCGCCTCGCGCACCATGAGCTCCATCTCGGTGAGCTCCTTGACGATGCGCGCCTGCAGTGCCGCGTCCCCGAGCGTCTCGGCCTGCAGACGCAGCCGCGTGAGCGGCGTCTTCAGGTCATGCGACATCGCCGCCAGCACGCGCGCGCGGCTGTCGAGATAGCGGTTCAGCCGATCCTGCATGGTGTTGAAGGCACGCGCCGCATCGCGCAGCTCGCGCGCGCCCGCCTCGGGGAGCTTCTCCGGGCGCGCGTCGCGCCCGATGCTGTCGGCCGCCCGCGCGAGCGCCGACAGCGGCCGGGTGATGCTGCGCGCGGTGACGAAGAGCGCGATCACCAGGACGACGAGCAGCAGCGTCAGGTTGAACCGCAGGTTGCGCGGGAGCGGCGCCCCGCCCGGCATGCGCGTGACGCGAAACAGCTCCGTGCCGCCGTCCGGGAAACGCACTCCGACGTCGTAACGGAGCGCCGAGTCCCGATGCGCGGCGAGCTCGCGCGCCTCGTAGAACGGCACGGGGAGCGCGATCGCCGGGCGGCTGGCATCGAGGGTGCGGCCGACCGTCACCTCGTAGCCGCTGCCGAGCGCCGCCTGCACCTGCTCGCGGAGCGTGCGCTCGAAGTCACTCAGCACCGGCAGTCGCACGAAGGTGCGTCCCCGGTCGAGGAGATTGCGCGCCGCGCGCGGCGGGTCGTCCGCCGGCGGCGGCGGGAGCGAAGGGGGTGCGCCGCGCGGGCCTGGCAGCTGCGCGACCGCCGTGGCGCGCTCCTCGGCGGCGAGCGGCGCGAGCATCTGCACGGTCTCACTGATGCGCCGCGTCCATTCGCGCACGCTGCTCTGCAGCACGAAGTTCTCGCGCTCCTCGGCGATGAGCACCAGGCCCACCGCCTGGGCGATGAGCACGGCGAGCACGGTCGCGGCGATCAGGCGGCCGAGGAGCGACTGCGGCCAGAGCCGCAGGCGCGGCGCACTCGCGGGCTCACTGGCTTTCGACGCTGACGCCGACGACATAGCCCTCGCCATAGACGGTCTTGATGATCTGCGGCGCGCGGGCGTCGTCGCCCAGGATCTGCCGCAGCCGGCTGATGCGCACGTCGATACTGCGGTCGAAGGGATCGGCGTCGCGGCCGCGCAGGAGCTCGGTGAGCTGGGCACGCGTCAGCACCCGGTTACCGGCCGCGAGCAGCACCGCGAGCAGCCGGTATTCGGCGCCGCTCAAGGCCACCTCCTTGCCCTCAGCGTCGGTCAGCGTGCGGGTGATGGTGTCGAGCCGCCAGCCGCCGAAGGTGAAGGTGCGCACCGTCTCGGGTGAGGGATCGCGCGGGGCATGCGCCGAGCGGCGCAGCACCGCCTTGATGCGCCCGAGGAGCTCGCGCGGGTTGAAGGGCTTGGCGACGTAATCGTCGGCACCGAGCTCGAGACCGACGATGCGGTCGACGTCCTCGCCGCGGGCGGTGAGCATGATGATCGGCAGTTGCGAGCGGCCGCGGAGCTCACGGCACAGCGACAGGCCGTCCTCCCCGGGCAGCATGAGATCGAGCACCAGCAGGTCGACGTGCGAGCGCTCGAGCACGCGGCGCATCTCCTTGCCGTCCGGAACGGCGGTGGTACGGAACTCGTGCTTCTCCAGGTACTGGGCGAGGAGCCCGCGGATTTCGCGGTCGTCGTCGACGATCAGGAGATGGGGACGGTCGTTCATGTGGGCTCGTTGTCTCTTCCGAGGATACCGGGCGAACAGACACGGGAGCGGGGATTTCGTGCCCGGAAGGCTTGTAACAAAGTGTCAGTTTACGGCCGGCGGTCCCGAGTGAAAACGCAGCTCCGTGTCGGGCGCGGTCGCGAGCTGCGCCTCGCGGGCAGCGAGCTCGGCGAGGCGAGCTTGCCACTCCGACGGCGCGCGCTCGCGCGCGAAGCCCAAGTAGAGCTCGAAGTGCCGCGCCTCCGAGCTCGCGAGCTCCCCGTAGAGGGGAGCGAGCGGTGCCGGCAACCGCCCGGCAAGCAGCGCAAAGCGCTCGGCCGAGCGTGCCTCGATGAGCGCGGCCGCGAGCAGCAGGTCGAGCTTGCGCTCGGGGTGCCTCGTGCGCAGGGCGCGGCGCAGCTCCTGCCCGTAGCGGCCGGGGCGCTGGCGCACCGGGGGTATCGCGAGCTCCCGCATCGCGCGGTGTACCTGCTCGAAGTGCTTGAGCTCCTCGCGCGCCAGGCGCGAGAGCGCGAGCACGAGCGCGGTGTCCTCGGGGTAGGCGAAGATGAGCGCGAGTGCGCTCGAGGCCGCCTTCTTCTCGCAATTGGCGTGATCGACGAGCAGCTCCGGGAGCCGTGCCGCCGCCGCCTCGACCCAGGCAGGCGGGGTCGGGGCGCCGAGGATCGAATCCGGCGCGCCGCTCACGCGCGCCCCTCCCGTGCCAGCCACTCCCCGAGCGTGCGCGTGAGGGCCTGCGCGGCCTCGGCGGCGCTCGCGAAACGGTCGGCCGGCACCTTGGCGAGGAGCCGCTCGGCGAGCGGCTGCAACGGCGTGAGGTCCTGGGGCAGGCGCGGGACCGGCTCTTTACGGTGCTTGTAGACGATGGCCATGGGGTTCTCGGCGCGGAACGGCTTCTCGCCGGTGAGCATCTCGTAGAGCAGCACGCCGAGGCTGTAGAGGTCGCTTCTCGCATCGATCGGCTCGGCATGGCCCTGCTCGGGGCTCATGTAGTGCGGTGTGCCGAAGATGGTGCAGCCGTCGGTCACATCCGCGCGCAGCGCCGTGTCCTTGGAGAGCCCGAAGTCGATGAGCGCGATGGTGCCATCGGGCCGCAGCATCACGTTGCCGGGTTTCAGATCCCGGTGCAGCACCCCCGCGGCGTGCACCCGCTCGAGTGCCCGCGCCACCTCGATCGCGTAGAGGAGCGCTTCGCGCGGCGTGAGACGCGCGGCGCGCATGCGCCGGCGCAGGTCGCCGAGGGGAAAGTATTCCATGACGAGCCAGGCGTGCTCGTCGCTGATGCCAAGATCGTGGACCCGCGCGACGCCGGGACCGGCGATGCGCTGCACCAGGTCGTACTCCTGGAGGAAGCGTCCGAAGATGTCGCCCGGCTCGCCCTCATCCTGCCGGTCGCGCGCCACCTTGAGCGCCACCAGCGCGCCGGCGCGCTCGCTCTCCCCGACGTAGAGATCCGTGAGCGCGCTCGATGCCAGCCGGCGGATGCAGCGATAGCCGCGGATGAAGGCATCGCCGAAGCGCTGCGACTCGCGGCCGGCGCTGCTCGAGCGCCACATCGCGCGCGCGTGCGCGGCGCGCTGCTCGGCCTGGACCAGCACGCGCTGGAACTCCTCGCCCTCGAGCTCCGCCCCGGTGAGCGACCAGAAGCCGAGCGCTGCCGTCTCGCCGCTCGTGAGGCCGGGGTCTGTACGCTGGCCGAGGAGCACGATCGGCGCAAAGCCGGCGCGCCCGGCGAGCTCGCGCGCCCAGGCGAGCCCGCGCCCGCCCGGCCATTCGTCGGCGAGCAGCACGGCATCGTAGCCCTGCGCGAGGAACTCGGGTGCGAGTGCGCCCTGCGACAGCGGGCTGTGGACGGTGAGGCTCGCCTGCGCCCGCCACGCGCCGAGCCGCGCGCGGATCCGCGCGCAGCGGCCCGCGTCTTCGTCGATCAACAGCACCCGCATGGGGCGAGTTTAGAGCATGCGGGCGCGCGCGCCGCCACGCGACGCACTGCTCGGCTCAGCGGCCGCCGGCGGCGGCAGCTTAAGTCCAATCACGAGGTCCCCGACGTTGGTGCCGGTGGGGCCGAGATGCAGCAGGTCGCCGCTCGCGGCGAGCGCGGTGCCGGAATCGGCCCGCGCGAGGCAGTCGTCCACGTCGAGCCCATCGAGCGCCACGCGTGCACAGCTCTCGGCGTCGACGAGCGCGCCGGCGTCCTCGGTGACCCCGTCGGTACCATCGGTCCCGGCGGCGAGCAGCATGAGGTCCGCCTGGCCGGCGATGAGCCGCGCGGCGGCCAGCGCCAGGTGCTGGTTGCGCCCGCCCCTGCCGGGATTCGGCGGCAGCTGCACCGTCGACTCCCCGCCCCACACCCACACCTCGCTCGGCGCGAGCCGCAGCGCGTGCGCGAAGCGCGCCGCGAGCCGCAGGGCGTCGTCGTCGAAGCGCCGCCCCGGCGCGTGCACCGCGAGCCCGCGCGCGCGCGCCGCCGCCGCCGCGCCCGCGACCGCCTGGTCGATCGAGGCGACCACGGTGCGCTCCACACGGTCCTCGCCTGCGCTCGCCGGGCCGAGGAGGCCCGAGCCGATCACCCCGGGGTCATCGCCCGGCACGTCCGATACGAAGAGCGCCCGCGCCGGGCGCCCCGCCAGGCGGGCGGTGAGCCGGCCGCCCTTGATGCGCGAGAGCGCGATGCGCCGGGCATTGAGCTCGCCGATCGCGGTGCCGGCGGCGAGCTCGCGCGCCGTGAAGCTCTCGAGGTCGGCGAGCGCGAGGCCGGGCCGCAGCACCTCGACGAGACTCGAGGCGCCGCCCGAGATGAGAAAGAGCGGCTCGACTTCGGCCGGCAGCGCCTCGACCCAGGCGAGCAGCCGCTCCCCGGCCGCGAGCGAGCGCTGATCGGGGACGGGGTGCGAGCTCGCGATGACTTCGACGCCCGACGCCGCCTCGAGCTCCGGCGGGGTGTGTCCTTCACGGCTGATGATGAGGCAGTGGGCGATCCGCTCGCCGAGCGCATCCCGTGCACCGAGGGCCATGGCGGGGGCAGCCTTGCCGACTGCCGCGAGCCACACGGGGCGCCCGGGGGCAGGCATCGCCGCGGCGCCACCCGCTGACAGCGCCTCGCGCACGCAGCGGCGGCCGTCGACACAGGCGAGCCCCGCCTGCAGAAGAGTCAGCAGTAATTCGCGCCGCGGGTCGCTCGCGGGACCCAGCTCAGCTCCCGCGCACCACTTTGAGCTTGCGCCGCTCGCGGCGTGCGAGCTTGGCGGCATCCGAGCGTTCGTCCTGCAGACGCTCGAGATACTGTGGTGTCACGTCACCGGTGACATAGACGCCGGAGAAGCACGAGGTGTCGAACTCCTCGATGCGCGCATCCTCGTGCTTGCAGGCGGCGATCAGGTCCTCGAGTTCCTGGTACACGAGCCAGTCGGCCCCGATGAGGCTCTGGACCTCCTCCACGGTGCGGCCGCTCGCCACCAGCTCACTCGCCGCCGGCATGTCGATGCCGTAGACGTTCGGGAAGCGCACCGGCGGTGCCGCGGAAGCGAAGTACACCTTGGCCGCGCCCGCCTCGCGCGCCAGCTCGATAATCTGCGCCGACGTGGTGCCGCGCACGATCGAGTCGTCGATCAGCAGCACGGTCTTGCCGCGGAACTCGAGGTCGATGGCATTCAACTTGCGGCGCACCGATTTCTCGCGCTCCTCCTGCCCCGGCATGATGAAGGTGCGGCCGATGTAGCGGTTCTTGATGAACCCCTCGCGGTATTTGACGCCGAGGCGCTGCGCGAGCTGCAGCGCACTGGTGCGGCTGGTGTCGGGGATCGGGATGACGACGTCGATGTCGTGGTTGGGGCGCTCGCGCAGGATCTTGTCGGCGAGACGGTCGCCCATGCGCATGCGCGCCCGGTACACCGAGATGTTGTCGATCTTGGAATCGGGCCGCGCGAAGTACACGTACTCGAAGATGCAGGGCGTATGGCGCTGCATGGCGACGCATTGCTGCGCGTGCAGCCGCCCGCTCTCGTCGATGAACACGGCCTCGCCGGGCGCGACGTCGCGCACCAGGCGGAACGAGAGGCTGTCGAGCGCGACGCTTTCGGAGGCCAGCATCCACTCGGTGCCACGTGCCGTGCGCCGCTCGCCCAGCACCAGCGGGCGGATACCGTTCGGATCGCGGAAGCCGAGGATGCCGTGGCCGATGACCATGGCGACCACGGCGTAGCCGCCGCGGCAGCGGCGGTAGACAGCGCTCACGGCCGCGAACACGTCCGCCGGGGTGATGCGCGCCGTTCCGACCCGCTGCAGCTCGGAGGCGAATACGTTGAGCAGCACCTCGGAGTCGGAGGTGGTGTTCAAGTGCCGCCGATCCTCGCGGATCAGGATCTCGGCGAGCTCGGCTGCATTGGTGAGATTGCCGTTGTGGCCGAGGCAAATGCCGTAGGGCGCGTTGACATAGAAGGGCTGCGCCTCGGAGGCGTTGTCGCAGCCGGCGGTCGGGTAGCGCACATGGCCGATGCCGGCATTGCCCTTGAGCCCGAGCATGTGGTGCTGCTGGAACACGTCGCGGACCAGCCCCCGGCCCTTGCGCACGGAGAGCTCCCCCTCGCTCGAGGTGGCGATGCCGGCGGCGTCCTGGCCGCGGTGCTGCAGCACCGTGAGCGCATCGTACAGGCGCTGGTTGACTTGACTCGTGCCAACGATTCCTACAATGCCGCACATGGCTTGGCCTCAGCTCCTCATACCTGGATGTCGCGGCTGTGGGGCAGGCCCCCCTCGCCCACGAGGAAGCGCACACCGTTCGCGATCGACTCCCCGACCGGGACGAGATGCGAATCGCGCCACCAGTGATCCCGGTCGAGCTTGAGCAGCTGACCGAGCATCACGAAGATACCGAAGAGCAGCAATCCGCGCAGCGCGCCGAAGGCGAAGCCTCCCAGCCGGTCCACGCCGCTGAAGATCGACAACCGTACGAACTGATGGGCCAGCGCACCGACCAGCCCTCCGATCAGCAGCACCCCGAGCAGGATAACTAAGCGCGCCGCCCAGGCTCTTACCTCCGCCGCCGAGAGTAGGCCCCCGAGGTGAGGCTCGACGAGATCCGAGAAATGCCAGGCGAGGATCAGCGCGACGATCCACGCGACGAACGCGATCCCCTCGCGCAGCAGACCGCGGGCCGCACCGATCAGGCCCGAGATCAGCAGCGCGGCGATAATCACGTAATCGGCCGTAGTCATGGCAGAGGGACGCTTCCGCGCTCAGTCCACGCGGCGCGGATTGTACAAGAGCGCCTCCCGGCCTGCCGAGCGTTGCGTCGCACCGGCCGCGCGCTACTGCGCCACGACCGCGCCAGCGTGCCCCTGGGTGCGCAGCTGCGCCGCCAGTTCCTCCGCCGCGGCTCGCTCGCGCGCCGGTCCCACCCGCACGCGGTACAGGTGTCTGCCGGTCGTGCCCCGCGACACGCTGACGGTATATCCGAGACCGTGCACCTGCTGCGCCAGGCGCTGGGCGTTCGATCGACTCGCGAAGCTGCCGAGCTGCACGACATAACCCGCGCCGCTCGCGGCCGGCGTCGTGGAGGCGGAAGGCGCCGGCGCTGCGGGAGTTGCCCGTGCGGTGAGGGGTTGCGGCAGGCTCGTCGGCGTGTTGGCCGCGGTCCGCGCCGCCGCGGGCGCCACGGCACGTGCCGATGGCGCCGGCTCTGCCGCCGGAGCGGGCGAGGAGGAGCCCGCGGGCTTCAGCGCAAACGTGCCACTCCCCCCACGGGACTCGTCCGCGAGATTGATGGTGTAGGAGCGTAATGGCGGTTCCTCTGCCGACGCCGGGCCGCGGACGCGCGCCGCCGGGCGGATCGGCCCGTTGAGTAACTCGGGCACGAGCACGACGACCAGGCCCACGAGAATGATTGCGCCGGTCAGCCGTTCTTTCACCAGCATGTCCACGTTGGGGGCGAGACCGAGAAAAGCAAGCGCTGCAGATGTCTCACCGCATTATATCCGAAGCCACTCGCGCGCCGGCCCCACGGTGTGGAAGGAACCAAACACCACGACGCGGTCGCCAGGATGAGCCAGGGCACGCGCCCGCGCGCACCCCTCTGCAACCGAGTCGGCGAGCGTGAGGCGCTCGCGCGGGACTTGCATCCGAGCGGCGAGGGCGGCAGCGCTCCCGCCGCGCGGACCCTCGAGTGCACAGAGGATCCAGTGGTCGATCAGCGGGGCGAGCGCGGCATATATCCCCGCAGCGTCCTTGTCGGCGAGCACGCCCGCCACGGCGAGCGTCCGTCCCCGCCCACCCGCGGCCCCGGCGGGCAGCGCGCGCTCCCTGAGGTGCGCGGCGAGTACGCGCGCAGCGGGCTCGTTGTGCGCAATGTCGAGGATCCACTCCACCGCCCCGGGCACGATCTCAAAGCGCCCCGCGAGGCGGACGCTCGCAAGCGCCGTATTCACCGCGCGCCGATCGAGAGGCCTCTCCAGCGTCCCGGGCGATGCGAGTGCCGCGACGGCGCTAATGGCGGTCGCGGCGTTGCGGTACTGGATGGAGCCTGCGAGGTGCGACGGCGCGAGATCATCGAGCGCGAGCCCGGGGGCCCGGTAGCTCCAGCGCTCGCCCGCCAGATCCCAGGTGAAATCGCGGCCCGCGACGAGCGAGGGTGCGCCGAGGGCTGCGATGCGCTCGAAGACGCTCGCGGGCATGTCGGCGGTTCCGAGCACGGCGGGGCGGCCGGCGCGCAGGATCCCGGCCTTCTCGGCTCCGATCGCCTCCAGGCTCTCCCCGAGCCACTCGCTGTGGTCGAGCCCCACGGAGGCGATCACCGCGACGTCGGCGGGGACCAAGTTGGTGGCGTCGAGGCGTCCGCCGAGCCCCACTTCGAGCACCGCGACTGCGACCGCACGGCGGGTAAAGACGAGAAGCGCCGCGAGCGTGTTGTACTCGAAGAAAGTCAGCGTGGTGCTGCCGCGCGCGGTCTCGATGCGCTCGAACGCCTCGATAAGCTCGCCCTCGTCCGCCTCTGAGCCGTCGATGCGGATCCGCTCGTTGTAGCGGACCAGGTGCGGGGAGGTGAATAAGCCGACCGAGGCGCCGAGGGCCCGCAGCAGCGCCTCGGCATGGGCGGCCACCGAGCCCTTGCCGTTGGTGCCGCCGACGGTCACGACGCGGAATGCGGGTGTCAAGAGCCCGAGGCGCCGCGCGACCTCGGTGACGCGCTCGAGACCCAGGTCGATGCTGCGCGGGTGGACCGAGTCCTGAAGCTCGAGCCACTCGGCGAGCGTGCGCATTCGGCGTCGGCAGGTATCGCCCGCGCGCTGCTCAGGCGGCCGCGACCGGGAGCTTCAGCAGCAGCCGCAGCAGCGCCGCGATCCGGTCGCGCATGTCGCGCCGGTCGATGATCATGTCGATCGCGCCGTGCTCGAGGAGGAACTCGGCGCGCTGGAACCCCTCGGGCAGCGTCTCGCGCACGGTCTGCTGGATGACGCGCGGTCCTGCGAAGCCGATGAGGGCGCGCGGCTCGGCGATGTTGAGGTCGCCGAGGAGAGCGAGGCTCGCCGACACGCCGCCGGTGGTCGGATCCGTCAGCACCGAGACGTAGGGCATGTGCGCCTGCGCCAGGCGCGAGAGCGCGGCGGCGGTCTTGGCCATCTGAAACAGCGAGTACAGCGCTTCCTGCATGCGCGCGCCACCGCTCGCCGAGAAGCAGATGAAGGGCCGCCGCTCCTGGATGCAGAAGTCGACGCCGCGCTTGAAGCGCTCGCCGACCACCGACCCCATCGAGCCGCCGAGGAACTGGAACTCGAAGGCCGCCGCTACCACGGGCAGCGCGTGCAGCGTCCCCTCGAGCACCACGAGTGCATCGCTCTCGCCGGTCGCCTTCTGCGCCTGGTTGAGCCGGTCGCGGTAGCGCTTGCTGTCGCGGAACTTGAGCGGATCCTCCGGTGCGATCGTCGCACCGATCTCCGCGAACGTCCCCTGATCGAGCAGCCGCTCGAGGCGCTCGCGCCCGCGTATGCGCATGTGATGACTGCACTTGGGGCACACGTAGAGATTGCGCTCGAGCTCGGCGCGGTAGAGCACGGCGTCGCAGGCCGGGCACTTGATCCATAGCCCCTCGGGCACCGAGCGCGTACGCCGCTCGGTCTTGATGCGGGAGGGCATGATCTTCTCGAACCACGACATCCGGGCAACTATAGCTGATCGGGAGTCTGCGGCCCCGCCGCTGCCGGAAGGGGCAGCGCGAAGGCCGCGGGGTAACGCACCTCCCAGAGGTAGAGCCCGGCGGCGGGCGCGGTGGCGGCGCTGCGCGTGCGGTCGCGTCCCTCGAGTACCGCGAGCGCCCAGTCGGGCGGCTCCTCCCCCTTGCCGACGGCGATCAGCAGGCCCGCGATGTTACGCACCATGTGGTGCAGGAAGGCGTTCGCCTCTGCCTCGATGGCGATCCAGTCGCCGCGCCGCTCGACCGCGAGGCGCGTCAGGCGCCGGATGGGCGACCTTGCCTGGCACTCAGAGGAGCGGAATGCGCTGAAGTCGTGCTCGCCGAGGAGATGCGCGGCCGCCTCGGCCATGCGTCGCTCATCGAGCGCACGCGTGACCCACGCGGCTCGCGCCGCGCTGAGCGCCGAGCGTGCCGTGCGATTGAGGACGAGATAACGGTAGACGCGCGCGGTCGCGCAGTAGCGCGCGTGAAAATGCGCCGGCACCGGCAGCGCCCAGGAGACCGAGAGGTCCTGCGGCGCCTCGGTATTCGCCCCGAGGATCCAGCTGCGCGCGCTGCGCTCGGCGTGCGTATCGAAGTGCGCAACCTGCGCGCGCGCATGCACGCCGGCATCAGTTCGCCCGGCGGCGACGAGGCTTACGGGCTCCGCGGCGACGGCGCCGAGAGCCTTTTCGAGGATTGCCTGTACGGTGCGCAGCGACTGCTGCGTCTGCCAGCCGGCGAAGGCCGAGCCGTCGTACTCGATGCCGACGGCGATGCGCGCCATGCGTCTTTATTCAACCAGGCAACGACTCCATCAGCCGCTGCGCTTCCTGCTTCTGCGCGGGCGACCCCTCGCTCATCACTTCCTCGAGGATGTTGCGTGCGCCGTCCGGATCGCCCATGTCCATGTAGGCGCGGGCAAGATCGAGCTTGGTGCCGACCTCGCTCATCGTCACGGGCTCGAGGTCCGGCAGCGCCAGGTCCTCGGAGGAGAGCCGCTGCGTCGCGGCAAAGGCCGCATCCGGCACGGTCGCCGTGCCGACGTCGAGGTCGAGCTTGGCACCGTTGCCGGGGTAGGTACCGGAGCTGAGGTCCAGATCGACCCCTGAGGAGCGCAACTCCGGATGACCACCGGTCGAGCCACCGCTCACGTCGATGTCGACGGTATCGCTGCGCAACCGCGCCAGGCGCGAGGTCTGCGAGCCGTCCGGCGGCGCACCGCCCTTTGCGAGCGCCGTCTCGAGCTCGTCCTGGTCGAACTGCCACTGGCCGGTGGTGGACTTCAGGTGCCCGGCCTCATTGGCCGTGTCCTCGAGGGTCCTGCGAGTCCGCTCGTCGAAGCCGGCGACCATGGTCGGCGCGTCGGCGCCGGCGCCGAGCGAGGGTTGCTCCGCGGTGTCGACCTGCCCGAGATCGAGCCCGAGATCGTCGATCGCGAGCTCCGCAGTCTGTTCTCCGGCGTGCCCCCGCGGCTCGATTTTCGCGCGTACCGTACGACCCTCGTCCGAGTCGAGCTGCGGCTGCTCGACCGTCGGGGCTTCGGCGTCGGGGTTCAGCCGACGCATCTTCGCGGTCATTTGCCGCGTGGTGCCGGTCGCACCGAGCGCGGCCAGGTTGTTGTCGGTGACCCCGGTGGTCGCCTCGGTCAGCTCCTGGGTGGCATCGCTCACCGCCGAGCCGATGTCCAGATCGACGCCGCCCGCACCGTCCGTCGGCACCGGCTCGCCGAGCAGGTCGAAATCAATCCGGCTCTGTCCGCCCTCGAGGTTGAGGTCGACGCCGCCCGCGGCCGCTCCGCCGACGGCGGCACCGCCGGAGAACAGCGCATCCTCCGGGGCGAGCTGCTTGCCCATGATCAGGATCTTTTCCCACTCGCCGGGGGCCGCTTCGGCGCGCGTCTGCGCGAGTTCGTGCGCGGACTGCAGGAACTGCTCCTTGTTGCCCCACACGAAGAACACTTCGAGGAGCTTGAGCTTCAGATCGCGGCGTTCCGGCTCGCGATCGATGGCGATGCGGATCAGGTCGGCGGCCTGGTCGTAGAGGCCATAGGCCATGTGGAAGTCGGCCTCGGCCAGCGGGTCGCCCTGATCGAGGTTGATCGCGGTGTCGCTGCTGATGGTGTCATCGGAGGTGACGTGCTTCGCCGCCGGTGCTCCGCCGGATCCGAAGTGCGGCCGCTCGTGCGTGCCACTCTCTTCAACCACGACGTCGGGCTCGGGCTCGCTGAGCGGCATGGCCCGCATGGGCGGCGCCTCGAACCCGCCTGAGTCACGCGCGGAGCCACTGCCACCCAGGGCGCCCCCGGCACCGCCGGCTCCGGAGGCTGCCGCGACCGCGAGCCGGCCGAGTGAGTCGTCGAACTCCGAGGCGCGGCGGGCGCGCAGGAACCGCAGCCCCGCGATCAGCGCGAGCACCACCGCGACGAGCGCCAGCACCCACCAGTAGCCCATGATGGTGTCGAGGAACGAGCCGCCCTCGGCGGGCGCAGGTTCCGGCTGCGTCGCCGGGGTGGACTTGGCGAGCGGCTTCGTGACCGGGGGTGGCGCGGCCTCGGCGACCGGCGGCGGCTGCTCTTCCTTCGCGGCCGGCGATGGCGGCGGCGCGGCCTCGGCGACCGGCGGCTTCTCCGGTGCCGGCGCGGGAGGCGGAGTCGGGGCCGGCGCGGGCGCCGCACCCTGCTTCGCCGCGAGCTCCGACTGCAGGCGAGCGAGATCCTGGTTCTTGAGGTCGAGGAGGCGTTTCGACTCGGCGAGCTGCCCCTCGAGATCGTGCACGCGGCCCTTGAGCGAGTTGACCTCGGCGGCGTTCGCCTCCGTGCCGGCGCCGGCCGCGGCGCCCTCCGAGGGCGTCACGAGATGGAGTCGGCCGGGCTGCGAGCCTTGCGCCGCGCTCGCGCCGCCACTTCCCTCGGGCGCAGCGCTGGAACGCCACGCGGCGAACTGGCGCTCGATCTCGGAGGTCGCCTCCGCCGGTGCGATCGCCTGCGCCGCCGCGGCATCCGGCATACGGAGCACCACGCCCGCGCGCATCACGTTCATGTTCTGGTCGAAGGCGCGGGGGTTCGCCTGATAGATGGCGAGCATCCAGGCGCGCGTCCGCGCGGAATTCACGCTCGCGCTGGTCACGCCGCTCGCGATTCCGGAGAGCGTCTCGCCGCGCTGCACGAGGTGATCGGTGCCCTGCTCCGGCGGAAGGGTGCTCGGGGCGGGTGCGCTCGGCGCGCTCTTTGTGCTGGCGCGCGCTGCAGGCGCGGGCGGCGGGCTCGGCGCGGGAGCGGGAGCGGGAGCGGCAGCCTCGGCAGGCGCCGCCGCCGCAGGCTCGGCCGCCGTGGCGGGGGGCGTAGCCGGCGGCGCGGGAGCAGGAGTCTCGGCGCTGCGCCCGATGCCTCCGGCACGCGTTTCCGCACCGGTCGCGGGCGCCCGCACCGGCGCGCTCGCGACCGCCTGGTTCGGTGTGAACACCGGCGGATCGAGCAGCATGGTGTACTCGCGCACCAGTTGCCCGTGCGACCAGGTGACGTTGATCAGCAGCGTGATGAAGGGATCGGTGATCGGGTCGTTGGACTTGATCCTGATGACGTGACGCCCGTCGGGAGTCTCGACCGTGCGCAGCTGAACGCTCGTCAGGTACACCGGGTAGTCGATGCCGTTCTGGGAGAAGACCTCTCGCGGCGCCAGCTGCGCCCGCACCGTGGTGACCTCATCGGGCGCCACGTCGGTGACCTCGATCTCCGCGTCGAGCGGGGAGTTGAGCGAGGAGTTGAGATGAATGTCTCCGAGACCTAAAGCAAACGCCGCTGACGGCAAAGCCAGCAGCAATGCCAGCGCCCGGCTTGAGCGTTTGGCGAACATCAGGACACCCCAGCAGGAATCATATGAAATATCTTGTAGAAACAATCGGATGGACAGCAAGTTGCGAGTCCATCCCGAATTGGGCGGCAATATAACTTAAATAGGCTTCTAACCCAAAGCCTGAAGGCTTCCGCGACCGTCGATCGCGGCTTTTCGGTGCACATGGTCGGGCACAGTCCTCGAATTAAATCCCCGGTCAAGAAGCAGAATCTTCACGGATTCTTGAGACATAAACTGTGTCGCGGTTCGAACTCGGAGCGGGCTCGAAGGCCCTCCGGGGCAGCGGAACTGTGATCTCCGCCACATCTTTCCGGCCGGGGGCCGAAGGCCGCGCCGGCTAGCCGCGCGGAGCGGCCGGAATCACCGGCGTCGGGGACTTCACGTCGGCGTTCTGCGCGCGCTGGCGCAGATAGTGATCCATAAGGACTATCGCGAGCATCGCCTCCGCGATCGGCGTAGCGCGCAGCCCCACGCACGGGTCGTGCCGTCCGGTAGTGACGATCTCGACCGGGTTGCCGGCGACATCGATGGTGCGTGCCGGCAGCTGGATGCTCGAGGTGGGCTTGAGGGTGAGGTGCGCGACGATGTCCTGACCCGAGGAGATGCCGCCGAGGACGCCCCCCGCGTGGTTGCTGAGGAATCCGCCCGGCGTTAGCTCGTCGCGGTGCTCGCTGCCGCGCTGCGCGGCCGCGCGCACACCGGCACCGAGCTCGACCGCCTTCACCGCGTTGATCCCCATGAGCGCATGCGCGATGTCCGCATCCAGCCGGTCGAACACCGGCTCGCCGAGGCCCGGGGGAACCCCGCTCGCGACCACGGTGATGCGCGCACCGACCGAGTCACCGGCCTCGCGCGTCTTCCAGATGAGCTCCTCGAGCTCCGCCACCCGCCCGGGGTCGGGGCAGAAGAACGGATTCTGGTAGGCGAAGGCGGGATCGACCGCCTCCAGTGTGAGTGGACCGACCTGGCTTAAGAAACCGTAGATGCGCACGCCGAGCCTCTCACCGAGATAGCGCCGCGCGATCGCGCCCGCCGCGGTGCGCATCACGGTCTCGCGCGCCGAGGAGCGCCCGCCGCCGCGGTAGTCGCGCACGCCGTACTTCTGCTGATAGGTGTAGTCGGCGTGCCCCGGGCGGAAGCGGTCCTTGATCCGCTCGTAGTCACGCGAGCGCGCGTCGGTGTTCTCGATGAGGATGCCGATTGGCGTGCCGGTGGTACGCCCCTCGAAGACCCCGGAGAGGATGCGCACCTGATCGGCCTCGCGGCGCTGGCTGACGAAGTGCGAAGTCCCGCTACGGCGCCGGTCGACGTCCTGCTGCAGATCAGCCTCGCTCAGCGGCAGGCCCGGCGGGCAGCCGTCGACGATGCACCCGAGCGCCGGCCCATGGCTCTCGCCGAAGGTGGTGACGGTGAAGAGTCTGCCGATGGTATTGCCGGACATGGCTCTAGTGTGCCACGAGTTGCTCGCGCGTCAGCAGGAACACTCCGCCGCCGCCGCGCGCGAACTCGAGCCACAGAAACGGCAGGCGCGGGTACGCGCGCCGCACCGCGCTCTCGGTGTTGCCGACCTCGACGATCAACAGCCCCCGGGGTCGCAGGTGGGCGTGCGCCTCGCGCAGAATCACGCTCACCGAGTCGAGTCCGCGCGCACCGGCGGCGAGCGCGACGCGCGGCTCGTGCCGGTACTCCGGCGGCAGTCGTTTGAGCTCACGAGCCCCCACGTAAGGGGGATTGGCGACGATCACGTCGTAGGCGCTGCCTTTGAGCGCGCTGAAGTGGTCGGAGCGCACGAGCCGCACGCGACGCGCGAGGCCATGGCGGCGCACGTTGAGGCGCGCGACGGCGAGCGCCGCGGCCGAGATGTCCACGGCGTCGACGCGCGAGCGTGGGAGCGCGCGGGCGCAGGCGATGGCGATGCAGCCCGAGCCGGTACCGAGATCGAGAATGCGCCGTACGCGCCTTGAGTCTGCCCATGGCGCGAAGGAGCGCTCGATGAGCTCTGCGAGCGGTGAGCGGGGTACCAGCACCCGCGCATCAACCGCGAACTCAAGGCCCGCGAACCAGCTGACACCCGTGAGGTAGGGGGCGGGGATGCGCTCGGCGATGCGCCGCCCGATGAGGGCCCTGGCGCGCGCCGCGGCGGCCGCGCTCACCGGCCGTGCATAGAGCGCATCGCCCGCCGTGTGCGCAAGCCCGAGCGCGTGGAGCGTCAGGCTCGCGGCCTCATCCCAGGCATTATCGGTGCCGTGTCCGAAGAAGACGCGCGCCTCTGTGAGGCGCCGTGCGCCGCGCGCAATCAGGGAGCGTACGGTGACGGGCGCCGGCCGTGTGGCGCCCCCGGTCCGCTTAAGTCGCCGCGCCATCCGCGCCTCGAACACCGGTGTGAAATAATTCCCCCATGGGCACCGCGAGCACCTCCCCTACCTTGAGCAGCGTCCGCAAGCGCTGGCTTTGGGTCCTCATCGCCGCCGGGGCTGCGGTCGCGGCGCTCCTCGGCTTCGGCCTCGCGCGGCAACTTGACAGGGAAACTCCGCGGCTGGCAAGCGGCACGTGGCTGCCGCGCCCGAAGGCCATCGCCGATTTCGCGCTGAGCGATGCGAGCGGCCGCCTCTACACGCGTGCCGATCTCGCCCGTGCGCCCACCCTCGTCTACTTCGGCTTCACGCGCTGCCCGGACGTGTGCCCGACGACCATGGAGAAGCTCGCGCAGGTGCGCCGCCAGGCGGCGCTCGCTTCGCTGCGCGTGCTGTTTGTGAGCATCGACCCCGACCGCGATACGCCGGCCGCGGTCGGGCTCTATGCGCACGCCTTTGACCCGTCCTTTGACGGTGTCACGGGCAAGCCGCAGGAGATCCGCGCCGTCGCCAGGAACTTCGCGGTTGCCGTCAATCGCGTCGAGCTCCCGGGGGGCGATTACACGATGGATCATTCCGCCGTGCTCTTCCTGGTCGATACGCAGGGGATCGTAGCCATCTTCACGCCCCCCTTCGAAGTGCCCGCGCTGGCGGCGGACCTGCGCCGTGCGGCGCCCTATCTCGTGACGCCCCGGGACCGGAGCCCGACATGAGCGCCCCCGACAGCGCCGACGACACCGGGGCGCGGCTCTTCGTCGGCCTGCAGTATCTGCTGCCGCAGCACCTGCTGTCGGCCGCGGTGCACTGGCTGGCGCTCCTCGAGCTCTCCTGGGTGAAGAACGCGCTCATCGATAATTTCCTCGTCAACTACCGCCCCGACATGAGCGAGGCCGAGGAGCCCGATCCGCACAAGTACGCGAGCTTCAACGCCTTCTTCACGCGCGCGCTGCGCGCCGGTGCACGCCCCGTGGACGGCACGTCGACCGCGCTCGTCTCCCCGGTCGACGGCACGGTGAGCCAGATCGGCCAGATCGATGGCGCATCGCTCGTGCAGGCGAAGGGTCTCAGCTACACGCTCGACTCGCTCCTCGATGGGGCGGCGCCCGAGTGGGCGGCGACGTTTCGCGGCGGCGCCTTCGCGACGCTCTATCTCGCCCCGCACAACTACCATCGCATCCACATGCCGCTCGCCGGCGCGCTGCGCGCCGCCTGGTACGTGCCGGGCCAGCTCTTCAGCGTGAACGCGACCACCGCGAGCCAGGTGCCGGGGCTGTTCGCGCGCAACGAGCGCGTGGTGTGCGTGTTCGCGCAGGGAACGCTGTCCTTCGCGCTGGTGCTGGTGGGGGCGCTGTTCGTCGGCAGCATGTCGACCGTGTGGCACGGCGATGTCACGCCGCGCAAGGCGCGCCTGCGTGCCGCTCTGCCGCTCGAGTTCCTGCGCGTCGGGCTCGAGCTCGAGAAGGGTGCGGAGATGGGACGCTTCAACATGGGCTCGACCGTGATCCTGCTGCTGCCTCCCGGCAGGAGCGAGTGGCTCGGCGAGCTCGCGCCCGGCAGCCTCATCCGCGTGGGCCAGGCCCTGGCGCGCCTCACGTGACCCCCGGCGTCGCCGACTGGCGGCCGAGCGCCACGCGTGCAGCGCTCGAGCGGCGGGCGGCGCTGCTCGCTCGCGCGCGCGAGTTCTTCGCCGCCCGGGGGGTGCTCGAGGTCGATACGCCGCTCCTCGTCAACTCGCCGGTGAGCGATGTGCACATCGCGAGCGCAACCGTCGAGCTCGGCGGAGCGGCGGCACCGCCGCTCTACCTGCACACCTCGCCCGAGTACGCGATGAAGCGACTGCTCGCCTGCGGCTGCGGCGACATCTACCAGATCTGCCACGTGGTGCGCGGCAACGAGCGCGGGCGGCTGCACAACCCGGAGTTCACGCTCATCGAGTGGTACCGCATCGGCTTCTCGCTCGCTGCGCTCATGGACGAGGTCGAGGCACTGGTGCGCTCGCTCCTGGCGGCCGCCGCCGCCGGGCGCCGCGGCGAGCGCCTGAGCTACCGCGAAGCCTTCGCGCGCGAGCTCGAGCTCGACCCCTTCCTCGCCCCGGACGCGACCCTCCTCGAGGCGGCAGGGCGCCTCGGGTTCGCCCCGCAAGCGGCCGCCCGGGACGAGCTGCTCGAGTTCCTCATGGGCGTCGGCGTCGGGCCGCGTCTCGGGCGCGGCGCCCTGACCTTCATCCACGGCTATCCGGCGAGCCAGGCGGCGCTCGCCCGCCTCGATCCCGAGGATGCGCGCACGGCGCTGCGCTTCGAGCTCTACTGTGAGGGCATCGAGCTCGCCAACGGTTTCCATGAGCTGCAATCGGCGCCCGAGCAGCGCGCCCGCTTCGAGCGCGACAACGCGCAGCGCCGGCGCGCAGGCCAGCCGGTGCGGCCGCCCGACGAGCGGCTGCTCGCGGCGCTCGCGGCCGGGCTCCCCGACTGCGCCGGCGTGGCGCTCGGCTTCGATCGCACCCTGATGCTCTCGCTCGGCGCCCGGCACATCGACGAAGTGCTCAGTTTTCCGACCGCCCGTGCGTGAGCGCGTATGAGCTCCGAGCGGCTCTCGCCCCGGGGACTCGCGGCAGGGAGCGCCGCCTTCACGATCTGGGGTCTCTTCCCGGTCTACCTGCACGCCCTGAGCGCGGTACCTTCGGTCCAGATCATCGCGCACCGCGTGGCCTGGTCGTGCCTGTTCCTCCTCAGCTGGATGCTGGTACGCGGGGAGTTAGGCCGGCTCACGACGACGCTCGGCAAGCCGCGCCTGCTCGCGGGGCTTGCGACTTCGGCGCTGCTGATCAGCGTCAACTGGCTGGTGTATGTCTGGAGCGTCACCCACCAGCACATCGTCGAGTCGAGCCTCGGCTACTACATCAATCCGCTGGTGAACGTGCTGCTCGGAGTGCTGGTGCTGCGAGAGCGCCCGAACGCGCTGCAGTGGAGCGCGATCGCGCTCGCGGCGCTGGCGGTGCTCTATCTGGCGGTGCAGGCGGGGCGCCCTCCCTGGATCGCGCTCGCGCTCGCCATGACCTTCTCGCTCTACGGCTTCGTGCGCAAGGTGATCAGTGTCGACGCCCTGCCGGGCCTCGCGACGGAAACCCTGCTCCTGCTGCTGCCCGCTCTCGGCTATCTCGCCTGGTGCGAGGCGGCGGGCGTCGCGGCCTTTGCGCACGCAGGGCCTGCCATCTCCTGGCTGCTCGCCGGCAGCGGCGTCGTCACCGCGGTGCCGCTCTTTCTCTTCGCCTACGGGGCGCGTCTCCTGCCGTACTCGACGGTGGGCATACTGCAGTACATCGGCCCGAGCCTGCAGCTCGCGTGCGGCGTGCTCTTCTATCACGAGAGCTTCGAGCCGGCGCGCGCGGCAGGCTTCGCACTCCTCTGGGCTGCGCTGATCCTCTACGC
This sequence comes from Steroidobacteraceae bacterium, assembly GCA_035569755.1. Lineage (GTDB taxonomy): Bacteria > Pseudomonadota > Gammaproteobacteria > Steroidobacterales > Steroidobacteraceae > 13-2-20CM-66-19. The sequence goes on from DATMMK010000078.1 coordinate 25,119, forward strand.
CGGCGACGGAGTGTGGCGCGCCCGCAGGCTCGCGCGTGCGAGCGCCTGAGCGCCCGCCGCGAGCTACTGCTTGCCGCGCGAGATGTACTCGCCGGTGCGCGTGTCGATACGGATCGTCTCACCCTCGTTGATGAAGAGCGGCACGCGCACCACGGCGCCGGTCTCGAGCTTCGCCGGCTTCTGACCGCCGGTAGCGGTGTCACCGCGCAGCCCGGGGTCGGTCTCGATGACCTTCAGCTCGATATGGGGCGGAGGAGTCACGACCAGCGGCACGTTGTTCCAGAGCGTCACGATGCACACGACGCCGTCCTTCAGCCACTGGGCGTTGTCGCCGAGCGCCGATTTGCCGGCGGTGTACTGCTCGAAGCTCTCCGGAACCATGAAGTGCCAGAAATCCCCGTCCTGGTAGAGGTACTGCATGTCCATGTCGACGACGTCGGCGGCCTCGAGCGACTCGCCCGACTTGAAGGTGCGCTCGATGGTGCGGCCGGTCTTGAGGTTGCGCACCTTGATGCGATTGAACGCCTGGCCCTTGCCGGGCTTGACGAACTCGTTCTCGACTACGGAGTACGGATCGCCGTCGAGCAGAACCTTCAGACCCGAGCGGATCTCGCTGGTGGTATAGCTGGCCATTCCCGGATCTCGTCGTTGGTCGGCGGGCGGCGGGACGTGCCGTCCCGTCAAAAAGGGCCGCGTATGATAGCGGCAAGCCTCGAGGGCCGCCAGCGTGGCCCGCGGCCGCGCTTTCCGCGAGGTCGCTCACGGCGGGGAGCCAACCTCCTGATGCTAGAATTCGCCGCCCGCGCGAGCGCATCCCAGGGAGCCCATCGTCTTGATCGAGCACAGCGCCGTTCCGCTCATCGTGCTCAGCGCCACGCGTGAAGCCGTCGAGGAGATCAACGGCATGCTGCGCCGTGCGGGCGAGCCGGCCCACTGCACCTGGATCCCGGCGCTGCGCGACCTCGGCGACGCGCTCACCCAGATCAATCCCGAGCTCCTGGTGCACGTCATCGGCGAAGAGCAGGAGCTCGAGGCCGTGATCGCCATCCGCGACCAGCTGGCCGCCGGCGTCCCGGTCCTGGCGGTCGCCCAGCAGGCCGACGAGCGCGCGATCGCCCGGGCCCTCATGCAGGGCGCCCGTGATCTGGTCTCGCTCGATCACCCGGACCGCCTGCAGGCGGTCATGATGCGCGAGCTCGCGACCTTTCGCGCCCAGCGCACGCTCGATGCGGCGCAGCGTGCGGCCCAGGATGCCCGCAGCCAGCTCGATACGGTTCTCGAGCGATCCAACGACGCAATCATCCAGGTGCAGGAGGGGATCGTCACCGACGCCAACCCCGCGTGGCTCGAGCTGTTCGGCGTCGAGGAGGGAATCGTCGGACAGCCGGTGATGGACCTCTTCGAGGAGTCCACGCATCCGGCGCTGCGCGGTGCGCTTGCCGCCTGCCTGCAGGGACGCTGGGGCGGAGACCACACGCTGCGCGCCAACGCCCTGCCCGCCGACGGCAGCATCCTGCCGGTCGAGATCGCCCTCGCCTTGGGCGAGTACGACGGCGGGCCGTCCGTGCGCCTCGTCGTGCCGTCCGCGCCGCGCGCCCCGGCGGCGCCGGTCGAGCCGCGCGCCGCGGCCCCGGCCACCCCCACCGATTCCTACGGACTGCTGCCGCGGCGCGAGCTGCTGGAGGCGCTCGGCCGGCGCCTGGCGACCCGCCCCACGGGCGGCATGCGTTGCCTGGCGGTGGTCAAGCTCGACAAGTTCGCCTCGCTCGAGCGCGTCATCGGCGTGACGGCGAGCGAGGAGGTCGTGAGCGAGTTCGTGCGCCTGTTACGCGAGACCGTGCGGCCGAAGGAGCTGAGCGGGCGGCTCGGCGGGATGCTGTTCGTGGTGCTGCTCGAGCGCGGCAACGAGCACGACATCAGCGCCTGGGCCGAGCAGCTGCTGGCGCGCGTGCAGAAGCACGTCATGCGCATCCGCGACAAGTCGGTGTCGGTGACCTGCTCGATCGGACTCTCGACCGTATCGCCGGGCCGCGCCGGCCTCGATGCAGTGGTGGCGGACGCGCTCGAGGCCTGTCGCAAGAGCAGCGCGCGCGGCGGGAACCAGAGCGTCATCTCCGGCCACGCCGACACCGAGAGCCGGGTGGCCTCCTACGACAAGGTGTGGGTCAAGCACATCAAGGCCGCGCTCATGGAGAACCGCTTCCGCCTGGTGCAGCAGCCGATCGCGAGCCTGCGGGGCGAGGACCCGGCCATGTTCGACGTGCTGGTGCGCATGGTCGATACCCAGGGCAAGGAAGTGCTGCCCTCGGAATTCATGGCGGCCGCCGCGCGCAACGACCTGATGAAGAACATCGACCGCTGGGTCGTAGGGGCGTCGCTGTCCTTCGCGGCGCAGAAGAAGCCGCAGTGCCTGTTCGTGCGCCTCTCGCGCGAGACCGTTAAGGACGACTCCTTCCTCACCTGGCTCGACAACCACCTGCGCTCGAGCCGTGCGGAACCGCAGCGCCTGTGCTTCCAGGTCACGGAGGAGAGCGCCGCAAGCCACATCCCGCAGGTGAAGGCGCTCGCGAGCGCGCTGCGCCAGCGGCACTTCCGCTTCGCGCTCGAGTCCTTCGGCGGGGGACGCGACAGTCTCGGCATGCTCGAGTCGGTGTCGCTCGACTTCGTGAAGATCGACGGCGCGGTGATCCAGGGACTCGCCGCCGACCCGCAGCTGCAGCAGCGCGTGCGCGCGCTGGTCGATCTGGCCCAGAAGCGCTCGGTGCAGACGGTCGGCGAGCGCGTCGAGGACGCCAACACCATGGCGGTGCTCTGGCAGCTCGGCGTGCAATATATCCAGGGCTACTTCGTCCACGAGCCCGAGGAAGTGGTCCTGAGCGCCGGGCGGTAGTCGAGCGCCGCCTTCAGTCTTTCGGGCCCGCCGGCAGCCGCGCCTCCATACGCTCGATCCTGCGCGGCCAGCCGCGCCTCAAGACCGCGCCGCGCTGGGCACGCTGCCCGAGGTAATCCTTCAGATCCCGCCACTCGAGGACTTTGCTGGTATCTCCCGACCAGAGGACGAGGCTGGCCTCGGGCGGCACCACGGCGAGCGCCGTCATCAGCTCGGTGCGGGCGCGCGCCTTCTTCCCCGGGATGTCATAGAGCTTGTTGCCCTTGCCGCGCGGCATCTCAGGCACCTCCCCCACCGGGAAAGCAAGGAGCTTGCCCTCGCTGCTCACCACGCAGACGAGCGCCTCGGGTACGGACACCGGTGCGGGGGCGAGTACCTGCGCATTCTCGGGGACCGAGAGCACCGTCTTGCCTGCGCGCCGGTCGGTGACCAGGTCCTTGAGGCGCGCCGTGAAGCCGTAGCCCGCATCGCTCGCGAGCAGCCACAGGTCCTCGGGCTCCCCGATCATGACGCCGGCGAACTTCGCGCCATCGGGCGGATCGAGTCGGCCGGAGAGCGGCTCACCATGACCGCGCGCCGAGGGGAGCGAGTGCGCTGGCAGCGCGTAGGTGCGCCCGGTGCTGTCGATGAACACCGCCGGCTGCAGGCTCCGCCCCCGCGCCAGCGCCTGGAAGGCATCCCCGCCCTTGTAGGAGAGCGTCGCCACGTCGACCTCGTGACCCTTGGCCGAGCGCACCCACCCGCCCCGGGAGAGCACGACCGTCACCGGCTCGTTGGGGATCAGGCTCGCCTCATCGATCGCCTGCGCCGCCTCGCGCTCGATGATCTTGGTGCGCCGCTCGTCGCCGTACTTGTCGGCGTCGGCACGGATCTCGGCGGCGATGAGCTTCCTCAGCTTCGCCTTGCTCTTCAGCAGCCCCTCGAGCTCCTCGCGCTCGGTGGCGAGGCTCTTCTGCTCCTCGCGGATCTTCATCTCCTCGAGCTTGGCGAGGTGCCGCAGGCGCGTGTTGAGGATCTCTTCGGTCTGCTCGTCCGAGAGCTTGAAACGCTTCATCAGCACCGGCTTCGGCTCCTCCTCGCGACGGATGATGCGAATCACCTCGTCGAGATTGAGGAAGGCGATGAGGAGCCCGTCGAGTATATGCAGCCGCTTGCCGACCTTGTCCAGGCGGTGCTCGAGGCGCCGCGTGACGGTCGTCACGCGGAACTCGAGCCACTCGGTGAGGATTTCCTTCAGCCCCATCACCCGCGGCCGGCCGTCATTCGCGATGATGTTGAGGTTGACGCGGTAGTTGCGCTCGAGGTCCGTGGTCGCGAACAGGTGGTTCATCACCTCGAGGAGATCGACGCGGTTCGAGCGCGGCACGATGACGAGCCGCGTCGGGTTGTCGTGATCGGACTCGTCGCGAATGTCCTCGACCATCGGCAGCTTCTTGGCGCGGATCTGCTCACCGATCTGTTCCTGAACGCGCGTCGGCGACACCTGGTAGGGGAAGGCGGTGATGACCGCGTTGCCGTCCTCGATCTCCCAGGTGGCGCGCGCCTTGAAGCTACCGATGCCCTTGTCGTAGAACTCTCTGAGATCGCTGCGCGGCGAGATGATCTCCGCGCCCGTCGGCAGGTCCGGCCCCTTGACGTGCTTCATGAGCGCGGCAGTGGTGGCGTCCGGCTCCTCGAGCAGGTGAATCGCCGCGGCGGCGACTTCCCCGAGGTTATGCGGCGGGATGTCGGTGGCCATCCCGACCGCGATCCCCGAGGTGCCGTTCAGCAGCAGATTCGGCAGGCGCGCGGGCAGGATGGTCGGCTCCTCGCGCGAGCCGTCGTAGTTCGCGACCCAGTCGACGGTGCCGTCCGACAGCTCACCCAGCAGCACTTCGGCGTAGCGCGTGAGCTTGGCCTCGGTGTAGCGCATAGCGGCAAAGGACTTCGGGTCGTCCTGCGAGCCCCAGTTGCCCTGCCCGTCGATGAGCGGATAGCGGTAGGCGAAGGGCTGCGCCATGAGCACCATGGCCTCGTAGCAGGCCGTATCCCCGTGCGGATGGAACTTGCCGAGCACGTCGCCGACGGTGAGGGCCGCCTTCTTGTGCTTGGCGACCGCCGAGAGCCCGAGCTCGCTCATCGAGTAGACGATGCGCCGCTGCACCGGCTTCAATCCATCGCCGAGCGCCGGCAGCGCCCGGTCGAGGATCACATACATCGAATAGTCGAGGTAGGCCTTCTCCGTGAAGGTGCCGAGCGGCTGGCGCTCGATGCCCTCGAAGTTGAGCTCCCCGCTCTCCGGCGGCCCCTTCATACCTGCACCTCGGCGAGGTTGCCCTTCTCCTCGAGCCATTCACGGCGGTCGGCGGCGCGCTTCTTGGCGAGCAGCATGTCCATCAGCTGATCGGTCTTATCCTTGCCGTCGATGGTGAGCTGCACCAGGCGGCGCGTGCGCGGGTCGATCGTGGTCTCGCGCAGCTGCGTCGGGTTCATCTCCCCCAGGCCCTTGAAGCGGGTGACGGCGGGGCGGGTGCGCGGGCTCTCCTTCTCTATCTTCTTCAGCAGCTGATCGCGCTCGCCGTCATCGAGCGCGTACAGCACCTGTTTGCCGGCATCGATGCGGTAGAGCGGCGGCATCGCGACGTGCACGTGCCCGTGGGTCACCAGCGGGCGAAAGTGCCGCAGGAAGAGCGCGCACAGCAGCGTCGCGATGTGCTGCCCGTCGGAATCGGCGTCGGCGAGGATGCAGACCTTGTGATAGCGCAGTGACGTGAGGTCGCTCGAGCCCGGGTCGACGCCGAGGGCGACCGAGATGTTGTGCACTTCCTCGCTGGCCGCGAGCTGCCCGGGATCGACTTCCCAGGTGTTCAGGATCTTGCCGCGCAGCGGCAGGATGGCCTGAAACTCCTTGTCGCGCGCCTGCTTGGCCGAGCCGCCCGCCGAGTCGCCCTCGACCAGGAACAGCTCGCAGCGCCTCGGCTCCTGGCTCACGCAGTCGGCGAGCTTGCCGGGCAGCGCCGGTCCCCCGGCGATACGCTTGCGCACCACGCGCTGGGCGGCCTTGGCGCGCTCCTGGGCGTTGGCGATGGCGAACTGCCCGATGCGCTCGCCGGCATCCGGGTGGCGGTTGAGCCAGAGCGCGAGCGAGTCGCGCGCGAAGCCCTCGACCAGCGCCGCGGCGTCACGGCTCCCCAGGCGCTCCTTCATCTGGCCGGCGAACTGCGGATCGCGGATCTTCACCGACAGCACGAAGCTCGCCTTGTCCCAGACGTCCTCGGGAGTGAGCTTGATGCCGCGCGGCACGAGGTTCCTGAACTCGCAGAAATCGCGCACCGCCTGTGCGACGCCGGCGCGCAGCCCGTTGACGTGCGTGCCGCCCTCGGGAGTCGGGATGAGGTTTACGTAGCTCTCGCCGATCGAGACTTCCGCGTCCGGCGCCCAGCACAGTGCGTAATCGACCGCGTCGTTGTCGTCGGCGCGCGTGCCGGTGATGGGCTCGACCGGGATGCGCTCGAGCTTGCCGAGCTCCTCGATGAGATAGGCGCCCAAGTCGCCGGTGTAGAACCATTCGTCCCGCTCGCCGCCCGCCTCGTTCCTGAAGGTGACCTTGAGGCCCGGACACAGCACCGCCTTGGCTTTGAGCGTGTGCTTCAGCTGCGGCACTGAGAACTTGTCGGAGTCGAAGAACTTCGGATCCGGCCAGAAGCGGATGGTGGTGCCGGTGTTGCGCTGGCCGACGCTGCCGATCTCCTCGAGCTTGGTGGAGATCTTGCCGTCCTTGAAGCCGATGTTGTATTCCTTGCCGCCACGCTTGATCCAGCACTCGAGGTGCTTCGACAGCGCGTTCACCACCGATACGCCGACCCCGTGCAGGCCCCCTGAGAACTGGTAGGTCTTGTCGGAGAATTTTCCGCCGGCGTGCAGCCGAGTGAGGATCAGCTCGGCACCCGACACTTTCTCCTTGGGATGGATGTCGACCGGCATGCCGCGGCCGTCGTCGGCGACCTCGAGCGAGTTGTCCTTGTAGAGGACGACGTCGATCTGGTGGCAGTAGCCGGCGATCGCCTCATCGACGCTGTTGTCGATGACCTCGTGCGCGAGGTGATTGGGGCGCTGGGTGTGGGTGTACATGCCCGGCCGGCGGCGGACGGGCTCGAGACCGGAAAGGACCTCGATATCGGAGGCGGTGTAAGACTGGCTCATCCGCTATGCATCATGCGTTTACCACCCTGCGTGCGCTGCGCGCACCGTGCGCGGCACTGCTGAGGCTCGCGCGGCGCGAATCTTACCAAAATGCGCAGAGTGTTCGGCCCTGTCGCCGCGCGGGGTCAGTCGAGATCGGCGAGGAGCGAGGCGCGCACCGCCGGCGGCACCGGCTCGACCGTGTGGCGGTAGCTCTCATGGTCTATCCCCGCCGCCAGCGCGGCGCCGGCGCGCAGCGCGCCGACCATCGCCGCATCGAGCTCGAAGCGCAGGAAGTGCACGGCCGAGGTCTTCTCCTCGTTCTCGCGCGGCAGGTCCTCGTCGGCGATGGCGAAGACGCGCGCACGCCCGGTGACCTCGACCCAGCAGCGCGACTCGACGCCCTTCAGGAGCTCGAGCTGGCGGCGCCGCTCGGCGGGCTCCGCGAACTCGATGAGGAGCGTCGCCTTCCAGTTCCTGCCATCCGGGATCAGCGGGTTGTAGGCCGCGAGCTCCTCGGCGATCCCTGCGGGCTCGAAGATCCGCTCGATGCGCAGCATCTCCTGAATCTGGTACTGGACGGTCAGGCGGTCCTCGAAGGACCAGGTGGTGTTCGGCCCGACCTGCAGCTGCCGGGCGCGCTTGTGCTCGAGCACCCGGGTGCGGAACGCGGCGCGCTCGCGCGCGTAGCGCTCGAGGCTCATGAGATCCGTCGCGGCGAGCTTCACAGCCCGTACGCCATCTTGAGGAGCGTGAGCGGGTGCTCGGGCTCGCGCGGCTCCTTGAGCCCGCTCTCGATCTGCCGTGCCGCCATCGGGCAGTCGCTCGCATAGTGATCGGCGTGCGCGCTCTCGACCCGCTGCATGACTGCACGCCCGATCTTCATGGAGGCGGCCCGAAAGCGCTGCTTCACGCCATAGGTGCCGTTGTGTCCGGAGCAGCGCTCGATCGGCTCGACCGTCGTCCCGGGCACGAGCTCGAGCACCTCGCGGGTCTTGAGACCTAAGTTCTGCACGCGCAGGTGACAGGGCACGTGGTAGCTCACCTTGCCGAGCGGGCGCGAGAAATCGGTCCGCAGCAGGCCCGCGCGATGGCGCAGCATCAGGTACTCGAAGGGATCGAACATGCGCTCGGCCACCTCGCGCACCCGCGCGTCGTCCGGGTACATGAGCGGCAGCTCCTGCTTGAACATGAGGACGCACGAGGGAATCGGCGCCACGAGGTCGAAGCCGGCCGCCACGGCGACGGCGAGCACCGGGATGTTGTGCTCTTTGAGGCGCGCGACTCCCTCGAGGTCGCCGAGCTCCAGCCGTGGCATGCCGCAGCAGCGCTCGCTCGGCAGCAGCCTCACCTCGATGCCGTTGTGACGCAGGATCGCGACCAGATCCTCATCGAGTGACGGGTCGTTGCGGTTGCCGTAGCAGGTGGTGAAGACCGCCACGCGGCCGGTGGTCTCGGGGGTGTGCTGTGCCTTAAGTGCGTCCACCCGCCCGCTCGCGCGCGTGGTGCCGAGCGATGAGAGACGCGCGCGGGCGCTGCGCGCGTGATATTTGGGTAACGGTGCGCTGCGGTCGACGCCGAGCGTCTTCTCGAGCAGCGCCCGGCCGGCCGCGGAGGCGTTCACGGCGTTCACGACCTCCACCACCACGGGGATCCCGGCGAGTCTCCCCACGGCATCGGTGGCGGCGAGCACCCGCTCGCTCAGTTTCAGCCCGCCCTCGCGGGCACGCACCGCCTTGGCGCGCAGCATCAGGTGCGGGAAATCGACGTTCCAGGGATGCGGCGGAACGTACGGGCACTTCGTCATGAAGCACATGTCGCAGAGGTAACAGTGATCCACGACCTCCCAGTAAGCCTTGCGGTCGAGGCCCGCGACCTCGCCCGCTTCGGTCCCGTCGACGGCGTCGAACAGCGTCGGGAACGCGTTGCAGAGGCTGAAGCAGCGGCGGCAGCCGTGGCAGATGTCGAATACCCGCTCGAGCTCCTTCTCGAGCGCGGCGTGGTCGTAGAACTGCGGCTGCCGCCACTCCAGGGGCAAACGCGTCGGGGCCTCGAGGCTCCCCTCGCGCGCCCCCGGCGGCGGGCTGGGCGTGCTGCTCATGAGAGGTTGACTCGGGCCCGCGTCGCGGGCCCGAGGCGCACGTTCCGTCAGATTCCGTCGAGCGCCTTCTGGAAGCGATTGGCGTGCGAGCGCTCGGCCTTCGCGAGCGTCTCGAACCAGTCGGCGATCTCGCCGAAGCCCTCCTCGCGCGCCATCTTCGCCATGCCCGGGTACATGTCGGTGTACTCGTGCGTCTCCCCGGCGATGGCGGCCTTGAGATTGAGCTTGGTCGCGCCGATCGGCAGTCCGGTTGCCGGATCGCCCACCGCCTCGAGGTACTCGAGGTGGCCGTGCGCATGACCGGTCTCGCCTTCCGCGGTCGAGCGGAACACCGCCGATACGTCGTTGAAGCCCTCGACGTCGGCCTTCTGGGCGAAGTACAGGTAGCGGCGGTTGGCCTGCGACTCGCCGGCGAACGCGTCCTTCAGGTTCTTTTCCGTCTTGCTGCCTTTGAGATTCATGGAGCTCCTCACTTAGACTCGGTCTAACGAAGGGCTGCGACTCTATCGCCGCCCCCCGAGCGGCGTCAAGAACGTGCGTTGACCCTCGGCTGCGCCGCTGTGTAACGTTGCGCGCCCTCGATGGGCCGCCGAGCGATGCGAAGGAGACTGATTTGGCCCCGGACAGCAAAGCCCCGGACTTCGAGCAGGCGCTCGCGGAGCTCGAGGGGCTGGTCGAGCGGCTCGAGCACGGTGATCTGCCGCTCGATGAGGCGCTGAAGGCCTTCGAGCGCGGCGTGGCGCTCACCCGCCAGTGCCAGGCCTCTCTCCAGGCGGCGCAGCAGAAGGTCGAGATCCTGCTGAAGCGCGCAGCGAAAGCGCAGATCGAGCCGTTCGAGGAGTCCGCGGACGAGGCGCCCGCGGGACCCGCCGCGCCCGAGTGAGGAGCGCCGCGGTGAGCAAGGCCCGCGCACCGGCCGCCGATTTTGCGGCGCGTCTCGCCGCAGCCCAGGCGCGCATCGAGCGGGTGCTCGATGAGGTGCTGCGGCTCCCCGATCCGGGCACCGCGCGGCTGCGCGATGCCATGCGCTACAGCACGCTCGGCGCCGGCAAGCGCCTGCGCCCGATCCTGGTCTACCTCACGGGCGAATCCTGCGGCGCGCCGCTGAGTGCGCTCGATGCGCCGGCCGCGGCGGTCGAGCTGATCCACGTCTACAGCCTCGTGCACGATGACCTGCCGGCGATGGACGATGATGACCTGCGTCGTGGCCGCCCGAGCTGCCACCGGGCCTTCGATGAGGGCACGGCGGTGCTCGTGGGCGATGCCCTGCAGGCGCTCGCCTTCGCGGTGCTGGCGCATGAGCCGATGGCCGGCACCTCGAGCGAGGGGCGCCTCGAGATGATCCGCGTGCTCGCGCGCGCCATCGGCACCGGCGGCATGGCGGGCGGCCAGGCGGTCGATCTGGAAGCGGTCGGGCATACGCTCACCGTGGATGCCATCGAGAACATGCACCGCCGCAAGACCGGCGCCCTCATTCAGGGGAGCGTGCTGCTCGGGGCGCTGGCCGCCGGCGTGAGCGCACCTCAGGAGCTCGCCGCGCTCGGGCAGTTCGGCGCCGAGATCGGGCTCGCGTTCCAGATCCAGGACGACATCCTCGATGTCGAGGGGGACAGCGCATTGCTCGGCAAGACGACCGGCGCCGACGCCGCGCACGCCAAGCCGACTTACCCGAGCACCGCCGGAATCGACGCCGCGCGGGCGCGGGCGCGGGAGCTGCGCGATGCGGCGATCGCCGCTCTCGAGCCCCTGGGGGCACGCGCCGGCGCGCTCGCCGAGCTCGCCCGTTTCGTCGTCAGCCGCGAGCGCTGAACGTGCCGGAACCCCGTGTACACTGAGGGCACGATGAGCGCGCCGCCGGACAAGTATCCGCTGCTCGATGCGATCGCGACCCCGGAGGACCTGCGCCGCCTGGCGGCCGGCAAGCTCCCGGCGCTCGCCGCGGAGCTACGCGCGTTTCTCATCCAGAGCGTCAGCACGCGCGGCGGCCATTTCGCCGCGGGCCTGGGCACGGTCGAGCTCACCATCGCGCTCCACTACGTCTACGACACGCCGCGCGACCGCCTGGTGTGGGACGTGGGCCATCAGGCCTACCCGCACAAGGTTCTGACCGGCCGCCGCGAACGGCTGCACACCATCAAGCAGGACGGTGGGCTCGCCCCCTTCCCCTCGCGGGCCGAGAGCGAGTACGACACCTTCGGAGTCGGACACTCGAGCACCTCGATCTCGGCCGCGCTTGGCATGGCGGTCGCGTCCGCGCGCGCCGGCGACGACCGGCGCGTGGTGGCGGTGATCGGCGACGGTGCCATGACCGCCGGCATGGCTTTCGAAGCGCTGAATCACGCCGGCTCGCTCCCGGCGAACCTGCTCGTGATCCTCAACGATAACGACATGTCGATCTCGGAGAACGTCGGGGCGCTCTCCAACCACTTCGCACGCGCGCTCTCCGGGCGCATGTACGCGCACCTGCGCGAGGGCGGCAAGAAGGTGCTGCGGCAGATGCCGACGGTGTGGGAGCTGGCGCGCCGCTCGGAGGAGCACTTGAAGGGCATGGTGCTGCCCGGAACGCTGTTCGAGGAAATGGGCTTCAACTACATAGGTCCGATGGACGGGCACGACGTCAAGGCCCTCGTGCGCACGCTCCGCAACGTGCGCAAGCTCCGCGGCCCGCAGTTCCTGCACGTCGTCACGCGCAAGGGCAAGGGCTACGCGCCGGCCGAAGCGGACCCGATCAAGTGGCACGGGCCGGGGCCGTTCGACCCCACGAGCGGCACGATCTTCAAGGAGAAGGCGGCGGGCCCGAGCTACAGCCAGGTATTCGGCCAGTGGCTGTGCGACATGGCCGAGCGCGACCCGCGCATCATCGGCATCACGCCCGCGATGCGCGAGGGCTCGGGCCTGGTCGAGTTCTCCAAGCGCTTCCCCGAGCGCTACTTTGACGTGGCGATCGCCGAGCAGCACGCCGTCACCTTCGCCGCGGGACTGGCCGCCGAGGGCTTGAGGCCGGTGGTCGCGATCTACTCGACCTTCCTGCAGCGCGCCTACGATCAGCTCATCCACGACGTGGCGCTGCAGAACCTGCCGGTGGTGTTCGCGGTGGATCGCGCCGGTCTCGTCGGCAGCGACGGTGCCACCCACCAGGGGAGCTACGATCTCTCCTACCTGCGCTGCGTCCCCAACACCGTCGTCATGGCGCCCGCGGACGAGAACGAGTGCCGGCAGATGCTCTACACCGCGAGCACCCTCCAGGGACCGTCGATCGTGCGCTACCCGCGCGGCACGGGTCCCGGCGTGCCGGTGGCGGCCGAGATGAGCGCGCTCCCCGTCGGCAAGGCGCAGGCGCGCCGCGAGGGCAAGAGCGGGCTCGCGATCCTCGCCTTCGGCGCCCTGGTCACGCCCGCGCAGCAGATCGCCGAGGCGCTCGATGCCACGCTCATCAACATGCGCTTCGTCAAGCCGCTCGACGAGGACCTCATCGTCGCGCTCGCCCGGCGCCACCGCGCGCTGGTCACGGTCGAGGAGAATGCCGCCTTCGGCGGTGCCGGCTCCGCGGTCGCAGAGCTCCTCGCCTCCGAAGGGCTGCTCATCCCGCAGCTCATGCTCGGGATTCCGGACCGTTTCATCGAGCACGGCTCGCGCGAGGGGTGCCTCGCCGCCGCGGGACTCGATGCGCCGGCGCTGCGTGCCAGCATCGAGCGCTGGTGGGCACTGCACTTTCCGGAGCGGCTGCGGTCGGCGGGCGGAACCTGACCTCCCCAGAAAGGGGGAGGGTGCCCCAAGCGTCGCGGGAATTACGCTAGCCTTTGACACATGACTCCTCCGGCCGCCACCGCCAGGATCCCCCGTGCCCCCGTTACCGAGGTCGAGGACGTGCAGGCGCGCGCCGACACGCGGCACCTGCCGATCAACCGTGTCGGCATCAAGGACATCAGCCACCCGGTGCGGGTGCGGGACCGCTCGGCCGGCGAGCAGCACACCATCGCGACCTTCAACATGTACGTGAGCCTGCCGCACAACTTCAAGGGCACGCACATGTCGCGCTTCGTCGAGGCACTGCACGCCGAGCGCGAGATCTCGGTCGAGTCCTTCCGCGCCATGCTCGAAGGCATGACCGCGCGGCTCGAGGCCGAGACCGGCCACATCGAGATGAGCTTTCCGTTCTTCGTGATGAAGAAGGCGCCGGTGTCGCAGGTCGAGAGCCTGATGGATTACCGCGCCGGCCTCATCGGCGAGCACCGTCACGGGCGCACCGAGCTGTGGGTGCGCGTCACCGTTCCGGTGACGAGCCTGTGCCCCTGCTCGAAGCGCATCGCCGACTACGGCGCCCACAACCAGCGCTCGCACGTGACGATCACCGCGAGGCTCCGCCGCCACATGTGGATCGAGGAGCTGATCGAGATCGCCGAGAGCGAGGCTTCGTGCGAGCTCTACGGGATCCTGAAACGCCCGGACGAAAAGTACGTGACCGAGCGCGCCTACGACAATCCGAAGTTCGTCGAGGACATGGTGCGGGACGTCGCCGCGCGGCTCAATCGCGACGAGCGGGTCGCCGCCTACGTGGTCGAGTCGGAGAACTTCGAGTCCATCCACAACCACTCGGCCTACGCGCTCATCGAGCACGACAAGGATGCCTGAGATCGCGGCCGCCGCCGGCGGCGCGCTGCGCATGACGATTTCTTAATGTCGCCGTCATCGCGGCGACAGGGCCCGGCGGCTAATTTGGTGCGCATGAACTTAAAGAGCCTGATCGCCGTGTTGGCGCTCGCCGCCGCCGCATCTGCGCCGGCCGCCGAGCCGCCGTCCGCCCCGTCCGCCACGCCCGTGAAGCACCCGACGCTCAAGTCCTGTAACCGGGAAGCGACCGCGAAGCAGCTTGCAGGCAAGCAGCGCGAGCAGTTCGTCAAGGAGTGCCTGGCGGCGAAGACTCAGCCCCCGCCGCCCGCCGCGCACTGACGCTACGCCGGCAGTTCGACCACGACCCGCAGCCCCGGGTGGTTGCTCTCGAGCTCGAGCCGCCCGCGATGCAGCCGGGCGATCGCCGCGACCAGGCTTAACCCTAAGCCGCTGCCTTCCTGCTTGCCCGGCGCGAAGCGCGCGAACGGCTGCGCCGCGCGGGCGCGGTCCCGCGCGGCGATCCCGGGGCCGTCGTCGCTCACCACGAGCCGCACCGAGCCCGCGAGCCGCCGCACCGCAACCTCGATGTTGCCGCCCGCGGGCACGTACTTGATCCCGTTCTCGATCAGATTGGTGAGCAGCTGCGCGAGCAGCTGGCGGTTGCCCTGCACCAGCGCCTGCGGCTCGGGCCGGCAGGCGAGCTGCACCCCGCGCTCGCCCGCAACCGGCTCGAACAGCTCGACCAGCTCCGCGGCGAGCTCGCTCACGTCGACCGTGCCCGCGGCGGCGAGCGGTGCGCCGGACTCGGCCAGCGCGATCTGCAGCAGCGTCGCGAGGGTGCGCTGCAGCTGATCGACCTCACGCAGGGCCGATTCGATCGATTCGTGCACCGCCGGCTCGAGCGGCGGGGAGCGCAGCAGCAACGCATCCATACGCGTGCGCAGGCGATGCAGCGGCGCGCGCAGATCGTGCGCGGTGCTGTCGAAGGTCGCGCGCAGCGTCCCCGCCTGGTCCTCGAGGCGATCGAGCACCCCGTTCACCGAGGTCGCGAGCGAGTCGAACTCGTCGTTGACCCCGGCAAGCGGCAGCCGCGAGCTCAGGTCGCCCGCCATGATGCGCTGGCAGGTGCGGGTCACCTCGTCCACCCGCCGCGCGAGGCGGTAGCTGAACCAGAAGCCGGCGAGGGCCGCGGCCAACGCCGAGAGACCGATGCCCCACAGAGTCGCGAGCCGGAACTTCTCGGCGAAGCGCCGCCCCTGGGAGATGTCGGTCCCGACCAGCAGCAGGTCGCCGCCGGGCAGCGCGCGCACCGCCGCGCGCACCGGGTGCACGGCGCGCCGTCCCGGCTCGATGGTGGTGATGTCGAACTGCGGCCACGGCTCGCCCGGCATCCCATCGAAGGGCCAGCTGGTGAGATTGCCGGCAATACGCTCGAAATTGGCATCGGCGATCATGTAGACCCCGCCGATGCGCCCCCAGCTCTCGATGCGCAGGTTGATCTCGTCGGTGACCCCCGCCACGCCGCTGCGCGCGTACTTCTCCTCGAGGCTCTTGACCTCCGTGTCGATGATCAGGTCGAGCTCGTCGTCGATCAGCCTCTCGGTGAGCTTGTAGGCGCCGACCAGCGTCCCGGCGACGGCGAAGGTGATCAGCAGCGTGTAGGCCACCGACAGGCGGAACGCCGTGGTGTTGAACAGATCGAGCTTCATCAGGAATCCGTGCGCAGCACGTAGCCCGAGCCGCGCACCGTGTGGATCAGCGGGTGATCCGAGCCGCGGTCGATCGCCTGGCGCAGCCGGCTGATGTGTACGTCGATCAGGTTGCTCTGCGGATCGAAGTGCAGGTCCCACACGCCCTCGAGCAGCATGGTGCGGGTCACCACCTGCCCGGCGCGGCGCATGAGGAACTCGAGGAGCTTGAGCTCCCGCGCCGTGAGCTCGATCTCGCGTCCGCCGCGCGTGACACGCCGCGCCAGCAGATCGAACTCGAGGTCCTCGACCTGCAGCCGCGTCGCCTGCGGCGCGCTCGAGCGCCGGCGCAGCAGCGCTTCGATGCGCGCCAGCAGCTCCGCGAACGCGAACGGCTTGGTGAGGTAATCATCGCCCCCGGCCTTCAGTCCCTTGACGCGGTCATCGACGCTGCCGAGCGCCGACAGCACCAGCACCGGCGTCGTCAGCCCCTTGCGGCGCATCAGCTCGATGATCGCAAGTCCGTCGATGTGCGGCAGCATGCGGTCGGTCACCACCAGGTCGAACTGCCCCTCGGTGGCGCGGAACAGCCCCTCGCGGCCGTCGGCGGCGTGATCGACGCTGTAGCCGCTCTCGCGCAGACCCTTCACCAGAAAGCGCGCGGCCTCGGTGTCGTCTTCGATGAGGAGCACATGCACGGCGAACTAATTTATTGGAAAAATCGCCTGGCGGCGATTTTTGTTTGCGGCGCTTGCGGCGCCTGCGAGCCGGCGTACGCCGGCGCAGCCGTCTTCAGCTGCTGGCGGGGGCGGGGGCCGCGACCGGAACGCGCTCCGCGCTCTGCAGACGCGCGATGAGCGAGCGCAGAAACACGCGGTTGAAGCGCAGCTGACAGGAAGCCGACACCTGCTCGAGCAGCGTCGAGCTCACCTTGAGCACGGTCACCTGTGAGGCCGCGCGGATGGTGGCGGTACGCTTGGCGCCGGGGACGTAGCTCGCTTCGCCGAAGCAGTCGCCGGTGTCGAGCGCCCCTACCCGGTGCCCGTGGCGCTCGACCGCGCAGGCGCCGCTCACCAGAATGTAGAAGCGGTCGTCCATCTCGCCTTCCTTGACGATCTCCTCGCCGGCTGTGTAGTCCTGCCAGCTGCTGGCGCGCAGCACTTCCCAGATCTCGGCGTGCGAGAACTCGTGGAAGAACTTCAGCCGCCGCAGCACGCCGAACTGCTCCTGCCGATCGATGCGCGCGTTGGCCTCGCGCAGCTTCTGGTGCACGCGGGTGAGCTCGGCCGCGAAATCCAGTCCGCTCCTGTGCCGCTTGGTCGGATCCTTGAGAAGCGCCGTCGCCACCACCGACTCGAGCTCCTCGGGCACGTCCTTGCGAAGCGTGTGGATAGGAGGCGGCGTGGCGTACACGATCTGATGCAACAGCTTCTGCAGATTTCCCGCACGGAACGGCCGTTGCCCGGTGAGCAGCTCGTACATCACCGCGCCGAGCGAGTACAAGTCCGAGGAGTTGGTGAGGTCGAGGCTCTGCACCTGCTCGGGTGACATGTAGGAGGGGCTGCCGGCGATGCCCTCGATGCGCGAGATGTCGGAGTCGGCCACCAGCGCGATGCCGAAGTCGATGATGCGCACGTCGCTGTCCTGCGTGAGCATCACGTTGGAGGGCTTGACGTCGCGGTGGATCACGCCGCGCGAGTGCGCGTAGTGCAGTGCCTTGGCGCACTTGAAGATAATCTCCACGGTGTCGTCGATGCGCAGCAGGTTGTCGGGGCGGCAATAGGCCGCCAGTGTGCGCGCGCCGTGTACGTGCTCGGTGACGATGTAGCAGTGGCCGTTTTCCTCGCCGGCGTCGTAGATCGGCAGGATGTGCGGGTGCTGCAGCATGCCCACCAGGTGCGCTTCCGACAGGAACATCTTGCGCGCGATACGCGCCCGCTCCTCGTCGCCGCCGGTGTCCATGTTGTACACCTTGATCGCGACGTCGCGTCCGTAGTACGAATCGTGCGAGAGATAGACGACACCGGTGCTGCCGCGTCCGACTTCCTTGATGACCGCGTACTTGCCGATCTTGTCGGGCGCGCGCACGCCCGGCTTGGCGGGCGGAATTGATTTTGTTGATGCCGGTAGCGACATGGCGTGTTGGCAACAGCCGAAGACACGTCAGGATAAGGGTCCCGCCGGGGCACGACTGTGATGCATGCCTCACGCGCCCCCGCTGCCTGCGGCGCAGCGCAGCACGCAGCGGCAAGCGTGCGCCGCGCCGGCCTCAGGCGAAATGCTGGTAGCCGGAATGCGAGAACTCCATCACAGTACCGTCGCGCACCACCACCACACCGGGAGCGGTGCGCAGCACGCCAATCTGATGGTAGTTCCACTGTGCCCCGGGGAGCGCGCGCTCGAGCTCGGCGGCGCGCGCGGCGTCCACCGCAAACAGCAGCTCGTAGTCATCGCCGGCGGTGAGCGCGAGCTCGCGCGCGGCTTCGGGTCCGAGCGCCTGCACCAGGGCGCGCGACACCGGCAATTCCGCGAACGCGATCTCGAGCCCGACGCCGCTCGCGGCGGCGAGCTTGCCCGCATCTCCCAGCAGCCCGTCCGAGACGTCGATGCAGGCACGCGCGTGCTCGCGCAGCCGCTCACCGAGCGCAACGCGCGGCGTCGGCAGCCGGAAGCGCTCGCGCAGATAGGGCGCGGCCTCGGCGGGGGCGCTCAAGCGCCCCTGCTCGATCGCGAGTCCCGCGCCAGCATCTCCCGGAGAGCCGGACACGTAGAGCAGGTCGCCCGGGCGGCCGCCCGCACGCGTGAGCGCGCGGCCGTGCGGCACGTGGCCGAGCAGCTGCACGGTGACGGTGAGGGGTCCGCGCGTGGTGTCGCCGCCGATGAGCGCCACGTCGTGCGCGCGTGCCAGGCTCGCGAAGCCCGCGGCGAACTCACCCAGCCAGTGCTCGTCGGCCGAGGGTATGGTGAGTGCGAGCAGCGCCCACGCGGGGCGCGCCCCCATCGCGGCCAGATCGCTTAAGTTTACCGCCAGCGCACGGTGCCCGATCGCGGCGCTCGGCACTGACGGCGGGAAATGCACGCCGGCGACCAGCGTGTCGGTGGTCGCGACCAGCTGCGCGCCGGGCGGGCACTCGAGGAGGGCCGCGTCGTCGCCGACTCCGAGCACGACGTCACGGCGCTGCACACCGCAGCTGCGGAAATAGCGCGCGATGAGCTCGGACTCCGACAGCGCCATGTACGCTCTTGATGAATCAGTGCTCGGCCGCCCGCAGAGTGCGCGCGGCGCGATCCAGCACCGCGTTCACGAACTTGTGGCCGTCGGTGGCGCCGAAGCGCCTGGCGAGCTGCACCGCCTCGCTGATCACCGTGCGAAACGGCACTTCGGGCTCGAACTCGAGCTCGTAGAGCCCGATGAGGAGCAGCGCGTGCTCGATCGGATCGAGCAGCCGCGGCTCGCGGTCGCTGCAGTCGGCGAGGTGCGCCTCGAGCTGCGCATGCGAGCGCACCACGCCCTCGATGAGCGCGTGGAAGTAATCGCGATCGGCGCGCGGCATGTCCTCGGCGTCGGCGAACTCCTGCGCCAGGTCCTGCCACGGGCACTCATTCAGCTGCCAGCGATAGAGCGCCTGCAGCGCGAGCTTGCGCGCGACGCTGCGTGCGCCGCTGAATTGCTGCGCCGGACTCGCCATCGGCGCGCCGCTCATAGCCGCTTAAGGAGCGCGGCCATCGCGAGCGCGGTGTCCATGGCCTCCCCTCCCTTGTTGCCGGCGTTGAGCGCGGCGCGCTCGAGCGCCTGATCGACGGTCTCGACCGTCAGCACGCCGAAGGCGATCGGCACCCCGGTCTCGAGGCTCGCCTGCTGCAGTCCCCGTGCGCATTCACCCGCTACATACTCAAAGTGCGGGGTGTCACCCCGAATGACGCATCCCAGGGCCACCACCGCATCGTAGCGGCCCGAGGCGCCGAGCTTCTTCGCGGCGAGCGGCAGCTCGAAGGCGCCGGGCACGCGCACGACCGTGAGGTCGCCCGATGCGCCGCCGCGCGCCTCCCACCCCGCGGTCGCGCCCTTGAGCAGGCTCGTGACGATGAAATCGTTGAAGCGCGCCGCGACGATCGCCACCCGCTGGCCGCGCGCACCGGCCTCAGCCTCGATGGTGCGCGGCTCGCTCACCCTTCTTCCCCGACATAGCCTTCGATCTCGAGGTCGAAGGCCGAGATGCCATGCATCTGCTTAGGGGCCGACAGCACGCGCATGCGCTTGACGCCGAGGTCCTTGAGGATCTGCGCGCCGATACCAAAGGTACGCAACACCGCGCCTTCGCCGGCGGCGCCCGCCCCCTCGGCTGCCGGCGGCGGCTGCGTGGCGGCGACGGTGCGCAGCAGCGCGCCGGCGAGCTCGGCGGGCGGCTCCTGCTGGCGCAACAGGACGACGACGCCGTTGCCCGACTCGGCGATGCGCGCGAGCGCGGCGTTCAGCGTCCAGGCGCGCGCGCCGGTGCGCACCCCGAGGAGATCGCGCAGCGTGTCGGGCAGGTGCACGCGCACCAGCGGCGGCTCGGGGCCGTCGAGCGCGCCGAGCGCCAGCGCCAGGTGCACCTCGAGACTCACGCGGTCCTGGTAGACGTAGAGGCGGAACTCGCCGAGCGCCGTCTGCACGGTCTGCTCGCCGACGCGCTCCACCGAGCGCTCGGTGCGCAGCCGATGGCGGATCAGAGCGGCGATGGTGCCGATCTTGAGCCCATGCCGCCGGGCGAACTCCTCGAGCTGCGGCCGCCGCGCCATGGTGCCGTCATCGTTCATCACCTCACACAGCACGCCCGCCGGCGCAAGTCCCGCGAGGCGACACAGGTCGATCGCCGCCTCCGTGTGTCCGGCGCGAACCAGCACGCCGCCGGCCCGTGGCCGCAGCGGAAAGATGTGGCCGGGGCGGGCGAAGTCAGCGGCCCTCGAGCGGCTGTCGGCGAGGGCGCGGATGGTCGCGGCGCGGTCGGCGGAGGACACGCCGGTGGTGGTGCCCTGCACCAGGTCCACCGACACCGTGAACGCGGTGCGCTGCGCCTCGCTGTTGGCCGGAACCATCTGCGGCAGCTCGAGCGCCGCGAGGCGCTGCTCCTCCATCGGCACGCAGATGATGCCGCTCGTGTGGCGGATCATGAAGGCGACGGCCTCGGGCGTGGCGTGCTCGGCGGCCATGATGAGATCGCCCTCGTTCTCGCGGTCCTCGTCGTCCATGACGACGACCATGCGTCCGGCGCGCAGCTCCGCCAGCAGCTCCCCGATCGAGTTGAGGTGGCTCGCCGACGCCGCGCTCGCCGGCTTTCCGGAAAGTGGCACGACTTTTGACATGGCCGGTCAGTATACCCGACCCCTCGCGGGCCACCCCGCCCCGCGGTCGGCCGGAGTTGGTGCCTATTGCGTCCTGGCAGGCGCAGGCAGGAGCGGCAGCACCGCCTGCTCGAGCGCCTGCTCGGTGACCGTGGACACGAGGCGCGTGCGCACCACTCCCTGCGCATCGATCACCCACGTCATCGGCACCGCGAGCGGCGGTCCGAAGCCGTTCGATTTGGCGGCCGCCGCGAGCAGCGCAGGGTAGGCGAACTGGCGCATGACCTCGACGACCTCGTTCCGGTCGTGCCGATCATCGACACTCACGCCGACGATGAGGAGCCCCTGGGCGCGATGCGCGAGATAGAAGCGGTTGAGGAGCGGCATCTCCGCGCGGCACGGCCCGCACCAGGTCGCCCAGAAGTTGACGATGACGACCGAGCCGCGCAACGCCGCGAGGTCGAAGGGGCGACCGTCGAGCTGCTCTGCGACCAGGGCCGGGACCGGCTGTCCGACCTCGGCGGCGCGGGCCGCGGCCGTCACGTGCGTCGCCGACGCGAGCGGCAGCGCCAGAGCGCCGAGCAGCCAGCAGCGGTTCAACACCGGTTCGGCATCGCGGTCATGGCCCGGAGGTTGCTGCTCGAGCCGCGCCTGTCAGGAGCGGCGTCACCACCTGCTCGAGGCGCTCCGCCGTCCAGGTCGGTTCCTTCTCCTTCCAGCCATTCTCAGCCAGGCGGCCGGCCCGGTCGATGGTGAAGCTGACCGGCAGGCGCCAGATCCGGCCGTATCCCGGCGCACTGGAACGCTCGAGCAGACCGACCGGAAAGCTCAGTGCCTGAGCCACCTTGCGTACCTCGGCAAGCTGGTCCGCGGTGTCGAGGCTGAAGCCGAGTACCGTGAGCCCCTGCCCCGCGTGATCGGTCGCGTACTTCGAGAGCAGCGGCAGCTCGTCCCGGCACGGCACGCACCAGGTCGCCCAAAAGGTCAGGATGACAACCTGGCCATTCAGCGCCGTCGTCGACAGCCGCCGACCATCCAGGGTGACGAGGGTCGCCTCGGGCGCGGACTCCCCGACACGGAGCTCCGCGGCGTCCGCTGCCCGGCCCAGTACTTCGCCCGCCGCGCACAGGCTCCATGCGCACACGCGTTGCAGAACCGCGCGCCGCGTGAGGCAGCGTGACGCCTTAGAACGCATAGCTCCCGCCGAGGGTGGCCGTCCAGCGCGGCGACAACTGGTAGCCATCGAACCGGCGATATACCGGCAGCTGTGCGAACCCGAAGATATGCAGATGATCCGCGACCTTGAGCGTAATGCCCGGACTCAGATACGCCACGGTTCCCTCCGTGTCGGTGGTGTCCGCGAGCGCGCCCTGATCAGCGCTCTTATGCGACAGATTCACCTGCAACTGCGGAAT
Source organism: Steroidobacteraceae bacterium (assembly GCA_035569755.1). Lineage (GTDB taxonomy): Bacteria > Pseudomonadota > Gammaproteobacteria > Steroidobacterales > Steroidobacteraceae > 13-2-20CM-66-19. Next base: position 47,310 of record DATMMK010000078.1, read on the forward strand.
CCAGCGTGGATCAGCTTCGTAGCGCACGCCCAGGCTCACTGTCACCGCGTTGCCGGGACGGAAATCGTTGCCCGGCTGGTCCTGCTTGTGTGCCACCGCGCTTTGAAACTGACCGTTGATGAAGACGTCGAAGTCCTGGCTGACGGCCTGATAGTAGTACGCGCCCACGATCACGTCAGTGCTGCCGGTGCCGGCCTGGAGACTCGCATCGAGCGGCGTCCCCACGTTGGGTCCACTGTCGAAGTTGACCGATGTTCCGTATTGACCCGTCGGCAACTTGACTCCGAGCTGCAACCCCAGATTGTGCGTGGGCAGCAGTCCCTGGTAGCTCCCGATCAGCTTGAGGTCGCCGAGCTCGGAGAATCGCGCGCCACTGATCTGATCGGGCGCGGTTTCGCTGCTGGTGTAGGGCGTGCTCTGCTGCCCGTAGGTGGTGTGCGTTCGCATGACGTACGGCACGAGCACCGTGAAATTCCAGCTCGGGACCGGAGTGTAGTTAATCCCGACAGTCAGGTAGCGGTTGATGGTCTGCTTCTCGATTTCGCCCCCACCGAGCGCGGGATTGGAGGGAGCGTTCACCACCTGCGCTGCGCTCGCGGTGCCTGTGCCGCCGCGCAGTTGATCCTGGTCGACGTAGTCATATTCGAAATTCAAGCGCAGCCCCGGCAGCGCCGAGTAACCAGTCGCAGCGTCGGCGCTCAGCGTACAGCCGCAGGTTGCGCACGCCCGGGACAGCTCGGGCGCCACGAGCGCCGTCGGCACCAGCAGCACGATCGCCGCCAGCCGGGCGCTGTGGTTCGGCGCACAAGGCGCAGGCGGCCCGCCAAGGGCGCGCCGCATCGTCGCGAAATTCATCGTTATCTCCTGATCGAAGGAGCAAAGGACACGGAATGCGACTCGCGCCGGCCGCTCGAGGGGCCGGGGACGAGCACCGAGGGTCGATCAGGCGATCTGTGGAGGCCCGCGCGGGGATTGGGCGCGGACGATGGCGGGAACGAAAACGCGCAGCGCCGGGCTCTCGGCCGGCACGGTCGAGGCGGGCGGAATGACCGCGGCAGTGGCCACCGCCGGCGCGAAGGCCGGGGAAGCGCTCAGGGCAAAGAGACACGGCGCGTGGCTTACCGGGGCCGGTGTACCGTGACCCGCGCCACCGTGGTGGTGGTGATGCGCGAGGGATTGCGGAGCGAGTACGCCCGGCGGCTGCGCCTCGCCCGGGCAGAAGTCGATGTACAGGCCGCCGCGCTCGCTCACCGGCATGTAGCCGATGGGAATCAGCGCACGCAGTACGAGTACCGGCAGCACGAGTCCCGCGAGCAGCCACTGGCGCCGCCGCGCGCTGAACCAACGAGGAACTCCCTGCCTCATGCAGAGTAGTGTAGCCCGCTTCCGGGGTGAATCGGCATGGGTCTATTACCCCAGCGCAGCTGCGCAATGTCCCGCTCACCCGGGAACGGCGAGCAGTCGCGCGAGATAGCGGGCCACCTGGTCGATCTCGAGATTGACGCGCGTTCCCGCGGCAGCGCTGCCGAGGGTCGTGGCGGTCTGCGTGTGGGGAATTATGTTGACGGCGAAGCTCGATCCGTCGACGGAGTTGACGGTGAGGCTCACGCCGTCGACTGCGATCGAGCCCTTGGGCGCAAGGTAGCGCGCCAGCGCGGCGGGAGCTGTGATCTCGAGCCGCAGCGAACGGGCGTCGCCCCCGAGCGAGCGGATCTCGCCCACCGCGTCGACGTGGCCCGAGAGCAGGTGACCGCCGAGCGCATCTCCCGCCCGGAGCGAGGGCTCGAGATTCACCGCCGCACCGACCGCAAGCTCCGCGAGCGTCGTGAGCGCGAGCGTCTCGCGCGAGAGGTCCGCGGTGAAGCTCGTGCCGCTGACCGCGGTCGCGGTGAGGCAGCACCCCTGCACGCAGATGCTGTCCCCGACAGCCACGCGCCCGGGATCGAGCCGCGTGAAGCCGATCGTGAGGCG
>DATMMK010000079.1:0-3209 GCA_035569755.1 Steroidobacteraceae bacterium
TGTCGCCTGGGGCGGCAACTGGTTCTTCCTGTGCGCCGACCACGGCCTGACGCTCGCGAGCGGCAACATTGCGGCGCTGCTCGACTACAGCTCGCGACTGCGCTCGGCGCTCGGCGCCGCCGGCATCACCGGCGCGAACGACGCCGCTATCGACCACGTCGAGCTGTTTGCGCCGTCGACCGCCGCCGGCATCGATAGCCGAAACTTCGTGCTCTGCCCCGGCAACGCCTACGATCGCTCGCCCTGCGGTACCGGCACCAGCGCCAAGCTCGCCTGCCTCGCCGCGGACGGCAAGCTCGCAGAAAACGAGGAGTGGGTGCAGGAGAGCATCATCGGCAGCGCGTTCCGCGCGGGCTATCAGCGCAGCGGCGCCGCCGCCGTGGTCCCCACCGTTCGCGGCAGTGCCTACGTAAACGCGGATGCGACGCTCCTGCTCGATGAGCGGGATCCGTTCTGTTTCGGCATCCGGGGGTGATCGTGCCCCCCGAATGAACGGGCCGCGGTCCGCGACGCACTCACGAATGGCGCACGATGGCGCCCAACGGCCCCCCGTGCGTGATGCGCCACTCATCTCTTAAGCACCGTCCCCTCGGACTCACCTGCCTCACGCTGCTGCTGGTGCGCGCGCTGCTCGGGCCCGGCGCCGGCGCCGGCGCCGCCGAAGCCGGTTGGCTCGCCGATCCTGCGGTGCAGCGGCGCCTCACCGAGCGGGAGGTGGTGGTGGAGGCGGTCGCCTCGGTCGACCCGCAGCGCCCGCGGGGACGGGTCCGGGCCGCGGTCCTCATTCGCGCCCAGCCCGACGCGGTCTGGGCCGTGATGACCGACTGCCGCCAGACCCCGCTGTTCGTGCCGGGCCTCAAGCGCTGTCGCCGCATCGCGGGCGCCCCGGACGGACGCTGGGAGGATATCGAGCAGGAGATCCGCTACTCCTGGTTCCTGCCCACGGTCCGCTACGTCTTCAGGGCCGACTACGAGCCTCCGCGCCGCATCGACTTCCACCGCATCAGCGGCGACCTGAAGCAGGAGGAGGGGACCTGGGTGCTCACTCCGACCGCCGACGGCGCGGGGACGGTGGTCGAGTATGAGATGTACCTCGATCCGGGATTCTGGATCCCCCAGGCCCTCATCAACCGCTCCTTGCGCAAGGATCTGCCGGCCGCGCTCGCCGGGTTGCGCGAACGGGTCGAGCGTCCGCCCTGAGCCGGCTGCATTAGTGTTCTCGCGCCGCTGCCGGTAATCTCCGTCAACAGAGGGCCGTAACCACGGCCCCGGGAGGGGGCGGATGCCAGGCGGCGGGCATACGACGGTCATTCAGCGGGTGCTCGACCGGCGCGGCCAGAGGCCGGCCAGCGGCGATGAGGGCACCACCGCGACGGTCGCGGTCATGGTGCGCGTGTTGCCGCCGCCGAAGGCGTTGCTCGCCTTCGAGGACGCGCCCCTGCGGGCGCTCATGGAGGGGCGGGTGCGCCCCGACATGCTCGACTGCGAATCCGCAGCGGACGAGGCGCAGGCGCTGCGGTGTTTCGAGGCGGAGTTTCGCCCTGTGGTACTCACCGATAGCGCCGAGGTGGTACGCAAGATCCGCGCGCGCTCGGCGCTGCGTGCACCCTACATTCTCTACGTCGCAGAGCTTGACGACTCGGCGGAGCGCGAGGCGGGGCTCACGGCCGGCGCAGACGACTGTGTGGGGCGGCGCGTGTCGGAGCGCGAGTTCGAAGCGCGCGTCGGCGCGGCCAAGCGCATCGCCGAGCTCGAGACGGTGCTGCGGATCACGCTCGCCGAGAACCGCAAGCTCTCGGCGATCGACGATCTCACCCGGGTCGCGAGCCGGCGCTTCTTCGGCAAGCACTTTCCGCGCGAGGTCGAGCGCGCGGCGCGTTACGCTCGCGCGCTGTCGCTGATCCTGTGCGACATCGACAACTTCAAGAAGATCAACGACACGCTGGGTCACGCCGCCGGCGACGACATCCTCAGGCAGTTCGGCCCGCGGCTGCAGCGGCAGTTGCGCAAGGGCATCGACTGGGTGGCGCGCATCGGCGGCGAGGAGTTCGCCATCGTCACGCCGGAGACCGATTACGAGTCGGCGCTGGCGGTCGCGCGCAAGCTGCGCTCCGCGGTGGGCGAGACTGCGTTTCGGGCGACGAGCAAGAAGCTCCAGGTTACGGCGAGCTTCGGCGTCTGCGGCATGGACCGCGTTCCCGTCGGCGAATCGCGCCTCGCCGAGCGCGTGCTGAAGATCGCGGATGCGGCGCTCTACCGCAGCAAGAAAGACGGTCGCAATCGCGTGACCGCGGCGATTCTCAAGGGGCGCGGTGACTGAAGCGTCCCGGCGTTCCCGGGCTCCAGTAACATAACGCAGCGGCCGGGCGCCACGGCGACGTTCCGCCGCGCCCATGCGCGGTAGACGTGCGATCCACTCGCGGCGTAGGTTCCAGAGCGGAAAAATCGCGCACCGGGGATGATGCGCATTTCGTGAGTTGCAGGGACGCCCCGCTCGAACGCCAACAATCGCGAGGGAAGCCATGAAGCCATTGACGCTCGCCAGAATCGCAATGTGGATTGTTACCTGCCTGTGTGCCGCCGCGGCCAGCGCGGCGGCTGCGCCGGGCCGGCACTCGCTCCTGTCCCAGGCAACCGACTTGGGTCGCGTGGATAGCGCGAGCCCCATCGAAATCACCGTCTGGATGAAGCTGCACGACCAGCCGGGTCTTGATGCCCTGGTGGCCGCCCAGCAGGCGGGGAAGGGCTCCTACCTCACCATGGAGCAGGTCCGCGCACAGCACGCGCCGAGAGCCACTGACGTCGCCACCGTGGCGAAGTACCTGAAGTCGCGCGGATTCAAGGTGTCCGCCGCCCAGGACAACCTGTACGTCAAGGCGTCTGCGACGGCGTCGCGCGTAGAGAGCACGTTCCAGGTGGAGCTGCACCAGTACGATCTCTACGGCCGCACCTTCCGCGCCAGCGAGCGCAGCGCAACTGTGCCGCCTGACCTCGTGCCGCTGGTAGCGGCCGTCGGCGGCCTATCAAGCCTCGGGGCGGAGCCGCAGATAGCGCGGGTCGGCAGGAAGGCTTCGAGCAGTGTGCACACCACCGCCGACGCCGAGGGCGTTCGGCCGGAGCCGGTGCGCTTCGACGCCCAATCGAACGGTCTCGTGTTCTCGGCCCAGTGCTTCTACGGGACGACCACGCAGAGTTTCTCGACTACCGGT
>DATMMK010000080.1:0-2880 GCA_035569755.1 Steroidobacteraceae bacterium
CTCTCCTTCTCCTTGGGTCGCCCCGAGAGCTCGCCCACGTAGGTCGCACCCTCGACCAGGCGCTCGTAGCCGAAATAGACCGGCATGAACACCACCGGGCGCGCGGGATCGGCGAGGAAGCTGCGCACGGTCATCAACAGCATCCCGGTCTTCGGCTGCAGCAGCCGCCCCGTGCGGCTGCGACCGCCCTCGATGAAGTACTCGATCGCGTGTCCTCGGCGCATGATCGCGGCGAGGTACTTCATGAACACGACCGTGTAGAGCTTGTTGCCGGCGAAACTGCGGCGAATGAAGAAGCCGCCTCCCTTGCGCAGGAAGCGGCCGACGACCGGCAGGTTGAGATTGACGCCCGCGGCGGTGTGCGGCACGGCGTAGCCGTGCACGTAAATGGCGTAGCCGAGCAGCAGGTAGTCCATATGGCTGCGGTGACAGGGAACGTAGATGATCTCATTCCCTTCCGCGACCGCCGCGAGGGTCTCGGCGTGGCCGAATACCACGCCGTCATACAGCCGGTTCCACAGCCAGCCGAGCGCGTGCTCCATGAAGCGCACGAAGGCGTGCGAATAGTTGGCGGCGATCTCCCAGGCGTAGCCGCGGGCGCGCTGCAGCGCCCTGTGGCGCGGAATATGCCGCTCGCGCACTTCCTGGGCCACTGCCGCACGCACCGCGCGCGTGCGCAGCACGCGATTGACGATGGTGCGACGATGCGAGAGGTCCGGGCCAATGCGTGCGGCGCGGCGCCGGGCGTAGAGGGCGCGCAGCGTACGTGCTACGCGCTTGCCGAGCAGCGCGCCCGCGCGCTCCTCCCCGAGCAGCGCGCGCAGCGACAGCGGCTCATCGAGCTCGATGAGCGTATCGCGGCCGTTGAGCAGCACCTGCATGAACTTACGTGCGCGGCTTCCGACGCCGAAATCCTCGCTCAGCAGCAGCCGCAGCCACGAGGCTTCCTTTTGCGGTGCGCGTCCCCAGTAGACAGCGGCCGGCACCAGGTCGAAATCCACCTCCGGATCGGCGCGCAGCGCGGCGATCATCTGCGCGAGCTGCCGCGGTGGCCGCCGGTCGATCCGGCGCGCGATGAATCCCCGTGACTGCGTCAGCCAGAAATAGGAGCGCAGCTCGCGCGTACCGCCCCCGAGCCGCCTGCCCGGGCGCGGGATGTGGAGCTGCGCGCACGCCTGCTGCAGCACGGCGAGGTCGGCGGCGCTGCGCTGCTCGAGCACGTAGCACAGTGGTCGCGGCCGGGCGCGCAACTGCTCGGCGGTATCCTCCGGCAGCACCTTGAATCGCACCCAGATCGCGAGCACCCGCCGCAGCAGCCAGTTCATGCCGGATATGATGAGCCCAGACGCCGCGCGGGCGGGCGCCGCCGACGCCTACTCGAAGGCGATCGCAGGCAGGTCGAGGGCAATGAGAAAATACTCGAACAGGTACTGGATCACCCGCACCTGGTTGTGCAGGCGGTGATCGCTCTCGACCAGGTGCAGCGCGCAGCGATACGCATGGGAAAAGCGCACGCTGTGCTCGTAGGGAACCACATCGTCGCGCCAGCCGTGCACCACCGCCGCGGGACAGTCGAGCACGCCGCTGCGCAGCTCCGGCAACCCCTGCATGTAGAGCGCCGGCGCCATGAGAAATACACCGCGGGCGTGCAGCAGCGAGGCCGAGGCGACCGCAACATAACCGCCGAGACTCGAGCCGACCAGCACCAGATCGCCGGTGAGCTCCTTGCAGAACTCCACCAGCCGCGCTACGCGAGCGCGGGGCTCATCGATGCCGCGGTAATCCACCGAGTGCGCGTCGTATCCTTCGGCGCGTGCCACCTCGGCGAGAGCCGTGATCTTGCGTCCCCAGGGTCCGGCTTCCTGACCGTGAGAGAAGACGACATGGCGGGAAGTCACGGGCGCGTGCATGGCAGGGCATCCGGCGCTGGGAGCTGCAGTCGCATGGGCGAATAATGCAGGCAATGGAAACCCCAAGCCAAGCGCCGCTCGTTCCTGCCCGCCGCGCAGGCTGGCAGTTCTGGATCGATCGTGGCGGAACGTTCACCGATGTGATCGGGGTCGCGCCCGAGGGTGTGCTGCATGTGCGCAAGGTGCCCTCGATCGCGATGGATGCAGCGGCCGGCGATCCGGGCGTGCGCGCGGCGCGTGCCATCCTGGCGGAGGCGGCGCGGAGCACGGGTGCTGCGCCCTCGGCTCCCGTCGCAGCGGTGAAGGTCGGCACCACGGTCGCCACCAATGCCCTGCTCACGCGCAGTGGCGAGCCGGTCGTTCTGGTGACTACCGCCGGGTTCGGTGAGGCGCTGCGCATCGGCTACCAGAATCGTCCGGATATCTTCGCGCGCAACATCGTGCTGCCCAAGCGGCTGTACGCGAGCGTGATCGAGGCGCAGGAACGCATCGATGCCGAAGGTGCGGTGCTGTTGCCGCTCGACCTGCCGCAGCTGCGCGCAGAGCTCACGCGAGCGCGCGCTGCCGGGCGTCGTGCGGTCGCTATCGTGCTCCTGCATGGCTGGCGCCATACACAGCACGAGCGTGCCGCCGCGGCGTGCGCCCGTGAGATGGGGTTCGAGGAAGTGTCGGTATCGCACGAGCTCTCGCCGCTCGTGCGCTACGTCGTCCGCGGCGATACGACAGTGCTCAACGCCTACCTGGCGCCCCCGCTGCGAAGCTATCTGCAGCTCCTGCAGAACGAGGTGCGGGCCCTCGATCCGGGCGCACGCCTCGCACTCATGCAGAGCAACGGCGGCCTCGCGGCGCTCGAGCGCTTTCATGCAATGTCGAGCGTGCTCTCGGGCCCGGCGGGAGGCCTGATCGGCATGCGCTGGGCCGGGGAACGCATCCACTATGCCCGTCTCATCGGCTTCGACATGGGTGGCAC
>DATMMK010000081.1:0-25993 GCA_035569755.1 Steroidobacteraceae bacterium
ACGCCACAAACTGCCCGCCGTTGGTCTCCGCCATCACCTTCGTCAGCGCCGCCGTCAACGTCGTCTTCCCATGGTCCACGTGACCAATCGTCCCCACGTTCACGTGCGGCTTGTTACGCTCGAATTTCTCTTTGGACATGGAAGTTCCTAACTCCGAAACTCTGACGACTCACAAACCCAGTCGACTGGAGCCCACGACCGGGATTGAACCGGTGACCTCGTCCTTACCAAGGACGTGCTCTACCAACTGAGCTACATGGGCTCGGCTCAGATGTCGACGCGCGCGCAAGCTGGAGCGGGTGATGGGAATCGAACCCACGTCATCAGCTTGGAAGGCTGAGGTTCTACCATTGAACTACACCCGCTGCTGATGGCGTCCATCTGCCGGCGGGTCTTTCGCACGCGCGAATCCCTCCCCGCCACGAGTGGTGGAGGGGGAAGGATTCGAACCTTCGAAGGCGTAAGCCGGCAGATTTACAGTCTGCTCCCGTTGGCCGCTTGGGTACCCCTCCGCAAAAATGAGCCGCGTATTGTGATTTCGGAGGGTCGGGGTGTCAATGCGTTCTGGCCCGGGATTTGCTTGTCCCGGGCCCCCTAAAGGCCGAGCCTCAGCCCCCGGCCGGGCCTGCCGGCGGCCGGGCGACCGCCTGGGCAAGCTTCTCGAGGGCCGCAGGCCCCGCGAGCCGCGTGCCGCCGGGCTTCAAGTCCCGCGGCAGCTCGATGGGGCCATAGCGGATGCGCTTCAAGCGGCTCACCTCGAAGCCGACCGCCTGCCACAGCCGACGCACCTCTCGATTGCGGCCTTCGGTCAAGACGACCCGGAAGGTGCTGTGGCCCCGGGAGCCCGCGCCGCCGGCCTCCTCCCAGGTATCGGCCGCAATGCGGGCAAAGGACGCCGCGCCATCCTCGAGCCGCACCCCCAGAAGCAGCTGTGCGAGGACCTCCTCGGTCGGCCGGCCGCGGAGCCGCACCAGATACTCGCGCTCCACCTCGCCCGAGGGGTGCATCAGGCGGTGGGCGAGCCGCCCGTCGGTCGTCAGGAGGAGGAGCCCGGTCGTGTTGACGTCGAGCCGCCCGACGCTGATCCAGCGGCCGCGGCGCGGGGCCGGGAGGCGCTCGAAGACCGTCGGCCGCCCTTCGGGGTCGCTGCGCGTCGTGACCTCGCCCGTGGGCTTGTAATAAAGGAGTAACTCGTGGGGGCTCGCCGCCGGGGCGGCGAGCCTCAGGCGCCTGCCATCGAGGCGCACGTCCTCACCCGGGGTGGCGCGGTCGCCGAGCTGCGCCTTGCGGCCGCCGACCGTGACCCGCCCGGCGCGGATCCAGTCCTCGACCGCGCGCCGCGACCCGAGGCCCGCCTCGGCGAGCAGCTTCTGGAGCCTCACCGCCGCCTCCCCGGCCCTCGCGCTACGCTTCATGAGATACCCCGGTATTCTTGCGGGCGAAACTGCCTCGAGAGTAGAAGGACACATGATCCACGAAAACATCCTCGGCACGATCGGCAAAACGCCCGTCGTCCGCATCCAGCGCCTGGGGCCGAAGCACGTCACGTTGTATGTGAAATGCGAGTTCTTCAACCCGCTCTCCTCGGTCAAGGACCGGCTCGCGATCGCCATCATCGAGGATGCCGAGCGCCGGGGCACGTTGAAGCCCGGCCAGACCGTGGTGGAAGCCACCTCGGGCAACACCGGGATTGCGCTCGCCATGGTGTGCGCGGCCAAGGGCTATCCCTTCGTCGCCGTGATGACCGAGACCTTCTCGGTCGAGCGGCGGCGGCTCATGAGAATGCTGGGCGCCCGGGTCATCCTCACCCCGGCCGCCGAGCGCGGCTCGGGCATGGTCAGAAAGGCCGGGGAGCTCGCGAACAAGCACGGCTGGTTCCTCGCGCGGCAGTTCGAGAACGAGGCCAACCCGGCCTACCACCGCAGCACGACCGGGCCCGAGATCCTTCAGGATTTCGTCGGCAGGCGACTCGATTATTTCGTCACCGGCTGGGGCACGGGCGGCACGCTGACCGGCGCGGGGCAGATGATCCGCCTCGCCCGGCCGGAGGTGCAGATCGTCGCGTGCGAGCCCGAGGGCGCGGCGCTGCTCTCGGGCAGACCCTGGGCGCCGCACAAGATCCAGGGCTTGACGCCTGATTTCGTTCCCAAGGTCCTCGACCGCGCGGTAGCCCATCGCATCGTGACGGTCACCGACGCGGAGGCGGTGGAGAACGCACGGGCGCTCGCGCGCGCCGAAGGCATCCTTTGCGGGATTTCCTCGGGAGCAACCTTCGCGGCCGCGCTCAAGGTCGCCGCCGAGGCTCCGCAGGGCGCGGCGATCCTCGCCATGCTGCCCGACACGGGCGAGCGCTATCTCTCGACCGTCCTGTTCGAGGGCATCGCCGACGGGGGCGATCCGGAGCCCTGAACCGCATGGATGCACGCCGATTCGCAGAGCTGTCCGATCCCTTCCCCATGTGGCGTGGTGGGATGCTGCACGGCGGGCGCAGTGCCTATGAGACCTGGGGGACGCTGAACGCCGCGCGGGATAACGCGCTGCTGCTCTTCACCGGCCTCTCCCCGCCGGCCCACGCCGCCTCTTCGCTCCAGGACCCCTCGGACGGCTGGTGGCAGGGGATGGTGGGCCCGAAGCTCGCGATCGACACCGAACGGTACTTCGTCATCTGCGTCAACTCGCTCGGCAGCTGCTTCGGCTCCTCGGGGCCGGCTTCCCCGGATCCCGCGACGGGTAAGCCCTACCGCTTGAGTTTCCCGGACCTGTCCGTCGAAGACATCGCCCGGGCGGGCTACGAGACCATGCGGAGCCTTGGCATCGAGCGGCTCGACACCGTCATGGGCCCCTCCCTGGGCGGCATGGTGGTGCTGGCCTGGGCGGCCATGTTCCCCGGGGCGGCACGCCGCCTCGTGTGCGTCTCGGGCACGATGGCCGCGGCGCCCTTTGCCATCGCGCTGCGCTCGATTCAGCGCGAGGTGATCACCAAGGATCCCGACTGGAAGGGTGGCGACTACCCCGCGGACCGTCCGCCGCTCACCGGCCAGCGTATCGCGCGCAAGCTCGGCACCGTCACCTACCGCTCCGCCGCGGAATGGCAGCAACGCTTCGCCCGCTCACCGATCCGCGCGGATATGGGGTCCAAGGACCCCTTCGCCTCGGAGTTCGCCGTCCAGGGATACCTCGAGTCGCTGGCGCAGCGCTGGGTCAATATGTTCGACGCGAACTGCTATCTGTACATATCGCGTGCCATGGACCGCTTCGATCTCGCCGCCCATGGGGAGCCGGTGGGACTCTTCCGCCGTGCGGCCCTCAAGTCCGCGCTCGTGATCGGCGTGCAGACCGATCTCCTCTTCTCCGTAAGCGAGCAGCAGGCCATCGCCCAGGCTCTCGAAGCGGCCGGGGTCGCGAGCCGCTTCTCGCCCCTCGCCTGCATAGAGGGGCACGACGCGTTTCTGGTCGACCTGAAGACCTTCGGGGCCGAAATCGGCGGCTTCCTGCGAACTACTTAGTCAAAAGGAACCATGCTGCACGGCGGCGAGCGCGGCTTTTTTGGCCGGCTCCCTTGCAAAAGGGTGACAAAATTAAGTTTACTTGCGCGCAGGGGCACGCATGCGGCGAGGCATAATTGTCGGTATGGCCTGCGGACGGAACTTGACGGGCCCCAACGAGAAATAAGAACAATGAAGGATTCCGTGGAGCGTCGTTTGCATACTCGACATCGGGCCCGGACGATCGTCTACATCACCGTGCCCGGCGGCCGCCGCAAGCTTTGCAAGGCGGTGAACCTGAGCGCCACGGGTGTGTTCATCGAGACTACGAACCTGGGACTGCGCAAGGGGCAGCAGGTCGTGCTCTCCTTTGCCATCAATCTCGGCAGCATCATCAAGCTCCATCGGCGCACGGCCGTGGTCGCGCACGTCTCGCGCGGCGGCACCGGGCTGATGATGGAAACCTACGCGCAAGCCTCCGGCTGAAGTCGCCGTCCGCTGACAGATCGCCGTGACGCGGGAGTGATAGGCTCTCGCGGGTCATGAGGACTGCGTGTCACACCTGAGATCTCCCGCGCGCCGGCGCCTGTTGCAGGCGCTCGGCCTCGCCGTGCCGCTCGCCGCGATCGGCGTGACACGGGGTGCGCGCGGCGCCGCCGCCGCGCCGCTCCTCGATGCGGCCGCGCCCGAGGCCAAAGCCGTCAAATACGTCGAGGATGCCGCGCACGCGAGCGGCGCCTCGCCCGGCAGCACCTGCGCCAACTGCGCGCTCTACCAGGGGGCTGAGGGTTCGACGCAGGGCCCGTGCCAGATCTTCCCCGGCAAGGAGGTCAGGGCCGCCGGCTGGTGCGCCTCCTGGGCGCCACAGATGTAGGGGAAACACAGGCGCTGCCAAATGTCGGTTCTGCCCCGCTATTGACGGTGCGTCAGGCCTCATAAAAAATTACGTCGCCGACGGAACACATGAGAGTGACGTCATGAACAAGCATCTGCTCAACCGCCGTCAGTTCGCCGCGCGCTGTGCGGCCTTCGGCTTGGCGCTTCCGGTGTTGGATGCGTTCGCGAAGGCGCCCGCGCGCACCGTCAAGCTTCCGGACGGCCCGGCCGTGACGGCGCTCGGCCAGGGGTGTTGGCACCTCGGGCAGGACCGACATCCGGCCGCCGTCGAGCAGGAGGCGCTGCGCACCGGCATCGCGCTCGGCATGAACCTGCTCGATACCTCCGGCAATTACGGCAGGGGCCGCTCGGAGCAGCTCCTGAGTCACGTGCTCGCCGGTGAGCGCGAGCGCATCTTCCTCGTCTCGAAGGTCGAGGGTGACGAAGTCGCGGGGGATGGCATCGCGCGCGCCTGCGCCGCGAGCCTCGCGCGCCTCGGCACCGGCTACCTCGATCTCTATCTGCTGCACTGGCCGGTGCCGAGCGCCGAGTTTCCGGGCATCGTGGCCGGATTCGAGCAACTGCGTGCGGCGGGCAAGATCCGCGCCTGGGGTGTATCCAACTTCAACGTCAGTCAGATGGAGGATCTGTTCCGGGTTCCGGACGGCACTCGCTGCGCCACCAATCAGGTCGCTTACAGTCTCAACAACCGCCACATCGAGGCTGACCTCATGCCCTGGTGCAGGCAGCACAACGTGCCGCTGATGGCGTATTCACCGCTCGGCGGCGACAAGCACCTGGTGGTTGCCGATCCCACGCTGGTGCAGATCGGCGCCGCGCACGGCTGCCCGGCCTCCGCGGTGGCGCTCGCCTGGGCGATCCGCGGCGGCAACGTCATCGCCATTCCCGAATCCGGCTCGCCGGCGCACGTTAAGGAAAACGCCGTGGCGCTCTCGACGGAGCTCACGGCCGAGGACCTCAAGACTCTCGATGCGGCCTATCCGGGGCCGGCCGGCGCGGGCTAGCGCCGCGATACCGAATTCTGTGAACCGCGTCCTGCACCGCAGGCGCGGGCAGCCGATATAAGCATCCAGGGCCTCGCTTTCCCGACGGCACCGCGGCCTGTTGCGCGGCGGATTCGGCTCGGGCGAAACGCAGGGATACCGGCACAGTTCCAGGGACCGCGATGCAGAGGCGCGCTACAGACCTCGTCGAGGGCGAGCAGTCAGAGATCGACCACCTGCGTGGCGTCGTCGATCGGCTGCGGCATGCGGCCACTCACGACCCGCTGACCGGATTGCCCACGCGCGAGGTGCTGCTCGGCAGACTGCAGCGCGAGCTCGGGCGGACCGAAGCCGGCGCTGAGCGCATCGCAATCCTGTTCGTCGATCTCGACAATTTCAAACGGGTGAACGACTCGCTCGGTCACGGCAGCGGCGATGAGGTGCTGCGCGAGATGGCGCGGCGCATCGTCGGATGCCTCGGCGCGCCGGACACGGCGAGCCGCTTCGGCGGCGATGAGCTGGTCATCCTGCATCCACGCGCCACGGCCGGCTCGCAGGAAACGCTGGCGGCGCGGATCCTCGCCACCACCGCAGAGCCGATCGTCATAGCGCGCCGGGAAGTGGTGGTGACTGCGAGCATCGGCGTCGCCTTGTGCGCTCCGGGCGAGAAGACCGCCGAGCAGCTGCTGCGCGAGGCCGACACCGCGCTCTACGCCGCGAAGGATCGCGGCCGGGCGAGGCTCCAGCAGTTTAACGACGAGCTGTACGCGCACGCCGAGCGACGCATGCAGATCGAGTCGGACCTGCGCCTGGCGCTGCGCGGCGCGCAACTGTTCGTCGCCTACCAGCCGCAGGTCAGTCTGAGAAGCGGGCGCGTGGTCGGGCTCGAGGCGTTGGCGCGCTGGCGCCATCCCACCCGTGGCATCGTCCCGCCGGATGATTTCATTCCGGTGGCCGAGGAATGCGGGCTCATCGTGGACCTCGGCAGGCAGGTACTGCGGGAGTCCTGCCGCCAGCTGGCCGAATGGGCGCGACTGGCACCGGGCCGGCGGCTGGCCATGTCGGTGAACGTCTCGCCCCGCGAGGTCGAGGCGCCGGGCTTCATCGATGAGCTGGCGCGGATTCTCGCTGACACGGCCGTCGATCCCGCATCGCTCTGCCTGGAGATCACCGAGAAGGCGGTGACCGGTGCCACTGCGGACACGGTCAGGGTGCTCGAGCAGGTGAGGAAGATGCGAGTCTATGTTGCGATCGACGACTTCGGCACGCAGCATTCGTCGCTTACCCGGCTGCGCGACCTGCCGGCCGAAGTGCTGAAGATCGACCGGGATTTCATCGACGGCCTGGGCGCCGAGCCCGGTGATACGGCGATCGTCTCCTCGATCCTGAGTCTCGCCTTCGCGATGGGCAAACACCCGATAGCGGAGGGAGTCGAAAGGCGCGAGCAGGCGGCGGCCCTGCTGCGCATGGGCTGTGCAGTGGCGCAGGGTTTCCTGTTCTCTCCACCGCTCGCGCCTGAGCAGGTCGCGCCGCTGCTCGAGCGCACACTGTGGCGGCCGCGTGCCGAGCGCACCCTGGCCGAGATCGCCACCGATGCGCCGGCGCGCCGCGGCCACCGCTATTTCATCGACGAGTTCCTCGACCACATCGGCGCGCCCATGGGCGCGAAGCCCGGAGGCGACCGGTGATCACTCTGACCATCGGCATCGGCAATCTGCTCATCGGCCTGGCCTATACGGGCCTCGGGCTGCTGTCGGTGTGGGAGACCTACAGCCTGCGCCGCTATCGCGGCTGGTCGCGCTTCGGAATCGGCTTCGCGCTGATGGCCGCCAGCTGCGGGCCGCATCACCTGATTCACGGCTGGCACGCGCTGCAGGAAGGCGACTCGTCCTGGCCGATGCTGGCGGTTACTCTGATCGGGCTGCCGGCAGGGCTCATTTTCGTCGGGCTGCGCTTCGAGACGGCGCTCGGTGGCGCGGGTGACCGTCCATTCGGGTCCTCGCGCTACTGGGCCATATCGCTGGTCGCCGCCTTCGCCGTAGCCGTGGGCTGGCTCACCGGCTGGACCCTGGCGCGTCCGGCCCCGGTGTTCGCGTCCCAGGCGATCTGCACGGCACTCGGACTCTCTGCGCGAGCGGTCCCGGCGGCCGGGCTCGACGTGACCTCGCTCATTCTCCCGGCCAATCTGTTCGTGGTAGTCACTTACGGCATGGTCGGCTGGTACCTGGCCGACTACCAGGTACGCCGCCACGTCGCCAAAGGCGACTGGTCGCTATCGGGCGTGTCGCTGACGGGCGTGTTCTTCTCCTGCGCCCTGATGCACCTGATCTATGCCACGACCGAGCTGCATCCTGCGATTCTTCCCTTCGACCTGTTGGGCATTCCCGCCTCGGTCTACTTCCTGTGGGTCGTCAGGCGCGTGCACAGCGATTCGGTAGTGGACTGGAACCGCCGGCCGCTGGTCGGTGCCGCCGCGACGCCCGAGCGCTCCGCGCCCTGGCATTAGCCAACGAGTCACTCGTAGCAGGGTCCGATCTCGCGCACCTCGACCGTGGCCCATGCGGCCGCCGGACACTCGCCGGCGAGCGCCAGCGCTTCCTCGCGGGTCTTAACGTTGAGGAGAAAGTATCCGCCGACGAGCTCCTTCGCCTCGGTGAAGGGTCCATCGACCACGTTGCGCTGCCCGCCGCGGACCTGTAAGCGCGCGCCCGCGGCCTTCAGCGAGTTGGTGCCCGCGAGCACGCCGCGTGCCTGCAGGCTGCGGGCGTACTCGATCATGCTTTCGTACGCGACCTGCCCCGCCTCGAGACCGAGCTCGTGGCGCTGGCCGGTGGGCTCGACGATCAACAACAGGTAGGACATGGGCTCTCCGTTCAGTCGCGCACGCAGGCTGCGGCGCGGCCCAGCAGCAGGCGGCTCTCGCGTGCATTGTGCGTGAGCCGCGCGGCGCGCTCAAACTCTCCGCGTGCCTCGCGGTAGCGTCCGAGCTTGGCCAGCAGATCACCGCGCACGCTCGGCAGCAGGTGATAGGACTTGAGCCGGCCCTCGGCCTCGAGGCGGTCGGCGAGCTCGAGTCCGGCGGCGGGGCCGTAGGCCATCGACACCGCCACCGCACGGTTGAGCTCCACGACCGGCGTCGGCGTCAGGCGCACGAGCTCGTCGTAGAGCATGGTGATGTGCACCCAGTCGGTGTCCTGCGCGGTCGCCGCGCGTGCGTGGCAGGCGGCGATCGCCGCCTGCAGCAGGTACGGCCCGCGGGTCTCCCTGAGTGCCTCACCGCGCGCGAGCGCCATCAGGCCGCGATGGATGAGGAGACGGTCCCAGTGCGCGCGGTTCTGGTCGAGGAGCAGCACCGGCTCGCCGTCCGCGCGGGTGCGGGCGCGGATGCGCGAGGCCTGGATCTCCATCAGCGCGACCAGCCCGTGGGCCTCGCTCTCCGCGGGCGCGAGCGCGGCGAGAATGCGCCCGATGCGCAGCGCCTCCTCGCACAGCGCCGGCCGCATCCAGTCGGAGCCCGCGGTCGCCGCATAGCCTTCGTTGAAGACCAGATAGATGACCTCGAGGACCGAGGAGAGGCGCCGTTGCAGCTCCTCGCCGCGCGGAATCTCGAACGCCACGCCCGCCTCGCTCAGTGCCCGCTTGGCGCGCACGATGCGCTGCGCGATGGTGGGCTCGGGCACAAGAAAGGCGCGGGCGATCTCCGCGGTGCTCAGACCGCCGAGCAGCCGCAGCGTGAGCGCGGTGCGCGCCTCGGTGGGCAGCAGCGGATGGCAGGCGGTGAAGATGAGCCGCAGCAGATCGTCGCCGATCTCGTCATCGGCGGCTGCCTCGACGCCGTCGCTGTGCTCCTGGTCCATCTCGAGCTCGGCGCTGATCGCTTCGTGCTTGCTAGCCTGCATGCGCAGGTGGCGCAGCCGGTCGAAGGCGCGGTTGCGGGCGGTGGTCATGAGCCAGGCACCGGGGTTGTCCGGGATGCCGGTGCGCGGCCACTGCTCGAGCGCGGCGACGAGCGCATCCTGCGCCAGCTCCTCGGCAGCACCCACGTCGCGGGTCAGCCGGGCGAGCACGGCGATCAGCTTCGCCGACTCGATCCGCCAGACCGCATCGATGGTGCGCTGGACCTCCGTGGCCTTCATGGCCACGGATGACATCACCGCCAGCTGGACTGCGCAAGCGAGGTTCACTCAGGCACTTTTCTGCGCAGCGGCGGCCAGTGCCTCCTCGGGCTTGGCGCAGTTGACCATCCAGGGCGTGCCGAAGCGATCGGTGCACATGCCGAAGCGGTAAGCCCAGAAGGTCTCCTGCATCGGCATGCAAACCGTGCCGCCCTCGGAGAGGACGCGGAACAGTCGTTCGGCATGCGCGGCATCCTCGGCGTTGGCCATCACATTGAAGCCCTGCGGCTTCTCGTAGCGATCGGGCGGCACGTCGCAACCGAGCAGCGCATCGTCACCGAGGTCGACGCGCGCGTGGATGATCTGGTCGCGCGTTGCGGGCGAGCCCTGCGCCGCTCCCGGCGCCTCGCCGTAGGTCATCGAGAAGACGATGCGACCGCCGAAGGTCGTGGCGTAGAACTTGAAGGCTTCGCTGCAGTTACCCTGAAAGTGAAGATGCGTGAGCGTGGTTGGCACGAGAGTCTCCGTATGTTGAGCTCAGTTTCTCGAGATGCGGTCGAGGCGGCTCTGCCGCTGCTCGCGCAGCTCTGGCGTCAGGCCGGGACCGAAATCCTCGGCCTCGAACACGCGCCGGATCTCGATCTGCTCGTTGCTGCTGCGGAACGGCGAGCGGCGGATCCATTCGATCGCCTCGTCGATGGAGCGCACCTGCCACAGCCAGAATCCCGCGATCAGCTCCTTGGTCTCGGTGAACGGGCCGTCGATCACCGTGCTCTTGCCACCACTGAACTGGACGCGAACGCCCTTGGAGCTCGCCTGCAGCCCTTCGGCTGCCAGCAGCACGCCGGACTTCACCAGCTCTTCGTTGAACTTGCCCATCTCGCCGAGCAGCGCCTCGCTCGGGAGGATGCCGGCCTCCGTCTCCTGGGTGGCCTTCACGATCACCATGACTCGCATGTCGGATCTCCTTCCGCTTGAAGTGTGGTGGCGGGCGCCTCAACGCCCGTTCCTGCAGGTATGACGAATGAGCGGGCCGAATATCGACCGCGGCGCCGGATGAACGGGCCCGATACCGGCTAAGTCACGGAAAGTGCTTGGAATTATCTGAGTTCGAATCGGACGCCTCGTCCGGCGCCTGGTGCAGCTCCCAGCCGAGGTCCTGCGCGGCGCGCTGGGCGCGCTTGGAGAGCGTTCCGGTTATCCAGAACTCGCGGCCCAACGGCGTGTGCGGCGGCAACGCCGTCCACAGCTGCCGCTCGAGCTGCGACACGTCCTCGGTCCAGTAGAGGGACTCGAAGGCGCCGCAGACGACGATACCGCCGTCGGCGCGCAGCGCCGCCGGCAGCCGCAGGCCCGCCATCACGGCTGTGAGCGGGTAGCTCGCGTGCACCCGCGCGAGGAGTCCCGCACTGCGCAGATACACCTGGACCTCCTCGTCCGAAGTGAGCCCGATCGCATGACGAAGGAGCTCGCCCCGTTGCGCAACGCCGCCGAGCGCCTCCACGGCCGAGAGCAGCACCAGCTGCCGAGTGGGACTCAAGAGCGGCGCGTTCATGAAGCCCTCGATCTCGACGTCATTGAGTCCGAAGCCGACGAGCGTCTTGCGGGTGCGCTCGCGGATTACCGCCGGATCCTCGTTGTAAATCGCATCGACCGTGCGCTGCGCGATGCCGATCCCCGGAATCGCCGGCAAGCCGACGAAACGCACGCTGAAGCCCGCCCCGGCGGCGATCCTGGCGGCGTGTCGGATCGCATCACGCAGCACCCTGTTGTCCGTGTAGGGGTCGACGCCGAGCTTGTGATAGTAGTCGCGCTCGGCGGCGGTGACGCCGAGATAACGCTCGGCGTAGCTGCGCGCTGCCTTCTCGCCCTTCCTGCCGGCCGCAGCGACCCGCGCGCCGGTGGACGGTGCACGCGCAGAGTCGACGGCGCTCTTCGCCTCCGCCCCAGCCTCTTCACCAAGCGCCTTGTAGCCGCTGAACAGATGCGCGATACCCTTCGGGATCCCCGTCACGGTCTGCACCGGATGCGTCACGACGTCGGCCGCGGTCTTCACCTGCGACTCGACTCCCTGCACCACGCCGGTGGCGGCAACCTGCACGTCGGAAGTGGCCGCGAGCTCGGTGAGCGCCGCCACCTCGCGGATCCGGATCGCAAGCGCCGCGCGACCGTAAGCGTCGAAGCGCCCAAAGCGGCTGTCGAGCACGAAATGATTCATCAGACCGTCGCCGTGCACCGGGTCGACGACCTTGTAGCCCGGGCCCGACACCATCGCTGCCGGCAGCAGCTCCCCGGGCGTACGATCCGGCACGGTCTCGAACTCCACACCGGGCGCGGACGTGGCGCCGCCCAGCAGCCACGCACATGGCAGAACCAGCGCGATCCGGACGTCTGCTCTATTCACGGGTGTGTTTCTTCTTGTAGTTGGGCGGCGCGCCCCAATCATGGGAGGGGCAAAACGTGGGTGTCAACGGCCCGCGGCCGCTTTGCACCAGGGCCGTGCCGCAGCGCTGCGACTGCCCCGCAATCGTGCGCACGGTCGCTACGCTGCCAGGTCGTTGAGGCGTTTCCTCTACCCGCGGGGCCAGCGTTCTGGCACGCACATTGCATTTTTGCTAATTCGGGAATCTTCGGCGCGTGCTACGGTCGAGTAGGGACGTTTGAAAAGGAGCGGGAGCCCAGTGCAGAGCAATATCGGCAGACATTATCTGATAGCGTCCGATTTCGATCAGACGCTGAGCTTCAACGACTCGGGGCTCGTGTTGAGCAGCCTGCTCGGCGTCGAAGGCTACAGCGAGCGCGTGAGCGGACTCGCGCGCACCAATCTCGTACAGCAGGGCGGCGAGCTCGCCTATCTCATCCGGCACGACCCGGAGTTTCGCGGCGTGCGCCACGAGCACCTGGTGGAGGCCGGCAAGCGCGTGCGCCTCAAGGGCGCAATTGCGCCGCTGGTGCGCTTTCTCGATCAGGGGCTGCCGGGATTCAAGTTCTCGTTCTTCGTCATCTCGGCGGCGCCGCGCGAGATCGTGGTTTCCGCTCTGGATGGCATCGTCTCACCGGCTCACATCTTCGGCACCGAGCTCGACTTTGACGAGGCCACGGGCGAAGTGCAGGCGATCCGCCGCGTGCCCGCCGGCTACGGCAAAGTCGCGGTGCTCGAGGAGCTCGAGCGACGGCTCGAGGTGCCCTCGGACCGCGTGATCTACGTCGGCGATGGCAGCTCGGACGTGCACGTCATGCTGCATGTCAACAATCACGACGGCTTCACCATCGCCGTCTCCAACAACCGGCAGCTCGCGCAGATAGCGCGTACCACCGTGCTGAGCGACAACGCCTTCAGCATCATGGTGCCGATCCTCGACCAGATCCTCGACTGGCGTACCGGCGAGATCCGCGCCCTGCTCGAGCGCCATGGGCTGACGCTGCAGGCGTGGGACAAGGCACGCACCGATCACGTACGGATCGACGACAGCGGGCAGCGGGCGACGGGCAGCGAGTGAGTGGTCCGCGCCGGCACTCAGGCGGCGGCGCCTGGCACGCGCAGCGAAGAGCCGCTCCTGATGCTGACCGAGGGTGAGCGGCGCGCGCCGCGGGAGCTGCGCCCCTCCTCGATCTCGATGCCGATGACTCCGGGAACTGCCCGCAGCGATGGCAGGTCCTCGAGGTCGGCCGAGCCGACGAGGACCCCGAGGTCGGAATGCGTCGAGGTATGCCCGAATCCGAGAGCACGACAGATGGTGGCGACCTCATGGATGCGGTCGCGAGAGTCCCTTCCAACCGCGATCGTCACGTCGACCCGGCTCACTGCGCACTCCCGTTTTCCAAGATCCTAGCTCACTTTCCGCGATTCAGCGTCACGTCGCCGGGCGCAGACAGAGCGTGGCCGCCCGGTACGGCCACGCTCAGGCCTGCGGCGGGGATCCACCCGGGAGCTATTTGCGCGCGAGGAGATAACGCACGAGCGAGTGATCTCGCCGGAGAGAATCAGCGCGCGCGACTCGACGGGGTGCGAGTGCTGGCGGGCGCAGCCCGGCTGTAAATTGGCCGGGCGTCATGGGAACATTTAACCAAAGGAGAGCGACTCATGGACACCATCAAGCCCTTGTTCACGGCGGTCGGAACGGTAACCGGCGGCCGCAACGGTCACGGGGAAGCGGCGGATCATTCCGTCTCGGTCAATCTCTCGGTACCGAAGGCCATGGGTGGCCCGGGTCGACCCGACACGACCACCCCCGAGCATCTGTTCGCGGTCGGCTACGCCGCCTGCTTCGGCGGGGCGCTCGATTTTGTCGCGGCCCAGAAAAAGAAAAACGCCAAGGGCGCGACCGTCACCTGCAGCGTATCGATCGGGCCGCGGGACTTGGGCGGATTCGGCATCGCGGTGAAGCTGCACGTCAGGGACGCGACGATTGCGCAGGGAGAGCTCGAGGCCCTGGTGCGCGAGGCGCACGAGAAGATCTGTCCCTACTCGCACGCAACGCGTAACAACGTTCCGGTCGAGCTCGCCGTCGAGGGCGCGGGGTAACCTACCCTCCGAAGCGGTGCTCACTGCGTTTCCAGTGCCGCCACTGCCGCGCGCGCCGCTCGCGTCGCGACCCCCTGGGCGCGTTGGCGAGGCGTGGGAAGCGCATCGCGAGGGCACCCGTGACCTGCTGCCAGCCCGCCTGCGGATCCCACTTCTGCGCATAGCCGCCGCTCAGCACCTGGAAGGCTGACTGCGCGCGTCCCTGTTTGTCGACGGGTCCCTGCGCGTCCTTGTGCCCGAACCAGTTCGGTGTGACGAAGTCGCTCACCAGGATCCCGCCGATCGTATAGCCGTATTGGTCGTCCTCGACCGGATCGCACACCTCACCCGCCCAGAACACTCCCTGCGAGTCCTGGTAGGCGCTGTTCAGCCACGGGTCGACCGCCATCTCGCAGATCTCATGCGTAGCGCCGACACTCAGGCTCGCGTTGTCGGCCTGGATCGTCTTGGCGAAGATCTTCGAGATCGGCAGGCCTTCGTTGGTCAGATCGTGATAGGCGAGCGCGTTGGCCTGATCGCTGTTATCGAGAAACACCACCCACCAAGCGCCGGCGGCGGGCGTGGTGCCCTTCGGCGTGAAGACGAATTGTGCGGCTCCGACGCCCCATTGCGCGTTCAGGTCCGTGTTCCACTGAGTGCTGAAGGCCGGGATCATCTGCTGGACGGGGCCGTCGGCGACGGCGGTGGACTCATTGATGACGGCAATCTGCAGCATGGGCTCTCCTTGCGGCGTCCGGTCGCGCTGGGCGAACGTGCCACGATCTCACGGACCTGCGGCGCGCGCCAAGCCCGGAGGCCTCGACGCGCACGGGCCGTCGGGAGTAGGCGGACGGCCCGCTCAAGCGGGCGGCCGCACCGGAGCGGCCGCCATCTCACCCACGACCGTGGTCCAGGGACGCAGCGCCCAGCGTCTCACCAACCCCGCCTTCACATACGGGTCGCTCGCGGCAAAGGCGCGCGCGGCCCGGTCGCTCTCGCCCTGAAACAGGAGCACGGCGCTGTCCACGGGGTCTGCGAGCGCGCCTGCCAGCACCAGCTCACCGCGGCGGTGCGCGTCCCAGGCGAGACGCAGATGCTCGGAGCGGTGCAGCGGCCTGCGCTCGAGATAGTCCGGCACGAACTCATACGTGAGCAGAAAGTGCATTTGGAGTAGCTCCGACCGCGCCGCAGGGTCGCGAGGTGGCGACAGGAACCCGCCCGCGCGAGTGCGCGCAATAATAAAGCTCCTGCGCGCGGCCGTGCAGTTTTCGGCCAGGGATAGCGCGCTCCCCCATCATGGGAAGACCTCATGCACGGATCGCTTGCGCGCGCATTGCTGACACTTGGCTTCACTGTGTTCCTGCCGGCGATACTGCCGGCCTGCTCGCCCGCTCCAGTCAGCGTGCAGATCAACGCTCCACCGGCTGGAACAGGCAGCCCTCCCGGCCCGCCGAGCCCACCGACGCCGACCAGCAGCTGGTCCTGCAATTTCCCCTACGCACCCAACGATTGTGGCTTCGTACTGCAGGCGGCGGCACCCGATCGCGCGATGATCGTCGCGCCCGGACGCGCCGGTCCGACCGCCGTCGAGCTGACGACGGAACCGGGCGACATCAACCTCTTCGGCAGCGGGGTCGACGAGCGTGCCGACCTCGCGCTGCCGCCATCAGCGGCGTACTGCCACCAGGGTCAGGAGGAGTGGTGGGCAGATTCGCTCATGTTCCCGGACGGCTATGTCGTTCCGCTCGCGCAGTTGCTCGGCCTCAACTGGGGCGTAGTATTCGATTTCCACAACACGGGCGGCAGCGGACAGGCCAACTTCCAGATCGTCTCGCTCCCCACCGGACTCGAGCTGTGGATCGCCGGCGGCCCGCAGGTGGTCAACTCACCCAGCGATCCGGGCTTCTACCGGGTCGCCATCGGCGCGGTGCAATTCGATGTGTGGTACGACTTCGTTTATCACATGTTGTGGTCATCCGGGAGCGACGGCTACTTCCAGGCATGGCTCGACGGCAAGCAGGTCATGAGCTACAGCGGCGCGACGCTCTATGCGGGCCAGAGCTGCTACCTGAAGCTCGCCAACTACCACACCGCGCTCGGCCTCCCGGTCTCGGTCATCCACTCGCGCGTGATGCGCGGCCCCACCCAGGCCGGCGTGCAGCTGCCCGCCGGGTAGCGCACAAAAGCTCCGAATACACCGCCTTCGACAGGCCAGACTTCGTGGTTGAAGCCATCCGTGAGGTCTATTCCCAAAGCAGGTAGGAAACAGTAAAACCACCATCCTGGGTGAGGTCCGGGGAGTGTTCCTGCCGCGTGGACGCCGACCTCGATGCTCTGTTCGCTACGATGGTCGCGCCGGCGCAGCCGGTCGCGATCGCGCGCGCCCTCGACCTGGTACGCGAGCGTTACGGCCTCGAGCCCGAGGCGTCGCGGCTGACAGGTGAGCGTGACGAGAACTTCCGCCTCGCCGCTCCCGGCGGCGCCGAATACGTCCTCAAGATCGCAAACCCGGCCGAGAGCCCTGCCGAGACGGACTTTCAGACCGCGGCACTCCTGCACATCGAGAGAGCCGATCCCGCCCTGCCGTGTCCGCGCGTGCTGCGCGAACGCCGCGGGGGCGCTTACGTTCGCTTCGTCGACGAAGGCGGCGCGCAGCGCACCGCCCGTGTCCTGAGCTATCTCCCGGGAAGACTGCTCGGTGCGGCGCGGCGCTCGCCGCCGCAGAGGGCCGCCTGCGGCCGGATCGGCGCGCGCCTCGCGCTCGCGCTGCGCGGCTTCGAGCACCCGGCCGCGGAGCGCAAGGTCGTCTGGGACCTGCGCCATACGGGCCACATGCGCTCGCTCCTCGATGAGCTGCCGCGCTTCCCATTCCGGCCTGCCGCCGCCGGGCTCATCGAGCGACTCGCCAGCCGCATCGACTCGCAGCTGCCGCACCTGCGCCACCAGGTCGTGCACAACGACCTAAATCCCCTCAACATCCTGGTGGACCCCGCCGACGAGAGCCGCGTGACGGGGGTGATCGACTTCGGTGACATGACCCGCACCGCCCTGATCGCGGACGTGGCGGTCACGGCCGCCGAGCTCATCCCCCCGGAGTGCGTCGATCCGGCCGAGGCGCGCGCCGCGGTTCTCGACGTCACGGGCGGCTATCATGAGCGCGTGCCGCTCCTGCCAGCGGAGCTGGCGCTGCTCGGCGCGCTCACTGCCGCACGGCTCGTGATGACAGTGGTCATTCACGAGTGGCACGTGCAGCGCAACCCGGCGAGCGGCCATTTCAAGCCGCTGGCGGAGGATTTCATGGGCACGCGGCTGCACATGGCCGACCGATTGCTGCTCGAGGAGTTCAGGCTGTGACGACTCAACCGCCCGTGGATCAATCCGCCATCCTGGAACGCCGCGCGCGCGTGCTCTCGCCGACCTACCGGCTCTTCTACGAGCAGCCGCTCCAGATCGTGCGCGCCGAGGGCGTGTGGATGTACGACGCGCACGGCCGCCGCTACCTCGATGCCTACAACAACGTGCCGGTGGTGGGGCACTGCCACCCGTACGTCGTGGAGGCGCTGGCGCGCCAGGCGCGCACGCTCAACACGCACACCCGCTATCTCGCCGAGCAGCCGCTCGAGCTCGCCGAGCAGCTGCTCGCCACCCTGCCGGGCGAGCTCGGCAACGTCGTCTACACCTGCACCGGGAGCGAGGCCAACGATCTTGCGGTGCGCCTCAGCAAGGCGGTGACCGGCGGCAGCGGATTCATCATCACGGATTTCTCCTACCACGGCGTGACCGACGTCCTCTCCGGCATGTCACCCGAGGACGGCGGGCCGCTCGGGCCGGGCGTGTACGCGGTGCCCTCGCCCGCGGGCGCCGGCGGTCCGGCAGCCTTCGGCGAGGCCGTGCGCGAGTGCCTCGAGCGCATGCGCGCCGAGGGGGTGAGCCTCGCGGCGCTGCTCGTCGACACGATCTTCGCGAGCGACGGCGTGTACCCGGATCCCAAGGGCTTTCTCGCCGAGGCAGTGCGCCACGTGCAGGCGGCCGGCGGACTCTTCATCGCCGACGAGGTGCAGCCGGGCTTCGGGCGGCTCGGGGAGACGATGTGGGGCTTCCAGCGCCACGGCGTGGTGCCGGATCTTGTGACGATGGGCAAGCCCATGGGCAACGGACATCCGGTCGCCGCGGTCGCAGCGCGGCCCGATGTCTTCGCGCGCTTCGCCAAGCGCCGGCACTACTTCAATACCTTCGGGGGCAACAGCGTGTCGTGCGCCGCGGCGCTGGCGGTGCTCGAGGTCATCCGCAGCGAGAATCTGCTCGAGAACGCCCGCCGCACGGGTGAGTACCTGAAGCGCGGCCTCGCTGCGCTCGCCGCGCGCAATCCCGCGATCAGCGAAGTGCGGGGCGCGGGTTTGTTCGTCGGAGTGGAGCTGCGCCACAACGAGGCGAGCGGGCTCACCGGCGCGGCCGAGACCCGGCGGGTGGTGAACGGCATGTGCCGTCGCGGTGTGCTCGTCGGCTCCACCGGCCGCCATGGCGATGTGCTCAAGATCCGCTCGCCGCTCACCCTCGAGACGCAGCACGCCGACCTGCTGCTCGAAGCGCTCGAGCAGACGTTGCGCGCGCAGGACTAAGGCACCCTCAACCGCCTTGTGCGGGAGTGGACTCCGCCACGGGGGACGCCACGGCCCGGGGGCGCCTGAAGACCACGTACGCGAGCAGCGCGACGGCGATCGACACGGCGCTGGTCCAGAGCTCGGCGCGGTGCGAGGGCGTGAACGCCATCGCCACCAGCACCGAGGCCATGCCGGCGATGCCGACATAGCTCAGCCACGGAAACAGCCACATCGGCAGTGCCGGCGGCGGCAGGCCCTGACGCTCGCGCGCCCTGCGCGACACCACCTGCGACACCCCGATCATGAAATAGATGACCGCGATGATGGCGCCGGAAGAGTTGGTCAGAAACACGTACACGCCCTCACGCGAAAGAATGGCGGCGATCACGCCGGCGAAGCCGAACAGGCTCGCGAGCATCACGGCGCGGGCCGGCACGTGGCGGGCGTTGGTGCGCACCAGCCAGCGCGGCGCGTCGCCGCGGGTCGCGAGCACGAACAGTACGCGCGAGGCGATGTAGAAACAGGAATTGAGACAGGAGAGCACCGCGGTGAGCACCACCGCCGCCATGAAGGAGCTCGCGTAGGGGAAGTGCACCTCATCGAGCGCCAGAGTGAAGGGCGACTGCGCCGGCACCACCTTAGTCCAGGGAACGGCGCAGGTGATGACAAACACCGACAGCACATAGAAAAGGAGAATGCGGCTGATGATGGTGGAGGTCATGCGCGCCACCGCGCGCGCCGGCTCGGGCGACTCCGCCGCGGCGATGGTCACGACCTCGGCGCCCATCATCGACCAGATGACCGTGGTCACGGACGCGAGCACCGCGAACCAGCCGAGCGGCGCAAAGCCTCCGTAAGCGGTCAGGTTCGAGAACGTCGGCCCGCTCGGGGAGCGGAAGCCAAAGGCATGGGCGCCGACCACGATGATGAAGGAGATGATCGCCGCGACCTTGATGGAGGAGAACCAGAACTCGAATTCGCCGTAGGCGCGCGCGGACATGAGGTTCACGGCCGTCATGCACACCATCAGCGCAGTGCCGATGACCCACTCCGGGAGCGGGATCCAGTCGCGGATGATCCCGGCGCCAGCGATCGCCTCGACGGGAATCACCGTCACCCAGAAGTACCAGTAGAGCCAGCCGACCGAGAAGCCGGCCCAGTTGCCGAGCGTCGCGCGCGTGAACTCGGTGAACGAGCGCACCTGCGGCATCTCGACGGCCATCTCACCCAACATGCGCATCACGAGCAGCAACAGGGTCCCGGTGAGCGTGTAGCTGATGATGACGGCGGGACCGGTGGCCTTGATGGCCACGCTGCTGCCGACGAAGAGCCCGGCGCCGATGATGCCGCCGATGGTGATCATGGCGACGTGGCGGGGACGGAGCGAGCGGCTGAGCTCGTGGGATTCGGTTGGAGCGAGCGTGACGGCTTCGTTCATAGTGCCGGGAGTATATGCTTACGGGCATGCCCGGGAAGCATCTCGCCGCCGTCGCGATCCTCCTCATGGTGACCGGCGCCGCCCAGGCCGACGCCCCGCCGCGTCCCCGCGCTCCGGACCTGGGACTCAAGGTGGGAGTGCTGCCTCGGGGAGCCCTCGATGCCATCACTGACGTAGCGGGTGTCACGGTCGGACAGACGACGCTCGTGCGCGGAGACAACATCCGCACCGGTGTCACCGCGATCGTGCCGCATCCCGGCAACCTCTACCGCGAGAAGGTGCCGGGCGCGATCTCGGTGGGCAACGGTTACGGCAAGCTGACGGGCGTCACCCAGGTGGAGGAGCTCGGCGAGATCGAGACCCCGATCCTCCTCACCTCGACGGTCGCGGTGCCGCGTGTGGCGGATGCCCTGATCAGCTACATGCTGCAGCTGCCGGGTAATGAGGACGTGCTCTCGATCAACCCGGTCGTCGGCGAGACCAACGACGGGTACCTGAACGATATCCGCGGCCGCCACATCACGCCCGAAGACGTGTTCGCGGCCCTGAAGAACGCCCGCGGCGGCCCGGTCGAGGAAGGCGCCGTCGGCGCCGGTACGGGGACCGTGGCCTTCGGATGGAAGGGCGGCATCGGCACGGCGTCGCGCCGCCTGCCGGCAGGTGTCGGCGGCTACACCGTCGGCGTCCTGGTGCAGACGAATTTCGGCGGCGTACTCGCAATCGCCGGGGCGCCGGTCGGAGTCGAGCTCGGCCAGTACTACCTGCGCGACCAGGCCGCAAACGCGCCCGCCATCCCTGACAAGGCTGACGGCTCCTGCATGATCGTGGTCGCGACCGATGCGCCCCTCGATGCGCGCGAGCTCAAGCGCCTGGCGGCGCGGGCGCTGCTCGGAATGGCACGCACCGGGAGCTCGGCGTCCAACGGCAGCGGCGACTACTCCATCGCCTTCTCGACCGCGCCGCAGGTGCGCATCCGTGCGAACGACGCCGCGCTCACGCGCCGGACGGAAGTGGTGAACACTCTCGCGATGTCACCGCTCTTCGAGGCCGCGATCGAGGCCACCGAAGAGGCGATCTACAACTCCATGCTCAGGGCGACGACGACCACCGGCAGCGGACACACGGTGGAGGCACTGCCGATCGAGCGGGTGGCTGAGATCCTGAAGGAGCACCGGGCGATTCAGGCGGAATCGAACCCGCGGTAACTCCGCCCCGGTAACTCTCGCTCCTTCCGGCGCCCCTGCGCCTCGCCTCATCGCACTCCCGGTTGACTTGGTACTCATTAGTACCGTAGTATGGCCACATTGGTACTTATGGGTACCATCAACACAGCATGGAGTGAGTCAGGTGGCACGAGCAGCGGTATGGGTGACGGCGGCGACAGCCGCGAATCCGGCGGCGCCGGTGGTCCGGTTGCGCCAGGTGGCCAAGACGTATCGATCGGGGACACTGGAGGTGCCGGCGTTGCGCGGCATCAGCCTCGAGATCCCGTCGCACCGCTTTTCGGTGGTGGTCGGTGCATCCGGCAGCGGCAAGACCACCCTCCTCAACCTCATCGGCTGCATCGACTCACCGAGCAGCGGCTCGCTGGAGGTGTGCGGCGAGGACATCGCGGCGCTCCCGGACGATGCGCTGTCGGACTTCCGCGCACGCAACATCGGCTTCATCTTCCAGACCTTCAGCCTGGTGCCCGTGCTCTCGGCTTACGAGAACGTCGAGTACCCGCTGCTGCTGGTCGGCATGCCGCCGGCGGAGCGGCGCCGCCGCACGCTGGCGATGCTCGAAGCGGTCGGCCTCGGCGCCCAGGCGCGCCAGCGCCCCAACGAGCTCTCCGGAGGGCAGCGCCAGCGGGTGGCGATCGCGCGCGCGCTCGTCAAGGAGCCGCAGGTGGTGCTCGCAGACGAACCGACGGCCAACCTCGACTCCGCCACCGGCGCGTCGATCATCGAGCTGATGCGCCGCGTGCAGGTGCAGTCGCGCACCACCTTCATCTTCGCGACCCATGACCCACAGCTCATGTCGCACGCCGACGAGACCTTCGTGATCCGCGACGGCGAGCTGGTCGAACAGCGCAAAGGAGACCGGCGATGAACCTGCTGCTCAAGATTGCCTTTCGCAACATGTTGCGCAACCTCCGCCGCTCGCTGATGACCGGATCGGCGGTGGCCGCAGGCGCGCTGTCGCTGCTGCTCTTCGGCGGCTTCGCCGCCTACATCTTCGCGGGCCTCGAGACCAACAACGTACAGCGGATCGGACACCTGACTGTCTTCCGCTCGGGGTACTTCCTGCTCGGGGCCGGCAATCCTGCCGCCTACGGCATCGACCGCTACGAGGACGTCATCGGACTCATCGAGCGCGACCCGGTGGTCGGGCCGATGATCAACGTGATCACCCCGACGCAGTCGCTGGTCGGCATCGCCGGCAATTTCAGCGGCAGCGTCGAGGCCTCGAAGACCTTCCTCGGCACCGGCCTCATCCCCTCGAGCCGTGAGCGGATGCGGCAGTGGGATGAATTCCGTGCCAGCGCCGGCTATGTGCCCGACCGGCGCATGTCCGATGACGATCCCTCACGCGGGGAGATCGGAGTCGGACTCGCCCGGGTGCTCGGACTCTGTGGGCCGCTCGGCCTGCACGGCTGCCCGGCGCTGCCGGCAGCGCGGCCGTCCTCTGGTGAGGCCGCAGCTGCGACCGGTGCGCCGCAGCGCGAGCTTACCGAGCTCGCGGCGCGCGATCTCACCACCGGCCCCCAGGGCTCGAGTCCAAGTCCGCAGATCGACCTCCTCGCCGCGACCGCCGGCGGCGCGCCCAACGTGGTGCAGCTCGCGGTCGGCGGCGCCGAGCCGCAGGGAGTCAAGGAGCTCGACGACAACTTCGTGGCGATGCCGCTCGGCCTGGCCCAGCAGCTCGTCTACGGCCGCGGCGAGCACAAGGCCACCGGCATCGTGCTGCAGCTGCGTCGCAGTGAGGACCTGCCCACGGCCCGCGCCCGGCTGACCACGCTCTTCAAGGAAAAACACCTCGATCTCGAGGTGCGCGATTTCGGCGAGCTCTCGCCCTTCTACGGTCAGGTCAAGAGCATGTTCAGCGCCATCTTCCTGTTCATCGCGCTGGTCATGGGTGTGATCGTGCTGTTCGCGGTGGTCAACACCATGACCATGAACGTGATGGAGCGCACCAACGAGGTCGGAACCATCCGCGCCCTCGGCGTGCGACGCGCCGGCATCCGCTCGCAGTTCACCGTGGAAGGGGTACTGATCGGGGCAATCGGTGCGACAGTCGGCGCGGTGCTCGCGCTCGCCGTTGCCTCGCTGGTCAATCACGCGGGCCTCACCTGGATACCGCCCGGCAACGCCACCGCGGTGCCGCTGCGGCTCGATGTCGCCGGACGCGCTGCGCTCGTCGGCGGGGCCTGGCTCGGACTTGCGATCGTCACCACGCTGGCGGCGCTGCTGCCGGCCAACCGCGCGGCCCGCTTGCCAGTGGTCGACGCTTTGCGACACGTGTGAGGGCGTCATGAGCTACAGGAAGCACTGGATGGCAATCCTCCCCGTGGCCGTGTGGCTCGCCATGGCCGCGGCCGCCGAGGCACAGACCGCACAGGAAATCATCGTCGCCACCGACAAGGTGCGCAATCCCGATCGGCCCTTCCGCTCGACGCTCCGGCTCACCGAGTACCTGAGCGGCCAGGAGCGCGATCACGACTCGCTGGTCGTCTACTCCAAGGAGGATGGCGCGACGGGGCAGTTCCGCAACCTGGTGCAGTACGTGGAGCCCGCGCGCGACGCCGGCAAGCGTGTGCTGCTCGACGGACACTCGCTCTGGTTCTACGACCCGAACTCGAAGGTCAGCGTGCGGATATCGGCGCAGCAGCGCCTCATCGGGCAGGCGGCTATCGGCGACATCCTCACGGTGAACCTGGCCGCCGACTACACCCCGAACATCGTGGGGACGGAGACCATCGACGACGCCACGCGCCAGCCGCGCAAATGCTGGCATCTCGAGCTCCAGGCGAGCAACGACCTCGCGACCTACAACCGCGTCGAGTACTGGGTCGAGCAGGGGACCTTCTTTCCCGTCAAGGGCAAGTTCTACGCCGACAGCGGACGTCTGCTGAAGATCGCCTACTTCCGCAAGTTCGCCCAGCAGCTCGGCGCGAACCGGCCCACCGAGGTGGTCATCATCGACGCGGTGGACTCCTCGCTCGCGACCACCGCCACCCTGGGTGAGTACGCCTACCAGGAGATTCCGGAAGCCTGGTTCCAGCGCGATTACCTGCCGCACCTGCAGGCCAGATGAGGCGCGCGCCGCAGATCCTCGCCCTGCTGGCGCTGCTCCTCGCGGCAACCGCGGCGGCGCGCGCGGCGGATCCTCCCCCGGAGGACAAGGATCTCACTCTCATCCCGCCGTCCGCCGAGACACCCCCGCCGGCCGCGACCCCGGTCGCCGCGGGCGCAACGCGGAGGATCTTCTTCGAAGACGCGGTCACCGGCTCGTGGCTCGAGAACGACCTCCTGCCCGCACCGCCTCCGCCCGCGCAGCCTCGCTGGGAGGAGCGGGCGCTGCTCGACGTGCGCAGTGAGTGGCACGTGGGCGAGGGCCTGCGCCTCCTCTACAGCGGCCGCCTCAACCTGCGCGCCCAGGACGGACTCGGCTTCCCGAACCACGAGAGCCTGACGAACGATCTGCGGGAGGCGTACCTGGGCTGGGAACCCCTCGATGGGCTGTTCCTCGATGTCGGCCGCATCAACCTCAAGAGCGGCGTCGCGCTGGGTTTCAATCCGACCGACTTCTTCAAGACGCGCGCGGTGGTCGAGCCGCTCTCCGTCGACCCGGTGGTGCTGCGGGAGGACCGCCTCGGCACGCTGATGCTGCGTGCCGAGCGCGTGTGGACGCGCGGCTCCCTCACGACCGTCTACGCGCCGGCGGTCGCCTCGAACAGTCCCATTTACAACTCCTTTGATCTGCGCAGCTTCAACCCGATGTTCGATCGCACCAATGCGCACGACCGCTGGCTCTTGAAGGGCACCGTCGACGTCGCCGACGACTTCAGCCCGGAGCTCCTCGCCTACGCTTCCCAGGGACGAGTGCGCCTCGGCGCAAACCTCGCCGAGAACATCGGCAAGAGCGTCGTCACCTACCTCGAGTGGTCGGGCGGCCGGCAGGGCACGGTGAGCTCAGACGCCCTCGCCTTCGGCCGCGCCACCGGGAGCCTGCCGGCCGCCGCGGCCAATGTGCTGCCGGGCCTGGGAGCGCCAGCCTTCCGCAACCAGGTCGCGGTCGGCGCCTCCTACACGACTGCGCTTCCCAGGATCACCTTCAATCTCGAGTTCCTCTTCAGCGAGGCGGGATTCAGCGGCGCGGACTGGGATGAGTGGTTCCGCACCGGGAGCGCCGCGGGGCCCTCCGCACCGATCGCCGGCGCGCTCTGGTACGTGCGGCAGTATGCGGCGGACCAACAGGACCTGATCAGCCGCCGCTTCGCCTTTCTCAGGATGGACTGGGTCGATGCCTTCGTGCCCAGGCTCGAAGTGAGCGGCTTCACTGAGACCGACCTCACCGACGGCTCGACGCGGCTGCAGCTCGGCGCCGATTACTACCTGTCGGATCGCTGGACGATCGGCGGTCTCATTCTCATCGACGCGGGCGGGCGTCATACGGACTTCGGCTCCCTGCCGCAGGCCGGGAGCGTACTGCTCAAGGTCGTGCGCTACCTCTGAGCGCAGCGGCGATGTCGAGCGCATCGCCGCCCTCGGGTACCATGCTGATGATGACCAAGGCAGTGTCGAGAGGGCAGCAGAAGCCGACCGCGGAAGGCGCGGTACGCGAGCGCATCCTCGAGGCCGCCTTCGAAGCGTTCATGAAGAGCGGCTACGCGGCGGCCAGCACGCTCGAGATCGCGAGCCGCGCGCGCGTTTCCAAGCGCGAGCTGTACGCGCTGGTCGGCAACAAGCAGCAGATGCTGGTCGCCTG
>DATMMK010000082.1:0-81145 GCA_035569755.1 Steroidobacteraceae bacterium
GGGCTTCGACAGGTGGGTGATGTCCCCGGTGTGAATGATCAGCTCGGGCTGCTGCGGCAGACCGTTCACCAGGTCGATGCTGCGCGACAGGGTCGCGGTCACATCCGGATTCGCTTCCTTGTTGAAGCCGATGTGCGTGTCGCTGATCTGGACGAACAGGGGTTTGCCGAGCCGCGCGGTGCCCTTGGGATCGGCGGCGGCTGCGAGCAGGGAAGTCGGCGTCAAGACACCGCCCGCGAGCGCGAACAGTGTACCGGCGGCGCCGAACCCCAGGCACTTGAGCGCGCTGCGGCGCGCTACGACGGGAATCTCGTCAGGCATCTCGGTCTCCTCCAGCACATGTGTGTGTAGGAGACTCATCGCAGGTGCGTTTTATTCCCGGGCCGGCTTAGTCGTCAGCGCGCATCACGCGCGGCCAACCCCTCGAGGAGTTGCCTGAGGGCCGTCAGCTCCTCCCAGCCGGCGTCCGACACGGCGCAATAGCCGAGATCGCCACCGCGCCAGCAGGAGATGTGATAGCCGCGCCGGCTGAGCTCGGCGGGCAGGACCCCGCGGGGGGGCGCGAAGGCGAACACGTTGATGACGTGAGCGCCGTGCTCGTAGACCAGCACCGCCATGCGTTGCCGATCGAGAGAGTCCGCCCGGCCGCCGATCAGGCGGTAGCCTTGTGCGTCGAAGTCGGCTACCACCGGGGAGACGTCCGCGCGCCCGGCGAACCAGGGCTTCACGGTGTGCCGGTCGGTGGAAATCACCGCCGTGAGCTGGCCCGGCCGCAGCGAGCGCAGGTGGGCGGCGACGAGCTCATCGGGAAGCCGCGTGGAGAGCAGCGGCGCGAGCAACACGACGGCCACGCTCGCGGCGAGCGCAGCTCCCGCGCCGGCCACCGACCCGAGCCAGAAGGGGCGCGCCCGCCACGCCGGCCGCTGCGCGCGCCTCGCGGCGGCGTCCTCGGCGTCGAGCATGCGCGCCACGCGCGCGCGCAGCTCCGGCGATGCCTGGCCGTAGTCGAGATCGCGGCGAATCCGCACCTGGGTGCGCTCGAGATGGCCGCGCAGCGCGCGGCACTCGGGGCAGTGCTCGGCGTGGCGCTCGACCGCGGCGGCGGACACCGCGTCGAGCTCGCCGTCGAAAGCGGCCTGGACGCGCAGAGTCTCAGCGCACTGCACGCGGCTCTCCTTCAGCCTCGAGCCAGGTCAGCTTGAGCGCGGCGCGCGCCCGCGCCAGGCGCGACATCACCGTACCGATCGGCACTTGGGCCACGACGGCAATCTCCCGGTAACTCATGTCCTCGAGCTCGCGCAACAGCAATACCTCGCGCTGCTCCTCGGGGAGCGCGGCGATGAGTCGCGCGAGCGTACGCCGCTCGTCGCGCTCGATGGAAGCGCTCTCCGGGTCGGGCAGCGGCGCTGCGGCGCCGGCCGCGGGCTGCGTCTCGTGCTCCTCGGTGAGCGGCTCGTAGGCGCGCCGCCGGCGATCCGCGAGCGCACTCAGATGGCAGTTGCGCACGATCGCCAGCAGCCAGGAGCGGGCGTCGGGCCCGCGCAGCGTGTCGAAGGCGCGGTACGCGCGCATGAACGCCTCCTGCACGATGTCGTCCGCGTCCCCCGGGGAACGGCACAGCCAGCGCGCCAGCCGATGCGCCGCGTCGAGGTGCGGCATGACCAGCGCCTCGAAGCGACTGCGTCTGTCATCCATCGATGGATCCCAAACTGCCTCGCCGGGAGCCGCCCGGTGCGACTCCTGAAGAAGACTCGGGCGGGGGCGTTTTTATTCCCGCCTCCCGGCTCTGAGCGAGGCCGCATCGACGGTATTGGAAAGGAGCATGGCGATGGTCATGGGACCTAAGCCCCCAGGCACCGGCGTGATCCAGCGGGCACGCTCCGCAGCGCGCTCGAACTCGACGTCGCCGACCAGCTTGCCGGAGGGGGTCCGGTTGATGCCGACGTCGAATACCGCCGCGCCCGCACGCACCCACTCCCCGGGGATGAACCCGGCCTTGCCGACAGCCGCGACCAGCACCTCGGCGCGCTCCACCTCCGCGCGCAGGTCGCGCGTTCCGGTGTGGCACACCGTCACGGTGGCGCGTGCCAGCAGCAGCTCGAGCGCCATCGGCCGCCCGACGATGTTGGAGGCGCCGACCACCGTGGCGCGCAGCCCCACGAGCGCGATGCCGTACGCTTCCGCGAGCTTGATCACCCCGAACGGGGTGCAGGGCCGCAGCCGCGGGCGCTTCTGCGCCAGCAGCCCCGTGTTGAGCGGGTGGAAACCGTCGACGTCCTTGGCCGGGTCGACGGCGTCCATGACGCGGTCGGCATTGACGCCCTTCGGCAGCGGCAGCTGGATCAGGATGCCGTCGACGCGCTCAT
Source organism: Steroidobacteraceae bacterium (assembly GCA_035569755.1). Classification (GTDB taxonomy): domain Bacteria; phylum Pseudomonadota; class Gammaproteobacteria; order Steroidobacterales; family Steroidobacteraceae; genus 13-2-20CM-66-19. Next base: position 2,367 of record DATMMK010000082.1, read on the forward strand.
CGTGATTGAGCGCGTGCACCAGCGCGAGAATCTGCGACTCGGGGGTCGCGGCGGGCAGATCGTGCGCGAAGGATTCGATACCGGCCTCGACCGAGGACTTGCGCTTGTTGCGTACGTAGACGCTCGAGGCCGGATCCTCGCCCACCTGCACTACCGCGAGCCCGGGTGCGCGCCCAGAACGCGCCGCGAACTCAGCGGCACGCTGCGCCACAGTGGCGCGCACCCTCGCGGCCACCGCTTTGCCGTCGAGCAGGATCGCGCCCCCCGCGGCGCGCGGCAGATCCGCTGCGGCTGGAGCCGCCGAGGTGCCGGCAGTCGTCGTTGCAGCGCCCATCAGTAACGGTAGTGGTCTGGCTTGTACGGCCCGGCCCGTTCCACGCCGATGTAGCGCGCCTGGGCATCGGTGAGCTGCGACAGCTCCACGTTGAGCTTCTTCAGCTGCAGCCGCGCCACTTTCTCGTCGAGGAGCTTCGGCAACACGTACACACCGACGGGGTATTTCTGCGTGTTGGTGAAGAGCTCGACCTGCGCGATCACCTGGTTGGCGAAGCTCGAGCTCATCACATAGCTCGGGTGCCCCGTGCCGCAGCCGAGGTTCACCAGCCTCCCCTCGGCGAGCAGGATGAGGCGCCGGCCGTCCGGCAGAATCACGTGATCGACCTGCGGCTTGATGTTCTCCCACGGGTACTGCTTGAGGCTCGCCACGTCGATCTCGCTGTCGAAGTGGCCAATGTTGCAGACGATTGCATTGTGCTTCATGCGCTTCATGTGATCGTGGGTGATCACGTGGAAGTTGCCGGTGGCGGTGACGAACACGTCGGCCTGGTCGGCCGCGTAGTCCATGGTCACGACGCGGTAGCCTTCCATGGCCGCCTGCAGCGCGCAGATCGGGTCGATCTCGGTCACCCACACCTGCGCCGACAGCGCGCGCAGCGCCTGTGCGCAGCCCTTGCCGACGTCGCCGTAACCGCACACCACGGCGATCTTGCCGGCGATCATCACGTCGGTGGCGCGCTTGATGGCATCGACCAGCGACTCGCGGCAGCCGTACAGGTTGTCGAACTTGCTCTTGGTGACCGAATCGTTGACGTTGATGGCCGGGAAGGCGAGCTTGCCCTCCTTGGCCATCTGGTACAGGCGCTTCACGCCGGTGGTGGTCTCCTCGGTTACGCCCTGCACGTGGCCGATGCGGCTCGAGTACCACTTCGGGTCGCTCTTGAGGTGTGCGCGGATCGCGGCGAACAGCGCGCGCTCCTCGTCGCTCGCGGGCTTGGCAATCACGCCCGCATCGCTCTCGGCACGCACGCCGAGGTGCAGCAGCAGCGTGGCATCACCGCCGTCGTCGAGAATCATGTTGGCGTGCCCGCCGGCCGGCCATTCGAAGATGCGGTGGGTGTACTCCCAGTAGTCGTCTAGCGATTCGCCCTTCCAGGCGAACACCGCCGTGCCGCGCGCGGCGATGGCCGCGGCCGCGTGATCCTGGGTCGAGAAGATGTTGCACGAGGCCCAGCGCACCTCGGCGCCGAGGGCCTGCAGCGTCTCGATCAGCACCGCCGTCTGGATCGTCATGTGGAGCGAGCCGGCGATGCGCGCGCCGCGCAGCGGCTGCGTCGGCGCGAACTCCTCGCGGATCGCCATGAGGCCCGGCATCTCGGTCTCGGCGATCGCGATCTCCTTGCGCCCCCAGTCGGCGAGCTTCAAGTCGGCGACGCGCTGGTCGGACTTGTGAGCGGTGGGTTTGAGCGTGGCGTTCATACTCGGTACTCCGTAGGAAAGAGCGAGCGCCGTGTTGGATGACAGCGGCCGCTGAGCCTGGCAAGGCGCGGTGGACTTGACTTCCGCCGGCCCGTCGCAACGCTCCTCAGCGTGCCGTGTGCGCCGCCGTGCGGCGGCTGAAGCTTCGCTTACGCCGCGCGCGCTCCCTTGGCCGCCTCGGCCAGCGTCGCGGCGCGATCGGTGCGCTCCCAGGTAAACTCCGGCTCGGTGCGCCCGAAGTGTCCGTAGGCCGCGGTCTTCTGGTAGATCGGGCGCACCAGGTCGAGCATCTCCCGCAGCCCGTAGGGCGTCAGGTCGAAGTGCTTGCGCACCAGCTGCGTCAGGTGATCGCGCGACAGGCGCGAGGTGCCGAAGGTCTCCACCATGATCGAGGTCGGCTCGGCGACGCCGATGGCGTACGACACCTGCACCTCGCAGCGCTCGGCGAGGCCCGCGGCGACGATGTTTTTGGCGACGTAGCGCGCCGCATAGGCCGCGGAGCGGTCGACCTTGGAGGGGTCCTTGCCGGAGAAGGCGCCGCCCCCATGGCGGGCATAGCCGCCGTAGGTGTCGACGATGATCTTGCGGCCGGTGAGTCCACAGTCCCCGACCGGTCCGCCGATGACGAAGCGCCCGGTAGGGTTGATGTGAAAGCGCGTGCGCTTGTCGAGCCACTTCGCGGGCAGCACGGGCTTCAGGATCTCCTCCATCACCGCCTCGCGCAGCACCTTGGTCGACACCTCGTCGCTGTGCTGCGTCGACAGCACCACCGCCTCGAGGCCCACCGGCTCGTGATCCTCGTAGCGCAGCGTCACCTGGCTCTTCGCATCGGGACGGAGCCACTCGAGCTTGCCGGACTTGCGCACCTGCGCCTGGCGCTTCACCAGGCGGTGCGCCAGCGTAATAGGCGCCGGCATCAGCACGTCGGTCTCGTTGGTGGCATAGCCGAACATCAGCCCCTGGTCCCCGGCGCCCTGCTTGCGCTCGTCCTTGCGGTCGACGCCCTGGGCGATGTCGGGGGACTGCTTGCCGATGATGTTGAGTACGCCGCAGCTCGCGCCGTCGAAGCCCATGTCGGAGGAATCGTAGCCGATCTCGAGCACCGTCTTGCGCACCAGGGCCTCGACGTCGACCCAGGCGGAGGTGGTGACCTCACCCGCCACGATGACCACCCCGGTCTTGACGAGCGTCTCGCAGGCGACGCGGCCGCGCGGGTCCTCCTTCAGGATCGCGTCGAGGACCGCGTCCGAGATCTGGTCTGCGATCTTGTCCGGATGACCCTCGGAGACCGACTCGGAGGTGAAGAGGTAAGCGTTCGACATTTTTGCGTACTTTCCTGTGCGCGCCGCGCGAAAAATATCATTTTACCGCAGGTCGGGCGGCTCCTGCTGCCGCCATTGCCCCCGCCAGCCGCTGCTCGAACCCCGCACGGGTGAAATGGTGGTTCTGCGTGCCCCGCGACTCGATCTTGATGGCCCCCATGAGCGAGGCGATATGTCCCGTGGCGCGCCAGTCGAGCCCGTGCAGCAGGCCATGGATGAGGCCGGCGCGGTAAGCATCGCCGCAGCCGGTGGGGTCGATGACGGCGCGCACCGGCGCGCTCGGGATCTCGATGACTTCCTCGCGCGTGTGAATCGTCGAGCCGGCGGCGCCGTGCGTGACGACGAGGGCGGCGATGCGCCGTACGAGCTCGCCGGCCGTCCAGCCGGTCTTCTGCTGCACCAGCTGCCACTCGTAGTCGTTGAGGGTCAGCCACCTGGCCTGGGCGATGAAGCGCTCGAGATCCTCGCCGCCGAACATGGGCAGCCCCTGCCCGGGATCGAAGATGAAGGGAATGCCCGCCGCCGCAAACTGCTCGGCGTGCCGGATCATGCCCTCGCGCCCGTCGGGGGCCACGATCCCGAGGGCCACATCGCCGGCGTCGGCGACCTGGTTGAGGTGCGAGTGCTGCATGGCACCGGGATGGAACGCCGTAATCTGGTTGTCATCCAGATCCGTGGTGATGAACGCCTGGGCGGTGAGCTCGGAATCGACGCTACGGACGTGATCGACCGGCACCCCGGTCTTCTTCATCCACTCGTAGTACGGGCCGAAGTCCCGCCCCACCGTCGCCATCGGGTAGCCGGCGTCGCCGAGCAGCGCAAGGTTGTAGGCGATGTTGCCGGCGCAGCCGCCGTACTCGCGGCGCAATTGCGGCACCAGGAACGACACGCTCAGCATGTGGATCTTGTCGGGGAGGATGTGATTGGCGAAGCGGTCGCCAAACACCATGATGGTGTCGTAGGCCAGCGAGCCGCAGATCAGTGCCCGGCCGCGCGCCGGGGACGTCGGGTTCATGGGTTCTAAGGCTTCAGTCGTTGTGGGTGCGCGTACACGACATGCCGGTCGCGCCGCGCGAAGGCGACCAGTGTAATGCCGGAGCGCTCGGCGAGGCGCACCGCGAACGCCGTCGGCGCCGACAGCGCAGCGAGAAACGGAATGCCGACCGTGGCGCACTTCTGCACCAGCTCGTAGCTGGCGCGGCTGGTCATCAGCATATAACCAGCCGCCAGGTCGGCGCCGCCCCGCACCAGAGCGCCGATGGCCTTGTCGAGCGCGTTGTGCCGGCCGACATCCTCGCGTACCAGCTGGATACCCTGCCCCGGAACCACCCATGCCGCCGCGTGTACGCTGCCGGTGCGGGCGTTGATCGGCTGCAGGCCGCCGAGCTGCTCGATCGCGGCATGCAGCTCCGCGCTCGTCAACTCGACGCCCGCGGGAACCGCGCCGGTCTCGCGGATGGCGTCGGCGGCGGTCTCCGCGCCGCACAGACCGCAGCCGGTGCGCCCGGTGAGGTTGCGCCGGCGATGCAGCAGCTGCGTGAAGCGCTCCCAGGCAACGGTGACGTGCACGTCGACGGAGTCAGCCCCACGGCGCACCTCAACACCGCGGATCTCATCGGCGCGCTCGACCAGCGCCTCGCTCAGCGTGAAGCCGGTAGCGAAGTCCTCGAGGTCCGCCGGCGTCGCCAGCATCACGACATGCGGCACGTCGTGGTAAACGAGAGCGATCGGGCGCTCCTCGGCAACGAGGTCGGTCGCGTGCTCGGTCGTGCCGCGCGACCAGCGGTCGACGCTGACCTCGCTGCTGACCGGCGGCGGCGCTTCTGAGGAATCAGCGCTCACCGGCTCACGAGGCCCGGCAGGAGGCGGCGGGACGCGGGAACGCACGCCGACCGCGTGTACTCGGAAACGACGCGCTGCACGGTCGCGCTGTCGCCCGGATTCAACGTCTGCATAATAAGGCCCTCAGTATACGTCTGCCGTCCTCAGGGCGCCTTGCATAACCCCGTCCGCATGCTTGAAACGGACCAAACTTGAACGGCGTGCCGCGGCAGCTCGCGGAACCGCTATGGCTGTGCGCCTGCGCGCTGGCACTGCTCGTGCCGCACCCGCTGCGCGCCCAGACCGACCCGGGACCGATCGGCGGCAGCGTCGCTGCGACCAGCGACTACATCTACCGCGGCGTCTCGCAGAGCGACGGCCACGGCGCGCTGCAGGCGGACCTGCACGCGAGCAGTGCTGCCGGCACGTTTGCCGGGGTCTGGGCCTCGACGCGCGACAGCCACCTCGAGCCGGGCACCGACGGTGAATCGCAGCTCTACGTCGGCCAGCGCTTCAGCCTCAGCGACGCCTGGAGCGCGACGGTGAGTGGCCGCGCCGACTATTTCGTCGGCGGACCCGCGCATCACTCCGACGACTACCAGGAGATTTCCATCGCGCTCACCCGGCTCGACCGCTATACCCTCTCGCTCTGCGCGATCCCCAACGCGGTGCACTACACCTCCGAGGTGCACCAATACGCCGGGATCTGGTATCACTACTACGAGGTGTATCGCAGCCCCGCCCTCGTTGCGGATGCTGCCGGACAGTGGCTGCTGCCCAAGCGACTGCCGGGAGGCGGCGGGCTGTATGTCACGGCCGCCGCCGGCTACTACTATGCGAGCCGGCCGGATCACCACCCGCAGCATGCCGTCGACTACCTCTACGGCAACGCCGGCTTCGCTCTCGACTGGCAGCGCTGGCGCATCGACGTCGGCTACTTCGCGGCACAGAGGCAGGCAGCGGAGCTCTTTCCCTACCCGGTGGCGAGGCGTGTCGCCGCGACCGTCAGCTGGCAGTTCTGAGGCTGCAGCCGCCGGCGCGCCTACAGGCGCAGCCAGCCGCGGCGCAGGATGAAGGCGAGCGCGAGACCCGCCAGGAACGCGAGACCCACGTTCCACATCGAAAACGCCGCGACGGCCAGAGTGATGAAGCGCTCGCCCTTGTCCTTGCTGAAATCGCACGAGCCGAGCGCCAGCTGCGCGCCGGTGAGGAACAGGATCACGCCGAGCGCGGGCTGGGCAACCAGCTCGAACAGGGCGCTGACCGAGCCGCTGAAGAAGAACGCCAGCGACACGAGCAGTATCCCGAGGATGATCGGCGCGCCTCCGGTCCGCGCGCCGAAGGCGACGTGCCCCGCCATGCCGCCCGCGCCATGACACATGGGCACTCCCCCGAGCGCGGCGCTCGCCAGATTCATCAGCCCGGTTGAGGCCGCCACAGTGTTCTCGCCGACGGCCCGGTCGGGAAACAGCCGGTTGTTTTCCTCGCGGATCGCGATGATCGCATTGCCGAGGGTCAACGGCAGCTGCGGCAGCGCGAGCAGCGTGGTGCCGATCAGGAGGTCATGCCACGTAATGCCGCCGAGCGCGAAGCCCGGCAGACGCAACCCGGGCCGCGCCACCAGCAGATTTTGCAGCAGCCCGGGATTGCGCACCGCTCCACAGATCATTCCGAAGAGCAGCAGCAGGAACATCGCCGGTAGCGCGCGGTTGGTCAGCAGCAGCACGGTTCCCGTGAGTCCGACGGCGGCGATGATCCAGCCGTCGCTCATCGATCTGACTCCCTGCAGCATGAAACCCATTCCAAGTCCCAGCACGATGCCGATCACCACGAAGCGGGGCACGAGCCGGGCGAGGTATTTCGCCGTGCCGGTCAGGCCCAGTGCCAGCCAGATGACGCCGGTGGCGAGGCTCGCGCCGTAGAGCGTTGCCGGAGTGATGGTTGCGGTCTGCGCAGCCTGAGTGGCCGCTACGGCGCCGATCGCCTTCATGGGCTGAACCGGAAAGGGGGTCTGGTAGTAGAGACCGCAGACAATCATCGCGGCGCCAAACGACAGCAGGATGCCGAAGGGATCGACCTTCACCACCGCGATATAGGCGACCACGAAGGGGATGAAGGTGCCGAGGTCGCCAAACGACCCGGCCCACTCCATGCGATCGAAGCGGATCAACTGTGCGCAGGCCGGCAGTGCCGCCACCAGGGCAGAGCATCCTCGAGCACGAGCAGGGAGCCCGCGCCTGGCGCCGGGCGGTAGCCGGGCAGCTGCCCGAGAATCTCGCGCCAGCGGGAACCGGCGAGCACCTCGCGCAGCCGCTGCACCGCGGGTTGCTGCAGGCTGGCATCGAGACAGGCCAGAAAATAGCTCTCTTCCACCAGCGGTACGAAGTGCAGCCCGAACTGCAGCGCCGCGGCCTCGACGCCGACGCCGGCGTCCGCCACGCCGCTCGCCACGCACAAGGCGACCGCGACGTGCGAGTGCTCGCTGTGATCGGCATAGCCCGACAGGCTCTCGGGCGCAATGCCGTGCTCTGACATGAGGTGAGCGATCAGCATGCGCGTGCCCGAGCCGGGCTGGCGATTGACGAAGCGCAAGCGCTCGCCGACGAGGTCGGGGAAAGTGCGCACGGCAGAGGCGTGCTCGCGGCGCACCATCATGCCCTGCATGCGGCGCGCGCAGGCGATGAGCTGGTGCAACCCCGGCTTGAGCAGCGGCTTGAGCGCGCGCGCGAACGCGGGAGCTGCGCCCCTGAGAGCCGGGACGTGAAACCCTGCCACCTGGCATTCGCCGGCATTGAGGGAGCGCAGCGCCTCGACACTGCCCTGAAAGCCGAGGTCGAGATGCAGGTCGGAGCTCGCAGCGACGTGCTTCTGCAGCACCGGCAGCGCCAGATCGTGGCTGGCGCGGATGCTGAGCAGCTGGTGACGCTCATCGTGCGCGTCGTTGAGCACGCGCCCGAGATCGCCACGCAGCGTCTCGATATCGGACTGCATGCGGGTACGCACCCGCCGTTCGGCCCAGAGTAGTTTGAGCGCGAAGGCGGTCGGTCGCGCCCGGCGCCCCTGCGCCCAGTCGATCAACGGCACGCCGAGGAGCCGCTCCCACTTGCGCAGCGAGTCCCAGACGTAGCGATAGGACATGCCGAGCGTACGCGCCGCGTGGCGGATCGAGCCCGCCTCGACCACGGCCGCGAGCAGCTCGAAGAGCGGGTTGCCGAGCGCGGCGCCGTGCTGCTCGCCGGGCTCGAACGAGTAGCGCAGATGCACGCCGAGACTCGCCGCGCGGGAGGCCGCAGGCTCACCTGCCGGACTCGCGGGGGGATGGGCGGCTGCTGCGGGAGTTGACTGTGGTGCTGCGGCGACCTTATCGGGCTGCATCGCCCTACTCTAGCCCTTTCGCTAGAGAAATACGCTCACCGAGGCGAGCACGGTACGAGGCGCGCCCAGATGTCCGATGAGGCTGCCGGTGTTGGCGCCCGTCAGGTTGCTCGGCGCGACCGTGCTCCAGTAGGAGCGATCAGTCACGTTGTCCAGCGCCAGCCGCAGGGTCACCCGATTGCGCACGTAGCGCACGCCGACATCGAAGAGGTTGTAGCCGGTGACCATGAGGGAGTTGGTGTCGTTGCCCGCCCGGCCGCTTGAGAACTGGTAGTCGAAGCTCGCCACCAGGCCCGCAACCGCCGGCACCTGATAGTCGAGCAGCACGTTGCCCTTCACCTTGGGCGCGCCCACGTAGAGCCGGTCGTTGGTGCTCGGGAGCGGCGTGTGCTCCATGCGGGCATCGAGCAGTGTTACGCCGCCGAAGATCGTGACCCGGTCGGCCAGCTGGCCGACGGCCGACACCTCGAAACCCCTGTTGACCTGATCGCCGCTGATGCCGAAGAGGTTGTTCGCCGGGTTGATGTTGGCGAAGGGCCGCTCGATGCGAAACAGCGCCGCGCCCACATCGATCGCGGGGAGCGAGGCTTTGTAGCCGAGCTCGTACTCCTTGCTGCGGTAGGGAGGCAGACTCTGGCCGGCGTTGGCGGCGGTCCCGGGCGCGAGGTCGCCGGCCTGCAGGCTGCTCGCGTAGGTGACATAGGCCGTCATGTCGGCGCGCGGCTTGAAGAGGATGCTGCCGGTCGGGCTCACGCCGCGGTTCGAGTACTCCGTGGTCTGGACTCGCCTGTTGTTGTAGTTATCCGTATGGAACCAGTCCTGGCTGATGCCGAGCCGGGCGAGCCAGCGCTCGCTGAAGCGGATGGTGTCCCCGGCGTTGATGCCCTGCTGATAGGCGTCCGAGGAGTCATAGCTCAGCAGCGTGTCGGGCGGACCCTGCGCGGGCTCGGGAAAGATCGCCGGCGCGGCGATGCTCGCGCTGCCGAGCAGCACGCTGGCCGGCGTCGCCGGTGTCACGACCGAGAAGGTCCGCGCCTTGTAGCCCGCCGTGCCGAGGGTCAGGTCGTGCCCGAGACCGAAGGCGGTGAAGGTGTTGTTGAGATAGGCGCTATCGCTGGTGATGACGAACCGGGGCGCGAAGCCGTTGGCGAACGATGAGGTGTAGCTGCCGTTGTTGTTGGTCAGGTTGTTGACCGGCGTATTGATGTTGCGCGAGGCATCCTGGCTGAGAACCCCGGCGACCAGGTGCCAGCCGCCGCCGAGGTCCTGCTTGAAGCGCGCGGTGGCGAGCTGGGTCGTCAGATCGACGCCAGCGTAGCTCTGACCATAGCCGACGCGGGTCGGGTCGGGAGCCGGCGGCAGGGTGATCCTTTCGCCGTAGGTGAACCAGCCCGGGTAACCGCTGTCATCGAGCGAGTAGCTCGAGTAGTTGAGCTCGAGCACGCCGTGCGCCCACGGGCGGATGTCGATCCCGAGATCCCCGAGTGCACGACGCTGGTGGCTGTGATCGACGTAGCCGTCGCCTTGCCCGTAGAGCGCGTTGAGCCGGTAGCTGAGCAGGCCGCGGCGGTCGAGCGGACCGCCGAGGTCGATCTTCGCGGTGCCGATGCCGTCGCTGTCGTAGCTGGCGGTGACCTCGCGCAGCTCGTGGTCGGTCGGACGCTTGGAGATGAAGTTGAACATCCCGGAAGGGTTGGCGGGACCGTAGAGCGACGCCGACACCCCGTTCACGACCTCGATCTGCTGGAACTGCTCCATCGCCGTCGCCACGGTGATGAACATGGTCATGCCGTCGATCTTCGTGTTCTGGAAGTTGCCGCCCTGCATGCCGCGCGTCTGCGGCCGCAGGATGTCCGGGCCCTGCTGCTCCTGGTAGGCGACCAGCGGCAGGTACTTCGACACGTCCTTGAAGTCGATCGCCTGGGAGTTCTCGATCATGTCGTGGGTGAGGATGCCGACGCTGTAGGGCGTGTCGAGTACCGGCGTGGTACCGAGCGGCCCCAGGGAATCGACCGTCGGGGCGCGATAGTCCTGCTGCGGCACGCGCTCGGCGGTCACCACCACGCGCTTGAGGCCTGCTTGCTCAGCGGAGGTGTCCGCGGGCGGCGGCGCAACGTCCGCCCAGGCGCTCGCGCCGGGCCCGGCAGACGCGAGCGCGAACAGCGCGCAGGCATACGGTCGATTCCTCATGCTTTGCTGCGATTGTTGTTGTGGGCGCGGAAAGCTAGCACGCAGGTCTCGCGCTCACGATATGAACGCGCGCGCATAGGTCACGTCGTATAAGATTGAGTTCAGCCGCAGCCACGCCGCCACTGCCGCTTCCATGACACGGCCCGAATTCCCGCCGCTCACGCCGCAACAGGCGGAGCAGGCGATCGACTCCCGCCTGAGCGCCCTGCCCCCCGAGGTGCGGCCGCTCGAGGCATGCACCGGCCAGACGCTGCGCGAGGACATCTACGCCGAGCGCGACAACCCGCCCTTCGATCGCGTGTGCATGGACGGGATCGCCGTCGACAGCGGCGCTATCGGCCGCGGCGTGCGCCGGTTCGCGCTCGAGGGGACGCAGCCGGCGGGCGCACCGGCGCTGACGCTCGCGAACCGCGAGCACGCCATCGAGGTGATGACCGGCGCCATCATGCCGCGCGGCACCGACAGCGTGATTCCGCTCGAGGAATATGAGGTCGCGGACGGGCTCGTAACACTGAAGGCGAACGCGAGCGGGGCCCCTTACCGCAACGTGCAGCGGCGTGGCGAAGACAGTCAGCCCGGCGTGCCGATGCTGCGCAGTGGCGTGCGCCTCGGCGCCGCCGAGATCGCGGTGGCGGCCTCGGCCGGGCGCGCGCAGCTCGCCGTCAGCCGCCAGCCCGACATCATGGTCATCTCGACGGGCGACGAGCTCATCGAGCCGGGGCAACCGATCGCCGAGCACCAGGTGCGCCGCTCGAACTCCTACGCGCTCGTGGCCGCGTTGCGCGAGCACGGCCTCGAGCGGGTTGCCGATGATCACCTGCGCGACGATGAGCGCGAGCTCACGCAGCATCTCGCGCGCCACCTCGCCGCGTGCCACGTGGTGATCCTGAGCGGCGGGATCTCCAAGGGTAAGTTCGACCTGGTGCCGAAGGTGCTGAAGAGCCTTGGCGTCTCGGAAGTGTTTCACGAGGTGGCGCAGCGCCCCGGCAGGCCCATGTGGTTCGGTATCGGCGCGCAGGGTCAGGCGGTGTTCGGTCTGCCCGGCAATCCCGTCGCGACGCTCGTGTGCCTGACCCGCTACGTCGTGCCGGCGCTGGCCGCACTGATGAGCGCGCCACGCGCAACGCCTGAGCCGATCGCGCTCGCGGCGCCGGTGAAGTTCGGCCGCTCGATGAGCTCCTTTCTGCCGGTGGCGCTGAGCTATGACGAGCGCGGCCAGGCGCGCGCGGTGGCGTGCTTCCCCAATGGTCCTGGGGACTTCCTGGCGCTCGCGGGAACCCAGGGCTTCGTCGAGTTGCCCCCGCGTGCGGAAGAGTTTCCGGCCGGTTACGTCGCGCGCCTGTACCGCTGGTAAGGCCGGTCAGCGGCGCGCGAAGCGCTGCGCGAGGCGCTCGAGCTCGGCGCGCGTGTTGACATTGGCGAATGCCGCCGCGTCGGCGAAACGCACGCGCCGTGCACCGATGCCATCCAGCGTGCGCCAGATCGCCGGATGGGCTCCGCCCGCGAGCGCGGCCTCGAGCGCCGCGAGCGCACTCACCGGCCACAGCGCGCACAGCGGCTGCGGGCCTTCGGCAGTCTCCGCCATCGCCGGCGCGGCGCCCGCCGCCGCGACCAGGCGCACGTAGAGATCCTCGGGCAGCAGCGGCGCATCGCACGGGCTCACCGCGAGCGCATGGACGCCGATCTGCGCCGCCCACCTGAGTCCTGCGCGAACTCCGGCCAGGGGACCCGCGGCATCGCCGGGCGCGTCGTGGAGCACGGTGAGGCCGGAGGTTTGAGCCAGCTTTTCGGCGTCGGTCCCGGGCCGCGCGTTGACGGCCACCACGGAGCAGGCCGACTGCAGCCGCTCCACCGCCCACGTGAGCAGCGGCTTACCGCCGAGCAGCGCGCAGGCCTTCTCCGCTCCGAAACGCAGCGAACGGCCCCCGGCGATCACGAGGCCCGCGGGCGCAGCGGATTCATGTTGGGTGGCAGAGCTCACGACTTCCTGCGCACTATATAGGAGGCGTCCCGGCGGGCGTGTCGGCGAGGAGAGCTTCGTGCGAATCGATGCAATGCGGCTGGCGCTCCTGTCCCTGGCGGCCGCGGCGAATGCCGGTGCGGCGCCGGAGACGGTCGAGATCTTCTCGGCGGGAAGCCTGCGCGGCGTGGTGAACGACCTCGCCACCGAAGCGGCCCCCGTTCTTAACATCGAGGTCAAGGCGACCTTTGGCGGCTCAGGGCTGCTGCGCGAGCGTATCGAGAAGGGCGAGAGGCCGGATCTCTTCATGTCGGCGGATCTCGCCTCGCCGCGCAAGCTCGAGGCACAGGGTCGCACCGTCGTGCCCGCGGTCATGATCGCGCGCAATCGCATGTGTATCGTTTCGCGGCGCGCGGCCGGCCTCACCGCGGCCAATCTCATCGACCGGCTGCTCGCGAGCGGACTACGCCTCAAGACCTCGGCACCGGTCGCCGATCCGGGCGGCGATTACGCCTGGGCGATCTTCGAGCGCATCGACGCCCTGCGCCCGGGCGCCGGCGCGGTGCTGAAGGACAAGGCGCAGGCGCTCATGAGCCTGGCCGCCATGCCCGGGGCGTCGGGCCAGAACCCCTACGGCGCGCTCTTCGCCTCCGGTCAGATCGACGCCTCGATCACCTACTGCAGCGGCGTCGCCAACCTCCAGAAGGAGGTGCCCGATCTTGCGAGCCTGCCCGTTCCCGCGGAGCTCGACCCGCATCCGGTCGATGGCCTCGCGGTCCTCGTGGCGAAGCCTGGCGCCCTGCGGCTCGCGCTCTATCTGCTCTCGGAGAAGGGCCAGGCCATGGTCGCGCGCGCGGGACTCGTGCCGGTCGCGGTGCCGGATGCGGCTGCTCCGCCATGAGCGAAGTGCGGGCAATAGGCATCGCCGGCTGGAGCGGCTCGGGCAAGACGACGCTCATGACGCGGCTCATTCCGCTGCTCAGTCGCGGCGGCCTGAGGATCGCCGCCCTGAAGCATGCCCATCATTCCTTCGAGGTCGATCATCCGGGCAAGGATTCCTACGAGTTTCGCGCAGCGGGCGCGGTCGAAGTCATCGTGTCCTCGTCCCGCCGCTGGGTGCAGATGCACGAGCTCGGCGGGGACGCCGAGGCGACGCTCGCCGGGCTGCTGCGGCGCGTTTCGCCGTGCGACCTCGTGCTGGTCGAGGGATTCAAGGGGGAGCGGCATCCGAAGCTCGAGGTGTTCCGCCACTCCCTCGGCTTGCCTCCCCTGCACCCGGACGACCCGCGCATCGTCGCGGTCGCGGCGGATCAGAGCTTTCCCGCTGCGCGTGTACCGGTGGTCGATCTTGACGACCTCGCTGCAATCGCCGCTCTGGTGCGCGCGCGCGCCGAGCCGCTCGCGGCCGTCATCGAAGCTCTCGAGGCGCCTGCGCCGGCGGGTGGCTAGCTCTCCACGTTCGCGAGGCGGTCCGCCGCCGCTGCGCCGAGTGTCGCCACCGGCGCGACCCGCGCGGCGCAGAACTTGAACTCGGGGATCTTGCCGGTCGGATCGAGGGCCGGATTGGTGAGCAGATTTGCGGCCGCTTCCGCGTAGCAGAATGGCACGAACACCATGCCGACCGGCACGTCGCCGTCGGCGCGCACCTTGAGCTCGACGGCGCCGCGGCGCGTCTCGAGCCGCAGCATATCGCCCGGTGTGAGGTTGAGCCGGTTGAGCTCGCGCGGTGACATGAAGGCGACCGCCTCCGGCTCGATCTCATCGAGCACTTCCGCGCGGCGCGTCATGGCGCCGGTATGCCAGTGCTCGAGCACGCGCCCCGTCGAGAGCACCATGGGGTACTCCGCATCCGGCAGCTCATCGGGCGGGCGAATGTGCGCCGGCACGATCTTTCCGCGGCCGCTCGCGGTCGGGAAGCCCTTGGTAAAGATGATGTCGTTGCCCGGTTGTGCCGGACCGTCGACCGGATAGGTCACCGCGCCTTCGCGCTCGAGCCGCTCCCAGGTGATGTTGTCGAGCGAGGGCATGGTCTTCGCCATCTCGGCGAAGACTTCCGGTGGACCCCGGTAGTTCCAGTCGAGGCCGACGCGGCGCGCGATCTCCTGGATGATCCACCAGTCCTGGCGGGCATCGCCGGGCGAGGCGACCACTGGCCGGGCGATTTGCACGCGCCGGTCCGTGTTGGTGAAGGTGCCGGTCTTCTCGGCGAACGCCGAGGCGGGCAGCACGACGTCGGCGTGAAAGGCGGTCTCGGTGAGGAACAGATCCTGCACCACGAGGTGCTCGAGCATGGCGAGCCCCTCGCGGGCGTGATTCAGGTCAGGGTCTGACATCGCCGGGTTCTCGCCCTCGATGTACATACCGTGAATCTCGCCCGTGTGGATCGCCTTCATGATCTCGACCACCGTCAGGCCGGCCTTCGGGTCGAGCGCCTGGCCCCAGAAGGACTCGAAGAGCTTGCGCACCTCGTCCTTCTGCACCGACTGGTAGTCGGGGTAGACCATCGGGATCAGTCCGGCGTCGGAGGCTCCCTGCACGTTGTTCTGGCCACGCAGGGGATGGAGCCCGGTGCCCTTGCGCCCGACCTGGCCGGTGATGAGCGCGAGCGCGATCAGGCAGCGCGCGTTGTCGGTGCCGTGGACGTGCTGGCTGATGCCCATTCCCCAGAAGATGATCGACGCGCGCGAGGTAGCGTAAAGGCGCGCGACCTCGCGCAGCGTCGCGGCGTCGACCCCGCAGACCTCGGCCATGCGCTCGGGCGCAAAGCCGACGATGCTGGCCTTGAGCCCCTCGAAGTTCTCGGTGTAGGCCGCGATGTAGCCCTCGTCGTAGAGCTTCTCGGTGATGATCACGTTGAGCATGGCGTTCAGCAGCGCCACGTCCGAGCCGGGCTTGAACGAGAGGTGGCGCCAGGCGTGGCGCGAGAGGGCCTGCCGGCGCGGGTCGATCACGATGAGTTTTGCACCCTTCTCCTTCACGGCGTTCTTGATGAAGGTCGCCGCGACCGGATGGTTCACCGTTGGATTGGCGCCGATGACGATGATCACCTCCGCATCGAGCGCCGCCTCGAAGGGCGCCGACACCGCGCCTGAGTTCAATCCCTCCATCAGCGCCGCGACCGAGGAGGCGTGGCACAGGCGCGTGCAATGATCGACGTTGTTGGAGCCGAAGCCGGTGCGCACCAGCTTCTGGAAGAGGTAGGCCTCCTCATTCGAGCCCTTGGCGGAGCCGAAGCCGGCGAGCGCCTTGGGCCCGTACTTGTCGCGGATCGCCTTGAGCCCCAGGCCGGCGCGATCGAGCGCCTCCTCCCAGGTCGCCTCGCGGAAATGCGTTGAGGGGTTCGCCGGGTCGACCTGGTCGTTCGCGTTCTTGGCGACATGCTCGAGGCGGATGAGCGGCTTGGTGAGGCGGTGCGGATGATGCACGTAGTCGAAGCCGAAGCGGCCCTTGACGCACAGGCGATTGTGGTTGGCCGGTCCGTCGCGCCCCTCGGCGTAGACGATCTTCTCGTTCTTTACCTTGTAGGACACCTGGCAGCCTACGCCGCAGTACGGGCAGAGCGAATCCACCTCGCGGTCCGGATAGACGACGCGCGCCTGATGCTGGTCGAGATAGGCCGAGGGCATGAGCGCGCCCGTCGGGCAGGCCTGCACGCACTCGCCGCAGGCGACGCAGGTCGACTCTCCCATCGGATCGTCGAAGTCGAACACCACTTTCGAGCCGTGCGAGCGGTACGCCATGCCGATGACGTCGTTGACCTGTACCTCGCGGCAGCCGCGCACGCACAGGCCGCACTGGATGCAGGCGTTGAGATTGACGCGCATCGCCGGGTGGCTCGGGTCCGGCTCCCAGCGCTCGGCGGCGGGAAAGCGGCTCCGGGCCAGGTGCACGAAGTCGGCCTGGCTCCAGAAGTGCGACTGCGGGTCGGGCGAAGTGGCGCGCTCGGGCTGGTCCGCAACCAGCAGCTCGATAACCATGGCGCGCGCCTGCACCGCCCGCTCGCTGGCGGTTGTCACCTTCATGCCAGCGACCGGCTCGCGCTTGCACGAGGCGGCGAGTACCCGCTCGCCCTCGACTTCGACCATGCACGCGCGGCAGTTGCCATCGGGGCGATAACCGGGCGCCGGCTTGTGGCACAGGTGCGGCAGGTGCGTGCCGAGGCGCTGGGCAACCGCCCAGATCGTCTCACCGGGCCGCGCGCTCACTTGCCGGCCGTCGAGCTCGAAGCTGACGCCCGCGGGCGCTGGCGCTTCGCTGCCGTTACTGCCGTTGCCCTTTGCCACCTTGCACCCGCCTCCCGCTATTTCGCCGTCGCGGGTCGCGCGGCCGGGAACAGCTCTGGAAAATACTTGATCACACTCGTCAGCGGATTCGAGGCCGCCTGACCGAGACCGCAGATCGAGGCGTCGCGCATGCACTGCGACAGCTCCCCGAGCAGCGCCGTGTCCCAGCTGCCACGCTCCATCAGCACGCGCGCCTTCTGCGTACCGACGCGGCAGGGCGTGCACTGGCCGCAGGACTCGTCCTCGAAGAAGCGCATCAGGTTGAGCGCCGCGGCGCGCACGTCGTCCTGGTCGGAAAGGACGATCACCGCCGCCGAGCCGATGAAGCAGCCATACTTCTCCAGCGTTCCGAAGTCGAGGGGAATATCGCCCATTGATGCCGGCAGGATGCCGCCCGAGGCGCCGCCGGGCAGATAGGCCGCGAACCGGTGCCCCTCGCTCATGCCGCCGCAGAACTCATCGATCAGCTCACGCACGGTGATGCCGGCGGGCGCCAGCTTCATTCCGGGCTGCTTCACGCGCCCGGAGACGGAGAAGGAGCGCAACCCGGTGCGGCCGTTACGGCCGTGGCTCTTCCACCACTCCACACCACGCTCAATGAGATCGCGGACCCAGTAGAGCGTCTCGACGTTGTTGATGAGCGTCGCGCGCCCAAAGAGCCCGACCTGGAACGGGAACGGCGGCTTGTGTCGCGGCAGGCCGCGCTTGCCCTCGATGGACTCGAGCATCGAGGACTCCTCGCCGCAGATATACGCCCCGGCGCCGCGGCGCAGGTGAATCTTCGGCCCCCCAGGCGGGAGTCTCGCGGTCTCGTTCGCGAGGATCCGCCGTGCAATCGGGTATTCATCGCGTACGTAGATATAGATGTCGGTCGCCTCGACCACGTGGGCGGCGATCAGCATCCCCTCGAGGAATCGGTGGGGGTCCCTGTTGAGGTAGTACTGATCCTTGAAAGTTCCGGGCTCGCCCTCGTCGGCATTCACCGCCATGAGCCGCGGCTTGGGCTCGCCGAGCACGCTCCGCCACTTGCGCCCGGTCGGGAATCCGGCGCCCCCGAGGCCCCGCAGGCCTCCGTCGTCGAGCACCTTGAGCACCTCGCCGGCGGTGAGCGCGCCCGAGCGCAGCCGCTCGAGCGTGCGGTAGCCACCGGCGGCGCGGTAGCTGTCGTAGTCGATGTAGTCCGGGACATGGGGATGCGTGTCTTTGTGGCCGACCGCCGCCTTGACGCCAGCGAGGGTTGCCTGCCCGAGGAAGTTGTGGCCTACCTCGACCGCCGGCGCCTGGTCGCACAGCCCCACGCACGGAGCGCGCACCACCCGCACGCCGGGAGCGAGCTCGGCCGCGAGCGTCGCGAGCAGTGCCTCGGAACCGAACAGGGCACAGGTGAGGCTGTCGCAGACGCGCACGGTGAGAGTCGGGACGTCCTTGCTGTCCTCCTTCACGACGTCGAAATGCGCGTAGAAGGTTGCCGTCTCGAACACCTCGGCAAGAGACAGGCGCATTTCCTCGGCGAGCGCGGCCAGGTGCGCCGCGGAGATCTGGCCGTAGGTGTCCTGGATCCGGTGCAGGTATTCGATCAGCAGGTCGCGGTCGCGCGGCGCCTCGCCAAGCAGTGCCCGAATCGCATCCGCGGCGCGCGGGTCGACCTGGCGCCCCTTGGGCACCGGCCGCACGCGCGCACGACCCCGGCCGGGATGCTCGAATTTTCGTACTTTGCCAGTGTCGCCGGAGCGGTTGTGATCAGTCATTGTTGCATCGTAAAGGAACGGCGCCGGGAAGGGACAGCGCCGGGCGGATGCGGCGGTCTGGAAGCGATAGCTCAATGATATCAACAATCTGCCGGCTATCTGAGATACGGTGGCGTTCACGGCACGAATGGGCGGGGTAGCATAAATAAAGCTGATCGCAGCCTTACCCCATCGCTTACCGAAGGTAAGCCGAAGAGGTTAAATGCGCCCCGAGGTTTGAACCCGCGAGGCCGGCGCGGACACGTACCGCTAAAGGGCGGGCACAAACTCAAGATGAGCAGCTTCAACGACATGGCGGAAGTGACCTCGCGCGGCAGTTCCGCCGCGCGCGAGGCGGAGCTGATTGCGCGGGTGGCGCGCCAGGACCGCCGCGCGTTCGAGGAGCTCTACAACCTCTACCACCGCCGGCTGGCACGCTTCCTGACGCGCCTTACCCGGCGCTACGACCTCGCCGAGGAGATCATCAACGACACGTTCTGGGTCGTATGGCGCGGCGCGGGTGACTTTCGCGGCGAGTCGCAGCCCTCGACCTGGATACTCGGGATTGCGTACCGCAAGGCGCGCAACGCGTTCCGCAGTGCCGCGCGGGCGCGTGCCCGGGAGAACCTGAGCCTGCCCTCCTTCCCACTCACGACCGAAGAGCCGGCGCGCGCCGAGGAATTGCGCGACTGGCTCGCGCACGCGCTCAACGAATTGCCCGTGGAGCAGCGGCTGGCGGTCGAGCTGTGCTACGAGCTCGGCCATTCGTGCGAGGAGATTGCGAAGATCATGGGATGTCCGGTGAATACGGTTAAGACCCGCCTGTTTCATGCGCGGGCGAAGCTGCAGAAGCGCCTGCCGGAGTTGTCCGGGCCGCGCGACGGCGTCGCCCGAGAGAGTGAGGTGTCATGAGTGCGAGCACGGCTATCTCCCACGAAGAGTCCTGGCTGCTGTTGCCGTGGCTCGCCAACGGGCGGCTCGGCGGCGCCGAGCGCGCGCGCCTCGAGCAGCACGTGCGCGGCTGCGCCGCGTGTGCGCACGAGATGGAGCTGCAGCGGCTCTGGTGCAGCACACTGACGCAGCCCGAGCGGGTGACGCATGCCCCGGGACCCTCGTTCCGCAAGCTCATGGAGCGCATCGACGCCGAGCAGCCGCGGGCCGCGACCGCAGCCATCACGGCCGCTCGCGCGGTCCGGACGCGCGCGGCGTGGCGGCCGCCGGGTCTCGCCTGGGCTGCGAGCTTCGTGCTGTGCGTCGGGCTCGGCACCTTCGCCGTCACCGCCCATCGGTGGTCGGAGCCGCTGTACGCCACGCATACCGCGCCTGCGACAACCGCACCGGGCGTGCTGCACATCGCCTTCGAGCGCTCCCTCACCGTCGGTGACGCCGAGCGGCTGCTCATCTCCGCGGGTGCCCGCGTAGTGGAGGGGCCGGACGCGAGCGGAGTACTCGGTGTGGCGCCGGTGGCCGCGGCGGCCACGCCCGGCGATGGCGCGGCCGCGCTGCATGCGCTCGCGGAGCGTCTGCGCAGTGAGCCTGAGGTGCGCTGGGTCCAGCCGCTCGCCGCTGAGGGCCCCGCGCGCGCATCCCGGCCGCCGCCGCGGGGACCGTAGAGGAGGTGCGCATGCGCGCCTGCGGGGGGCTGCTTTCGGTGGTGCTCGCCTGCGCTGCGGCCGCGAGCGGAGCGCGCGCCGAGGAGCCGGCTGGCGCTGCGACCGCCGCCGCAGCCGCGGCTGCTGCGGTCGCGGCTTCTGCTGAGCTTCCCCGGATCGTCGTGGCGTTCGCCAACGAGCCACGCGGCGCTCCGGGACCGGCTGGCTCGACCGGCCGGCGCTATACCGGGGACGGCTATCGCGTGTCGCAGAGCGCCGCGCAGGTGGCGCGGCACGTGGCATCCGAATATGCGCTGCGTGAGGTAGCGAGCTGGCCGATCCGCGAGCTCGCGATGCATTGCGTCGTCTACGAGATCACGAGCGGCAGACCGGCCGCCGACGTGCTCGCCGCGCTCGCGCACGACCCGCGGGTGGTTCTGGCGGAGCCGCTGCACGAGTTTCACACCCTCACGGCCCCGCCGTCGGGCGCCTCTGCCCCATCGGGCGCGTCGCCCTACAACGATCCGCTCTACGACTTGCAGACGAATCTGCCGGCGCTCGGCATTGCGGACGCGCACCGCCGTGCCCAGGGTGCCGGCGTGCGCATCGGCCTCATCGACACCGCGGTCGATGAGCGCCACCCCGACCTGGCGGGCCGCATCGTCCGCAGCCGCTCCTTCATCGGAGCGAATCGCGGCTCGGGTGGCTCGCAGCGTCACGGCACCGCCATGGCGGGCATCATCGGCGCGGTCGCCAACAACCACGTCGGCATCGTGGGCGTCGCCCCGCTCGCGCAGCTCGAGGTGTTCGAGGCCTGCTGGCAGCTCGCACCGGACAGCGACGCGGCGGCCTGCAATACCTTCACGCTCGCAAAAGCGCTGGCCGCGGCGCTCGAGTCCCGTGTACCGCTCGTGAATCTGAGCGTCGCCGGCCCCTCTGACGCGCTGCTCTCGGCGCTGGTCGAGACCGGCCTCAGGCGCGGTGTGGTGTTCGTCGGCGCGGTCGAGGCCGGCAGCGGTTTCCCCGCGGGCCTCCCGGGAGTCATAGGGGCCGCGGGCAGCGAGAGCGCCGTACCCCCCGGCGCCCTGGCTGCCCCGGCCCGGCACGTGCTGACCCTGCGCCCGGATGCGCAGTACGACTTCGAGTCCGGCAGCTCGGTGGCCGCCGCCGAGATCACCGGCGTGATTGCGCTGCTCATGTCGGCCACCTCCGCGCGCCTCGGGAGCGACACCATCCTGTCGCTCCTCAGGCCGGCGCCGACTGCCGTGTCGATGAGCACCGCCGGCGCCGCAGTGGTCAATGCGGCCGCGGCGCTCGCGCGCCTCGATCTCGGGCGAACCCGCATGTGCGGCGCCTCGCGTACGGGCGCGAGCGAGGCGGCGCGCTGTCCGGCGCTCGCCGGGCACACGCTTGACGGGTTGTAAGGGCGTGCCCATGCTGGCGCGGGCATGGGCAGCAACCCACCCGGCCTCAGCTGGACGCTGATTCAAGAGGCGCGCGCGCGCATCGCGCCGCTCGTCAACGCGACACCGGTGCTCACCAGCACGACCCTCGACGAGGAGTCGGGCGCGCGGCTGTTCTTCAAGTGCGAGAACTTCCAGAAGGGTGGCGCCTTCAAGGCACGCGGCGCCTCGAACGCCGTGTTCAGCCTCCCCGAAGCGCAGGTGCGCTACGGAGTCGCCACCCATTCCTCGGGTAATCACGCCGCCGCGCTGGCGCGCGCGGCCCGCCTGCGCGGCATTCCCGCCTACATCGTCATGCCGGACAACACCCCGCTTGCCAAGCGCGCCGCGGTCGAGCGCCAGGGCGCGCACATCACGCTGTGCGAGCCGACGCTCGCGGCGCGCGAGCGCGCCGCCGCCGCGGTGATCGCCAGGACCGGCGCCGTCCTGGTCCACCCTTACGACGACCTGAGCGTCATGGCCGGTCAGGGTACGGTGGGCGTCGAGCTCCTCGAGCAGGTGCCGGATCTCGAGCTGCTGCTCGCGCCGGTGAGCGGCGGGGGACTCCTGAGCGGCGTCGCGGTCGCGGCCAAGACGCTGCGTCCCTCGCTACGCGTGATCGGAGTCGAGCCGGCCGGCGCCGATGATGCGCAGCGGTCGCTGCGCGCCGGGAGGATCGTCCCGTGCGAGCGGCCCGACACGATTGCGGACGGCCTGCGTGCCACCATCGGCGTGCGACCGTTCGCGGAGTTTCTCCGTCATGTCGATGACGTCGTGACGGTGTCCGATGAGGCCATCGTGAGCGCGATGCGTCACATCTGGGAAGTCATGAAGATCATCGTCGAGCCCTCGGGGGCCGCGGCCTACGCCGCCATCGGCGCCGGAGCGCTGCAAGCCCGCGGCCGGCGCGTGGGTGTGGTGTTGAGTGGCGGCAACCTCGACCTCGGGTCGCTCCCCTGGATCAAACCCGCTCGAGAATGACCGCGATCCCCTGGCCGACGCCGATGCACATGGTGCACAGCGCGTAGCGGCCGCGCGCGGCGCGCAGCTGACTCACCGCCGTGGTGGCGAGGCGCGCCCCCGACATGCCGAGCGGGTGACCGAGCGCGATGGCGCCGCCGTTGGGGTTCACCTGCGGCGCGTCGTCGGCGAGACCGAGCTGGCGCAGCACCGCCAGCGCCTGGGCGGCGAAGGCCTCGTTGAGCTCGATCACGTCCATCTGTCCGATTCCGAGGCCGGTGCGCTCGAGCACCGTGGCCGTCGCGGGCGCGGGGCCCATCCCCATGATGCGCGGCGCGACTCCCGCGGTGGCGGCGGCGACGATGCGGGCGCGCGGCGTGAGCCCGTGGCGCCGTGCCGCCTCCTCCGAGGCGATGAGCAGCGCGCACGCGCCGTCGTTCACACCCGAGGCGTTGCCCGCCGTGACCGTGCCGCCGGCGCGGAACGGCGTCGGCAGCGCCGCGAGCTGCGCGAGCGTCGTCTCCGGGCGCGGGTGCTCGTCGCGCTCCACCACCTGCGTCCTGCCCCTGGCCACCGGCACCTCGACCGGGATCAGCTCGGCGGCGAAAAAGCCGCGCGCATAGGCGGCCGCCGTACGCTGCTGGCTGCGCAGCGCGAATCCGTCCTGGTCGGCGCGCGAGACGTGGTATTCGGCCGCCACGTTCTCGCCGGTCTCCGGCATCGAGTCGATGCCATAACGCTCGCGCATGCGCGGGTTGACGAAGCGCCAGCCGATGGTGGTGTCGTAGATCTCGGCGGTGCGCGCGAACGGCGCCTCCGCCTTCGGCAGCACGAACGGGGCGCGCGACATCGACTCGACGCCGCCGGCCACGATGAGCTGCGCCTCGCCGAGGCGCACGGTGCGCGCCGCCATTGCGAGCGCGTCGAGCCCCGAGCCGCACAGGCGGTTCACCGTGGCCCCCGGCACCGACACCGGCAACCCGGCGAGCAATGCCGCCATGCGCGCCACGTTGCGGTTGTCCTCGCCCGCCTGATTGGCGCAACCGAGCAGCACCTCGTCGACTCCCGCGGGATCGAGCGCTGCGTTGCGCTTCAAGAGCGCTGCGATCGGCAGCGCCGCGAGATCGTCGGTGCGCACGGCCGCGAGCGCCCCGCCGTAGCGGCCGATCGGGGTCCGTACGGCATCGCAGATGAAAGCCTCGCTCACCCGCACATCATATCGTCTCCGGCGGCGTACCGGCGCTGCACCGGTACAGTGCGCGCGGCCTGCGCCGCACGCGTATCTGCCGTGCGCCGCACCCGCTGCGCGAAGCTTGCCGCATGATCAATCCCCTGCCCTTCGCCACCTACTCCTTCGTGATGTGGATCACGCCCGGGCCCAACAACGTGATGCTGACCGCCTCGGGCGCCAACTTCGGGCTGCGGCGCACGCTCCCTCACATGCTCGGCATTTGCGGCGGATTCGCGCTGCAAATGCTGGCGGTGTGCGCCGGCCTGGGCGCGCTCTTCAACCGCTGGCCGCACCTGCAGGACGGACTGCGCTGGCTTGGCGCCGCCTACCTCCTCTATCTCGGCTGGCGGCTGTTGCGGCCGGGCGAAGCGGACGCACGGCACGCGCCCCGGCCGCTCACCTTGCTCGAGGCCGCGGCCTTTCAGTTCCTCAATCCCAAGGCCTGGGTGATGACCCTGACGGCTGCGACGCTTTTCCTGCCGCGTGAGCTCGGTCCGGCCGCGGCCGCCGGCTACATGCTCCTCTGGGGAGTGCTGATTCCCGCACCCTGCGTACTGGTGTGGGCACTGTTCGGCACCTCGCTGCGGGCCGTACTGACGCGCCGCCGCGGCCGCCTGGCCTTCAACTCCGCGATGGCCCTTGCGCTCGCCGTTACCGCGATCATGATGGTCAGGTAGCGGCCTGCGAAACCCGCCCCGAGGCGTCCATGTTCGAGCTGTCGCGCGAGTCGTCCGTCCCCCTGGTCGACCAGATCTGCGAGCGCGTGACGCAGCTCGTGCGGCAGGGTCAGCTGCCGACCGGCACGCGGCTGCCCTCGATCCGCAAGCTCGCACGACTGATCGGTGCCAGTGCCTTCACGGTGGTCGACGCCTATGACCGCCTGGTGGCGCGTGGGCTGATCGAGTCGCGCGCCGGGCGCGGCTTCTTCGTCGCGCAGCGGCGCATCGTCGCTCCGCTGGTGGCGGTGGAGGCGTCGCCGGAGTCTGCCAACGACGCGGTAGCGCTCGCGAGCTTCTGCATGGCCCACGGGAGCGACATCGTTGCTGCGGGCTCGGGCTTCCTGCCGGAAAACTGGCTGCTCGAGGCCGGGAGCGCCGGGGTGCTGACGCGCCTGCTGCGCCGCCGGCGCACGCAGCCCTGGCTCCCCTGTCCGCCGCAGGGCCTCCCGGAGCTGCGCGAGCAGATCGCCGCACGGCTGGTGCAGCACGGGATCGCCGCGGGCGCCGCCAACATCGCGACGACCTACGGGGCGAGCCAGGCGTTCGACCTGCTGGCTCGCATCCTGTTCGCGCCCGGCGATCCGGTGCTGGTGGAGGATCCGGGCTACTTCGTACTGTTCGAGCAGCTGCGCGCACACCACGTGCGCCTGATACCCGTGCCGCGCCGCGCCGACGGACCCGATCTGGAGGCGCTCGAGGCCGCCTGCCGCGCGCACCGGCCGCGCGCCTTCTTCATGCAGACGCTGCTGCACAACCCGACCGGCTCGAGCGCCGACCCGGCGCACTGCCACCGTATCTTGTCGCTCGCCGAGCAGTTCGGCTTTGCGGTGGTGGAGGACGACGTCTACGGCGATCTGTACGAGGGCCCGGCGGTGCGCCTCGCGCAGATCGATGGTCTGCGACACGTCATCTACGTCGGCAGCTACACCAAGCTCATAGGCCCCGCGCTGCGCGTCGGCTACGTCGCCGCCGATCCGCAGCTGATCGCCCAGCTGGTCGAGCGCAAGGTCCTCTCGGTGCTCTCGGGCTCGACGCTGCTCGAGTCCTTCGTCTCGGAGGTACTCGACGGTGGCCGCTACAAGCGTCACGTGGAGCACACACGCACGCGGCTGGCGCGCATGCGCCGCGACGCGCGCCTTGCCCTCGAGTCAGCGGGTGTGGAGTTCGACGCCGCACCCGGCGAGGGCATGTTCCTCTGGGGCCGGGTTCCAGATGCGGCGGCGGTCGCGGAGCTGGTGCGGCGAGCGCGCTCCCGGTCGATCCTGCTCGCGCGCGGCTCGCTGTTCTCACCGGCGGCGGGCTGCGGGCAGTGGCTGCGTTTCAACGTGACCCACAGCACGAGTCCGCCGTTGATCGACTTTCTGCGCGAGTCGCTGCGCGCGGCGGCGTGAGCCAGGGCGCGCACCGCGTACCGCGCCGGCCGCGGCCCCGGTAGACTTGGGCGCCATGTTCCCGTCGATACCGCCCGCCACGCGGGCCCTCATCCTCATCAACGTCGGCGTCTACCTGCTGCAGCAGGTCGCCAATCCGCTGATCGAAGGACTGTTCGCGCTCTGGCCGCTCGGCAGTCCCGCGTTCCGACCGTGGCAGCTCATCACCTACGCTTTCCTGCACGGCAACCTGGCGCATATCTTTTTCAACATGTTTGCGCTCTTCATGTTCGGCCGGGCGCTCGAGGCGTACTGGGGCGGACGGCGCTTCCTGTTGTTCTACCTGGTGTGCGTGGTGACGGCGGCGCTCACGCAGCTCGCCGCGCAGCGCGGCGCGGGGGTCAACGAGCAGGTAATCGGCGCCTCCGGCGGTATCTTCGGCGTCCTGCTCGCCTTCGCCTGGTACTTCCCGCGCCAGCGCATCATCCTGTTGTTTCCGCCGATCCCGATGCCGGCGTGGCTGTTCGTGACACTGTACGGACTGCTCGAGCTGTTCTTCGGGGTGACGGGCACCGAGGCCGGAGTGGCGCATTTTGCGCACCTCGGCGGCATGGCCGGCGGCGCGCTCTGCATCCTCTACTGGCGGCTGCGCCACCGCTTCGGGTACCGCTAGCGCGGCGCGCCTCAGGCCCAGTGTATGCGGGACTCGAGGCGCACCGGGCCGCGACGCGTGCCACACGCGTCACACAACAGCTCGCCCCCGTAACGGCCGCGTCCGAACACGCGCCCGTCAGGCAGGCTCACCCAGTTGCCCCCGCCCGCGACCTGCGAATCGGCAAGCCGCACGTGCAACGCGCAGGCGGGGTTGGCGCAGAACGGTGCGCCGCGCTCGAGCTCGTTGTCGGCGCTGAGCACATCCTCGGCGGCGCGCGCCAGGCTGACGATCCGGCCGGACGGGACGGCCAACGACTGCATCCGCGGCTCCTCTGCGGGTAGGGATCCAACAGCTAGTTTGTCGTGGCGCCTTGACGCACAGATGACACGCCGATGGCGGATCCGTGACCCGCAGGCGCCGGGGACAGTATCGAAGACAGATGAGGTATATGATGTAACTGCTTGTTATCACAAGGTAATAGCGCGTGATTTTACGGCATCAATGCAGACATTGGAAATCCGCGGCGGCTGCGGTCACAATCGCGCGCTCAAAAAACTCGATGGAACTTTCTACCGACCCTCTCCTCTAGAGCGCATCCGACATGATCAAGACCGAACATCTCACCAAGCGCTACGGCCCGGTCGCGGCCGTCGAGGACGTGAGCTTCCAGGTGGGACCGGGTGAAGTCCTCGGCTTCCTCGGACCGAACGGCGCCGGCAAGACCACCACCATGCGCATGCTCGCCGGCTTTGTCACGCCGACCTCCGGGAGCGGCAGCATCTGCGGACACGACATCGGCAGCGACACGCTCGCCGCCAAGTCCGCGCTCGGTTATCTCCCCGAAGGGGCGCCGCTCTACGGCGAGATGACCGTGCGCAGCTTCCTCGCCTTCATCGCCGACCTGCGCGCGCTCGAGGGCGAGCGCCGCAGCGCACGGCTCGCGCACGTCATCGAGCACCTGCAGCTCGGCGACGTCCTCGACCAGACGATCGAGACGCTGTCGAAGGGCTTCCGGCGGCGCGTGGGGCTGGCGCAGGCGATCGTGCACGATCCTCCGGTGCTCATTCTCGACGAGCCCACCGACGGGCTCGACCCCAACCAGAAGCACGAGGTGCGCACACTGATCAACGACATGGCGCGCGACAAGATCATCGTGATCTCGACGCACATCCTCGAGGAAGTCGACGCGGTGTGCACGCGCGCGATCATCATCGCGCGCGGGCGCATCGTCGCGGACGACACGCCCGCGGGGCTCGCGGCCCGCTCGCGCTACCACAACGCGGTGTCGATGCAGCTCGAGGAACCGGCGCAGCTCGCCGCGGCGCGCGCCGCAGTGGCCGCGCTCCCGGCGGTGGCCGACCTCGAGGTGAGCGAGCGCGACGCGCGCCTCACGGCCTTACCACGGGCCGGCGCCACCATCCTCCCGGCGCTCTCCGAGCTCGCCGCCCGCCAGGGATTCAGGCTCAAGGAACTGCACCTCGAGTCCGGCCGCCTCGACGAAGTCTTTCGTACCATCACCGCCTGACTACACCACACATGCGCAACGTGGGCATCATCATGCGCCGCGAGCTCGCGAGTTACTTTGCGACGCCGCTGGCGTACGTTTTCATCCTCATCTTTCTCGTACTGGCCAACGCCTTTACGTTCTATCTGGGCGGCTTCTTCGAGCGCGGCCAGGCCGACCTCGAGCCGTTCTTCACCTTCCACCCCTGGCTGTATCTGTTCCTCATCCCGGCGGTGTCGATGCGGCTGTGGGCCGAAGAGCGCAAGTCCGGCAGCATCGAGCTGCTCATGACGCAGCCGCTGACGCTGCGCGCGGCGGTGACGGGCAAGTTCCTGGCGGCGTGGGTCTTCGCGGCGCTGGCGCTGGCGCTCACCTTTCCGCTCTGGATCACGGTCAACTACCTCGGCCGGCCCGACAACGGCGCGATCCTCGCGGCCTATCTCGGCAGCCTGCTGCTCGCCGGCGGCTTCCTCGCGATCGGCTCGTGCATGTCGGCGCTCACGCGCAGCCAGGTGGTGGCATTCATCCTCGCCGTGGTGGCGTGCTTCGTGTTCCTGCTGGCGGGTTTTCCGCTGGTGCTGGACCTGTTCCGCGACTGGGCGCCGCAGGCGCTCACCGATGCGATCGCCTCGCTCTCCTTCCTCACGCATTTCCAGTCGATCGAGAAGGGTGTGATCGACGTGCGCGACCTGCTGTACTTCGCGATGCTGATCGGCTTCTTCCTGCTCGCGACCGGCATTGCCCTCGAGCTGCGCAAGGCGGACTAGCACCATGACCAAACGCTCGACCCTGGGCGGCGCAACCCTGCTGGCGTTGGCGCTGCTCTTCATCGCTCTCACGGTGCTGTTCAACTTCACACTGCGCGGCTGGCGCCTCGACCTGACGCAGAACCACCTGTACACCACCGCACCCGGCACGCAGCGCATCCTCAAGAGCATCCGCGAGCCGGTCAATCTCTACTTGTTCTTCTCGGAGAAGACCGCCGGTCAGCTGCCGCAGATCAAGACCTACGGCGTGCGGGTGCGCGAGTTTCTGGAAGAGCTCGCGGCGCGCTCCAACGGCATGCTGCGTCTGCACGTGGTCGACCCGCAGCCCTTCTCCGAGGACGAGGACCGCGCCTCCGAGCTCGGCGTGCGCGGCGTGCCCGTGGGTGCCTCGGGCGCACAGCTGTACTTCGGGCTCGCGGGCACCAACTCCACCGACGGTCATGCGGCCATCGAGTTCTTCGATCCCAACAAGGAGCAGTTCCTCGAATACGACGTGATGAAGCTCGTCTACCAGCTCGCCAATCCGAAAAAACCGGTGGTCGCCTGGGCTTCGACGCTGCCGATGGGACCGGGCTTCGACCCGCAGTCCGGGCAGATGCGCGAGCCGTGGGTGATCTACGGCCAGGCGGAGCAGCTCTTCGAGGTGCGGCCGCTCGAGCCGACCGCCACCCGGATCGATCCCGACGTGAACGTGCTGGTGCTGGTGCATCCGAAGAACCTGCCGCCGGCGACCCAGTTCGCGATCGACCAGTACGCGCTGCGCGGCGGACACATCCTTGCGTTCGTCGACCCGCTGGCCGAGGCCGACACTGCGGGGAGCGACCCGCGCAACCCCATGGCGTCGATGGCTGCGGACAAGTCGTCTCACCTCGGCGAGCTGCTCACCGCCTGGGGCGTCAAGTTCGACGCCACGCAGGTGGTCGCAGATCGCGGGCACGCGCTCACCGTGTCGATGCACCAGGGTGAGCCGCCGGTCGAGCACCTCGGCGTGCTCGGCCTCGACAAGTCGACCTTCGCCCGGGACGACGTGATCACCGCGGGGCTCTCCAACGTCAACGTGGCGGTGGCCGGCCACCTCGAGCCGATCAAGGGTGCGGGCGTGAAGTTCGAGCCGCTGCTCGAGTCGAGCAGCGACGCGGAGCTGCTCCCGGTCGAGCGCTTCCGCATGCTGTTCGATCCGGCATCGCTCCATGAGGGTTTCAAGCCGACCGGCGTGCACTACGCGCTCGCAGCGCGCGTCACCGGGAATGTGCATACGGCCTTCCCCGACGGGCCGCCCGCGGGCGCGACCCTGCCGGCCGGCAGCGCAGCGCTCAAGACTTCTACCCATCCGCTGAGCCTGGTGGTGATCGGTGACACCGACCTGCTGGCCGACTATCTGTGGGTGCACCAGCAGGAATTCTTCGGACAGCGCCTGGTGCAGGCCTGGGCAAGCAACGGCGACCTGGTGCTCAACGCGCTCGACAATCTCGCCGGCAGCGACGATCTGATCAGCGTGCGCGGGCGCGCGACCTTCACGCGCCCGTTCGAGCGGGTCGATAAGCTGCGGCGCGCGGCGGACGAGCGCTTGCGCGACAAGGAGCATGAGCTCGAGCAGCAGCTGCAGGCGACGGAGCAGAAACTGAACGCGCTCGAGGCCAAGGGCGGCGGCGCCGGTGGCGGCGCGCAGGGCTCGCTCATCGTCACGCCGCAGGAGCAGGAGGAGATCGAGCACTTCGGACAGGAGAAGATCCGCATCCGCAAGGAACTGCGCGCGGTGCGCGCCGGGCTCGACGCGGATATCCGCCGGCTCGGCACGGAGATCAAGATCGTGGACATCATCGTGATTCCGGCGGCGTTCGCGCTGCTGGCGCTCGGCTTTGCCGCCTGGCGGCGCCGCACGCGCCGCGCACGCCGGGCGGAGCAGCAGTCATGACGCCGCGCCGCGTCGCGCTGCTGCTCGCCTTCGGGCTCGGCCTCATCGTGTTCGCGATCTGGCTGTCGTCACGGCGGCACCTCGAGCATGCGACGCTGGCCGGAGATCTGGTGCTGCCGGGCCTCGAGGAGCAGGTCAACACCGTGAGCGAGGTCGACCTGCGCCGTGGGGACGGCACGCGCACCACTCTCAAGAAGGCCTCCGCCGGCTGGGTCGTGGGCGAGCGCGACTGGGCCGCCGACCCCGGCAAGGCGCGCAAGCTCCTGCTCGACCTCGGCGCGCTGAACGTGGTGGAGGAGAAGACGCGCCTGGCGGCGAATTATCCGCAGCTCGGCGTCGAGGACGTGAGCACGCCGAAGGCGACCGGCACGCAGATCGACGTCGTCACGCCCGGCCGCCGCTTCGCGCTCATCGTCGGCAAGACCTCGAGCGGCAAGTCGGGCTATGTGCGGGTAGCCGGCACGGCGCCGAGCCTGCTCGCCGCACCGCTCCTCACCCCCGATGCGGACCCGAAGACCTGGCTCGAGCGCGCGCTCATCGATCTGCCGCAGACACGCATCCGCCAGGTGGATGAGAAGCCCGCCGCGGCGCCGTCGTTCAGCGCCACGCGCGACAAGAAGGAGCAGCCCGACTTCACCGTGGCGCCTATCCCGAAGGGCCGTCAGCTGACCAGCGCCAGCGCGGCGGACTCGATCGCGGCGTCCCTGGCTGCACTCACGCTCGAGGACGTACACAAGGCGGCGGCGGCGGACGCCCGGCCGGCACGCGCGGTGTTCCGCACCTTCGACGGCCTCGAGCTCGAAGTCACCGGCCGCAAGGACGGCAGCCGTGCGCTCATCACGCTCGCCGCGCGCGCGACCACCAAGGACGCCGAGGCCGAAGCGCACGCACTCGACACGCGGCTCACCGGCTGGGAGTTTGAGATTCCGGACTACAAGTACGGCGCGATCTTCCGCACACTGGACGAGCTGCTGCAGCCCCCACCCGCGAAACCCGCGCCGAAGAAGCCCGCCGCAAGCAAGCCGGCGCCCAAGCCTTCGGCCGGCGGCGCTGCCAAGCCCGAAGCGAAGTAGCGCGCCCCCCCGGGCGCGGCACGCGCGGCCCGCAGCGGCGCCCGCTCAGGGCTTTACCTGGGCGAGGATCCCGAGCGGGCGCCCTTCCGGGTCGTTGAAGTGCGCCAGCCACTCCTCGGTGCCGTCGGCGTGGCGATGAATCAGGTGCGGCACCTCGCCAAACTCGACGCCGCGTGCCCGCAGCGTGTCGTAGGCGCAGCGGATGTCCGCGACGCGCAGATAGAGAATCGACTCGGGGCCCGGCTTGTCGGTGGCGCTCAGGTAGAGGCGCGTGCCGCCGCAGTCGAAGAACGCGAACGAGCCGAACGTGTAGAGGTGCGTGAGTCCCAGCGTCCCGCCGTACCAGGCCTCGGACTCCTTGATGTCGCGCACCGTGCGTGAGATCTGCGCCAGCGCCCCGAGATTCAACGTCGTCATGGATTTCTCCTTGGCCGCGAGCGCGCTGCCGCGCGGCTCGCGAAACCAGCGACGCAGCGCCTGGCGGTTCGCGACCCCGAGCTTCGTCACCGCGTTCGCCACGTGATACTTGACGGCGTCGAGGCTGATGCCGCGGCGTGCGGCGATCTCGCGGTTGCTCATCCCGTGCTGGATGGCATGCACCACGCGCCATTCGGTGGGCGTCAGCACATCATCGTGCTTCGGCCGTCCCCTGCCTCTCATGCCCGCCATTCATACAATGTTACGGGACCCGGGTACTGATTTACCCTCCCCCGCCTTACGCGGTCTTCCGTGCTAGGCGGATCCCGGCTGCGGGCGTAGAATTTTTTCGTGCCGCCGTGTGCGGCAATCCGCCCAGGGCGCACAGCGCCTCAAGGAGGGAACATGAGCGCCGTCATCCTCGCGGTGTTCGACGAATTCTCGGCCGCCGAGCGCGTGCGCACGCGCCTGGTGAGCGATGGTTTCCCCACCGACCGCGTCGAGCTCACGGCCTCCTGCGAGCCCGGCCGCGCGGGATTGCACCCCGCGGGAGCAGCGTACGACCGGTTCGTGGCGTACTTCCGCACGCTGCTCAATGAGGAGGACGAGCGTCCGTTCGTGGAGGGACTCGCCAGGCGCGTCGAGGACGGTGCCGCCACGATCACGGTGCACCCGCGCGGCGCCATCGAGACCGAGCGCGCCGCCGAGATCCTCGAGGGCGAAGGAGCAGCGGAGGTCGTGGGCCACGATCTCCAGAATCAATCCTTCGAGCACGCCGCCTCGCGTGGCGACGGCTATTGGGTGCGCCACTTCATGCTCGACAACCCGACGGGTGCCGACTGCATCTACTGCCGGCTGTTCCCCGGGCACAAGCACTGAGGCAGGCGGCGCCCGGGCGCCGTCTGCCTCTCCGCGCCTACTGCCTCTCGAGCGTGTACGTAGTCGTCTGCCCGTGAGCCAGGTCCTTGTCTTCCCCACTGATCGTCTTGCCGTCCGCGGCGACCGCGAGTCGGACTTCGTCGGTCGCCTTGCCCAGGCGGTGATCGGTCTCGAGCACCGTGTGTGCGTCAACCCTCTTGAGCGTCACGGTCGTGTGGCTCGGATCACCGCTAATCGGGTACTCCTTGCCGTCAAATTTGGCGTCGTAGCTCTGGCCATTCCAGTGCATGCTGAAGCCATCTGCCGTCATTGCGTACGTGACGATGAGCAGCGCCTCGTTCCCACCGGTGAGCGCCTCCGGCTGCCAGGAGCCCGAGATCGCGTGCGACCCCGGTTGCCCGGCTGCTACGCGCTTCGAGGTGAACGAGCCGGTCGCGGCCTTGGTGCCCGTGTGGTCCGTAAACTTGCCACGGATCGACGCCCCATCGGCGGCTACTTCGTCGGTCTCCTCGAACGTCACCTTGCCCGCCAGCCGATTCATGATCTCGACTGACGTCGGACTCAGCACTTTGACCGCGACCGAGTCGTGATACGGGTTTCCCTTGGTCTCGTGAAACTCGCCATCCGCCTTGACCGTGTACGGCGGATCGCAGCTCGCGCAGGTGTACTCGCCGTTCACGAGCTGGGTCACATTCGGCTTTCCGGTCGTCTGCATCGAATCAGCCTTGGTCTTCCACGTGCCGTCGAACGTGCTGCTGCCCGCGAAGACCACCGCGGGCGCCAGCAGCAGAGCTGTTAGCGGGATTCTCATATTGCTTCCCCGTTTGTTGGAGTAGTGGCTCGGCGCGCCGTCATGACGCTCCGGGAGCCGCGGAGTGTATGCCCCGCACCATGCTCTTCCAACAGCAACGTCAGAGGCCAAGTGGTGCGCCGCGGCAATCGCCTGCCGCTGGCAACGAGTGGTACCGTCTCCCCATGGGAGGGACCGTGTACGTCGGTGGCTGCCTGTGCGGCGCGGTGCGCTATGAGATCACGGGAGCCGTCAGCAATCCGTGCTTCTGCCACTGTGCGAGCTGCCGCCGCGCGACCGGCGCGCCTACGGTGCCCTGGGGCACGTTCGCCCGCGATGCCATGCGCCTCACGCGCGGGCGTCTCACCGAGTACCGCTCCTCGCCCCAGGTGTGGCGCGGCTTCTGCGCACGCTGCGGCACCTCGCTCACCTACCGCCACGAGGCGCGCGCCGCGGAGATCGACGTGACTCTCGCGACGCTCGACGATCCGACGCGGCTCGCGCCGCTGATGCACGTGTGGGTGAAGGATCGGCTGCCGTGGGTGTCGATCGGCGACTCCCTGCCGCAGCTCCCCGCCGGCACCACAGCCACCTGAGCGCGGCTAGCGCGACTAGCGCGTCTTCGCCAGCAGCGCGAGGGACACGCCGGCGAGCACCGCGGCCGGCAGCCAGGCGAGCAGCACAGGATTCAGGGCGAAGACGACCGTGCTGCTCTCGATCAGGCGCTGCATCAGGAAGAAGACGATGCCTAACCCTAACCCGAGCAGCATGCGCGTGCCGGCCCCGGTGGAGCGCAGAGGGCCGAGCGCGAACGGGATGGCGAGCAGCGCGCAGAAGGCGACGGCCACGGTGCGCGCGATGCGCGACCAGAACGCAAACACGTACTCGCGCGCATCGAGCGCGTTGCTGCGGTAGTAGGTGATCAGGCGCCACAGCGCCCCGATCGTGAGCTGATCCGGATCCTGGACGGCGAGACCGAGGAAGCCGGCGGTCACGTTCGATTCGATGATGCGCTCGGCGGGCGGCGTGGAGCTCACCGTGTCGCCGGAGAAACGCGACTCCGCATAGTCGGTGAGCAGCCACTTGCGGGTGGAGCCGGCGGTGGCGCTGCGCGCGTGGCCCAGGGCGAGCAGCTGATGCTGCGGCGACAGCTCGAAGATCTGCATGCCGCCGAACTGGCGCTGGCCGGACTGGCCGGCGACGTTGAAGATCAGATCGCCGTCGCGCACCCAGGCGCCGCTGCCGGTGCCGAAGCTCACGTTGCTCAGCTTACTGAATGCCTTCTGCTCGCGCGCCACCTGCTGCAGCGGCGGCCCGAGAAACTCCCCGAGCACCAGCTCGACCCCGATGAGCAGCCCCGCCGCAATCAGCGTCATGCCGGCGAGGCGCGCCACCGATACACCGGTTGCCCGCACCACCGTGAGCTCGCTGCCGCGCGCCAGGGCGCCTAAGCCGAGCAGCGTGCCGATCAGCACGGTGATCGGCAGCAGCTCGTAAGCCTGCTGCGGAAGATTGAGCAGCGTGTACCAGAGCGCGCTCCACGCCGTGTAATGGCCGATGCCGATGTCGTCCAGCTGGTCGATGAGGACCCATAGTCCCCCGAGCATCAGGAACACGCCCGTCACCAGCAGCACCGCGCTGAGGATGGTGCGCACCACATAGCGGTCGAGCACGCTCACAGGCGCCGCACCCGGTAGCGCAGCCGGTTCGCGAGCCCGGGACCCACGATGACCGCGAGCGTCAGCAGCGCCACGACCCCATGCGTCCACCACAGGCCGAGCGTCGCCGGCACCGCGCCGCGGGCAATCCACACCTTGCCGGCCGACACGAGATTGAGATAGATGAAGTAAATCACGACCGCCAGCCAGACACGTGCGTAGCGTCCCTGGCGGGGCTTGAGCCGCGCGAGCGGCACGGCGAGCAGCGCCAGTACCATGCAGGTGAGCGGCATGGCGATGCGCCATTCGAGCTCCGCCTCCTCGGGGAGCGCCCGCGAGCCGATGAGCTCCGCCGTGGGACGCGCCTCGAGCGCCGTGACCACATCTCCCGACTGCGCGATGCGCATCGGCACGATGTGCTCGGCGAAGCGCAGCATGCGGAACTGCGTGCTGCCCGGCACGCCCTCGAAACGCTCGCCGTCATAGAGGGTGAGGATGTGCGTCAGCCCGTCGGGCGTGACCTCGCGGCGCGCGCGCTGCGCGAGCGCTACTTCGACCACCGGCCCGCGATTGCGCTCTACGAATACGTTACTCAGCGTGCCGTCCGCGTTGACCTCCTGGGCGTACACCACGGCGCTGCCGCCGCCGAAGCTGCGGAATTTGCCGGGCGCGATCGGCGCAAACTGGCCGGCGCGCAGCGCCTCGTTACGCAGGCTGAGCGCGCGCACCGTGGCCGCCGGCGCCAGCATCAGGGTGAGCCACGCGAGCGCTGCGGTGAGCAGCGCCGCCAGAAAGGCCACCGGCAGATAGATGTTCGCCGGCCCCGCCCCGCAGGCGAGCGCCGCCGCCATCTCGCTGTCGTGATACAGCCGCCCGAAGGCGAGCACCACCCCGAGCAGCAGCCCCACTGGCAGCAGCACCCACAGGTACTGCAGGGCCCCGAGGCCGATCAGCTCCAGCACGACGTTTTGCGGGTACTGGTTGGCCGCGGCGCGCTCGAGCACCCCGACCACCTGATTGGCGAGCAGTATGACGAGCAGCACGGCGGTGACCACCAGCCACGCCGCCGCCACTTCCCGCAGAATGTACCTTCCGAGAATGGTGCCCAAAACTACTCCGCCGACCCTTGCCGGAAACCCGGCAGGCTCTTGGGTTACACTTGCCGGCACTTGCACCGTCGCAGCACATCGCGCGCTGAACAACACCAACGGAGCGAAGCGCCCAGGAGCCGCGACTAAGGTAAATCAGTCGCTCGCACGCCTCAACGGCAAGGGGATTAGCGGATGGAATTTGAGGTTTGGACCAAGGGCCCGGCGGCGCTCGCCGTCGACTGCCTGGTCGTGGGTGTGTTCGAGGAAGCCGAGCTCGGCGCCGAGGCGCGCGCGGTGGATGCGGCCTGCGGCGGACGGCTGCAGCGCCTGCTCACGCGCGGGGACTTCGCCGGCCGCGCCGGCGAGACGCTCCTCATCACCGAAGTCACCGAGCTGCCGGCACGGCGTGTGCTGCTGGTCGGGCTCGGTGCGCGGGCGCAGCTGACGCGCCGCAGCTGGCGGCGCGCCCTGGGTAGCGCGGTCGCGGCCCTGAGCCGTACCCGCATCGCGAGCGTCGGCCTCGCGCTCGAGCGCCCCGCGGCGCGCGAGCTCGACGACTACTACTTTGGGCGCACGGTCGCGGAAATTGCCGGGGCCACGCTCTACCGCATCAACGATCTGAAGACCGGCAAGAAGCCGCCCGCGCCGGCCCTGAAGAAGGTGGTCGCGGGACCGGTACGCAAGGCCGACGCCGCCGCGCGCGGCCTCAAGCACGGCGCCGCCATCGCCGGCGCCGCCGCCGTGCAACGCGACCTCGCCAACCTGCCGGCCAACGTCTGCACCCCGACTTTTCTCGCCGAGGAGGCGCGCGCCCTCGCCCGGCGGCAGAAATCGCTCAGCGTGAAGGTGCTGGACGAGACGGCGATCCGCCGCGAGAAAATGGGTTGCCTGCTCGCCGTTTCGCAGGGCAGCCGGCAGCCGCCGCGCTTCATCGTGCTCGAGTACCGCGGCGGCAAGTCGGCCCCGGCCCCGGTGGTGCTGGTGGGCAAGGGGGTGACCTTCGATACCGGCGGCATCTCGCTCAAGGATCCGCCGGCCATGGACGAGATGAAATTTGACATGAGTGGCGCCGCGGCGGTCATCGCCTGCCTCACGCTGGCGGCGGAGCTGCGGCTGCCCCTGCATGTCGTCGGCCTCATCGCCGCAGTAGAGAACATGCCGGACGGCAAGGCGGTGAAGCCCGGCGACATCGCCACCAGCGCCTCGGGCCAGACCGTCGAGATACTCAACACCGACGCCGAGGGGCGGCTGATCCTGTGCGATGCCCTGCACTACGCGCGCCGCTTCCGCCCGGCCGCGGTGGTCGACATCGCCACTCTCACCGGGGCGTGCGTGGTGGCGCTCGGCCATCATCACTCGGGGCTCCTGGGCAACGACGACGCGCTCATCAGGCAGCTGCTCGAGGCCGGGGTACGTGCCGAGGATCGCTGCTGGCAGCTGCCGCTCACCGAGGAGTATTTCGACCAGCTCAAGAGCAACTTCGCCGACTTCGCCAATGTGGGCGGCCGCGACGGCGGCGCGATCACAGCGGCGAGCTTTCTCGGCAAGTTCACTCAGGGCATGCCCTGGGCGCACCTGGACGTCGCCGGCACGGCCTACCAGGGTGGGGCGCAGAAGGGCAGCACCGGGCGGCCGACGCCGCTGCTCGCCGATTTCCTCATCGAGCGCGCCGAACGCTGACGCTCCACTCGCGGGCGGGACCGACACGGGAGCGGGCGGCGTGCACCCGCGGCGCGGCTGCGGCGCGGCCGCTACAGCTATAATCGTGTGACTTTTCCGTCGGTTTCCGTTGCATTCCATGGACAAGGTGTACGCGCCGCAGGACATCGAGCGGCGTATCTAC
This sequence comes from Steroidobacteraceae bacterium, assembly GCA_035569755.1. Classification (GTDB taxonomy): domain Bacteria; phylum Pseudomonadota; class Gammaproteobacteria; order Steroidobacterales; family Steroidobacteraceae; genus 13-2-20CM-66-19. The sequence goes on from DATMMK010000082.1 coordinate 40,706, forward strand.
GAGCGCTGGGAGTCGCACGGCTGGTTCGCGCCGCGCGGCCAGGGTGCGCCCTACTGCATCATGATCCCGCCGCCCAACGTGACGGGAACGCTGCACATGGGACACGCGTTCCAGCACACGCTGATGGACGCGCTCACGCGCTATCACCGCATGCGCGGCGAGGACGCGCTCTGGCAGCCTGGCACCGATCACGCCGGTATCGCCACCCAGATGGTGGTGGAGCGGCAGCTCAACGCCGAGGGACGCGGGCGCACGGACCTCGGACGCGCGGCGTTCATCGAGCGGGTGTGGCAGTGGCGGGCGCAGTCCGGCGGCACGATCGCCGGGCAGATGCGCCGCCTCGGCGATTCGGTCGACTGGTCGCGCGATCGCTTCACCCTGGATCCGGGACTGACGCGCGCGGTCGTCGAGGTGTTCGTGCGGCTGCACGAGGAAGGCCTCATCTACCGCGGCAAGCGTCTGGTCAACTGGGATCCAGTGCTGCTCACGGCGCTCTCCGACCTCGAGGTGCAGTCGCAGGAGGAGGAAGGGCTGCTCTGGCACCTGCGCTACCCGCTCGAGGACGGCAGCGGTCACGTGGTGGTCGCCACCACGCGCCCGGAGACCATGCTGGGAGACGTCGCAGTCGCGGTGCACCCGGACGATGAGCGCTATCGTCACCTGGTGGGGCGCAAAGTCCTGCTGCCGCTCGCCGGGCGCGCCATTCCGATGATCGCCGATCTCTACGTCGATCCGAACTTCGGCTCGGGCTGTGTGAAGATAACCCCGGCGCACGATTTCAACGACTACGAGGTCGGCCAGCGGCACGGCTTGCCGCTCATCAACGTCTTCACCGAGCGCGCCGCCATGAACGATGCGGTGCCGGAACGCTTCCGCGGGCTCGACCGCTTCGAGGCGCGCACGCGTGTCGTGGCGGAGCTCGAGGCCGGCGGCCTCGTGAAGCGCGTCGAGAAGCACCGGCTCGTGATCCCGCGCGGCGACCGCAGCGGCGCGGTGCTCGAGCCCTGGCTCACCGATCAGTGGTACGTGAAAATCGCGCCGCTCGCGCAGCCGGCGCTCGCCGCCGTCGAGGAAGGTCGTACCCGCTTCGTGCCGGAGAGCTGGGCGCGCACCTATTTCGAGTGGATGCGCAACATCAAGGACTGGTGCGTGAGCCGCCAGCTGTGGTGGGGACACCGCATCCCGGCCTGGTACGACGCTGCGGGCAACATCTACGTCGGGCGCGACGAGGCCGAAGTGCGCGCGCGCCACCGGCTCGATGCGCAGCTCGCGCTGCGCCAGGACGAGGACGTGCTCGATACCTGGTTCTCCTCCGCCCTGTGGCCTTTCTCGACGCTCGGCTGGCCCGAGCGGACCGATCCCCTGCGGCGCTTCTACCCGGGGAGCGTGCTCGTGACCGGCTTCGACATCATCTTCTTCTGGGTCGCGCGCATGATGATGATGGGGCTCAAGTTCATGGGAGACGTGCCGTTCCGCGACGTCTATATCACCGGCCTGATCCGTGACGAGCACGGCGACAAGATGTCGAAGTCCAAGGGCAACGTGATCGATCCTCTCGACATCGTCGACGGCATATCGCTCGAGGCGCTGGTCGAGAAGCGCACCAGCGGCCTGATGCAGCCGAAGCTCGCCGGCGCCATCGAGAAGGCGACGCGCCGTCAGTACCCGGCCGGTATTGCCGCGCACGGCACCGACGCGCTGCGCTTTACCTTCGCGGCGCTGGCTTCGCCGAGCCGCGACCTGCGCTTCGATCTGGGGCGGGTCGCCGGCTACCGCAATTTCTGCAACAAGCTGTGGAACGCGGCGCGCTTCGTCACGCTGGCGGTCGGTGAGCAGCCGCCCGCGCCGGCCGGCACGCCGGCGGAGCTGTCGATCGCCGACCGCTGGATCCGCGCACGCTTCGGCCGCGCGCTGGCGGCAGTCGAGCAGGCGCTGCGCGATTACCGCTTCGACTTCGCCGCCTCGGCGCTCTACGAGTTCACCTGGTACGACTTCTGTGACTGGTACCTCGAGCTCACCAAGCCCGTGCTGCAGTCGGCCGAAGTCGCGCCCGCCGCCCGCGCCGGCACCCTGCGGACACTGACCGTCATTCTCGAGGCCCTGCAGCGTGCCTTGCATCCCCTCATGCCGTTCATCACCGAGGAGATCTGGCAGCGCGCCGCCCCGCTGGCCGGAGTGGCGGGCGAGACCGTCATGCTGCAGCCCTACCCGGCCGCCGCCGAGTTCCCGCCCGACGAGGCAGCGGAGCGCGAGGCCGCCTGGATCCAGGCGGTGGTGCTCGGTGTGCGGCAGATCCGCGGCGAGATGAACATAAGTCCCGCGCGGCGCATTCCGCTGCTGCTGCGCGATGCCAGCGCGCAGGACCGCGAATGGAGCGTGCGCCACCGTCCGTACCTCGAGCGCCTCGCCGGTCTCGAGAGCGTGACGCTGCTCGAGGCGGGGGCGACCGCCCCACAGTCGGCCATCGCGCTGGTCGGCACGCTCGCGCTGCTCGTGCCGATGGCGGGCCTGATCGATGCGCCCGCGGAGATCGAGCGTCTCACCAAGCTGATCGCCAAGGCGCAGAAGGATCTGACGGTCGTGCGCGCGCGCCTGGCGGGCGAGAGCTTCGTCGCCAACGCGCCGGCGGCGGTGGTGGCGGGCGAGCGCGAGCGCCTCGGCGAGCTCGAGCGCACCGTGGCGGGCCTCAATGCGCAGCTCGAGCGCGTCCGCGGACTTTAGCGACCCGTGAGCACCGCAGCCGACATTCCCGCCGACGCCGACGCATTGCGCGCGGTGCTCGCGACACTCGAGACCATCATCCTCGGCAAGCCGCGGCAGATCCGCCTCTGCCTCGCCTGCCTGCTGGCGCGCGGCCATCTGCTGATCGAGGATGTGCCCGGGGTGGGCAAGACCACGCTCGCACACGCGCTCGCCCATGTGCTGGGGCTCGCCTGGCAGCGCGTGCAGTTCACCAGCGATCTGCTGCCGGCAGACATCATCGGGGTGTCGATCTTCGACCGCGCGCACCAGCGCTTCGAATTCCGCCGCGGCCCGATCTTCACGCAGCTGCTGCTCGCGGACGAGGTCAACCGCGCGAGCCCGCGCACCCAGAGCGCGCTGCTCGAGGCGATGGAGGAGCGCCAGGTGAGCGCCGACGGCACGACTTACCGCCTGCCAGACATCTTCTTCGTGGTCGCGACCCAGAACCCGCACGAGCAGCTCGGCACCTTCGCCCTGCCCGAGTCGCAGCTCGACCGCTTCCTCATGCGCGTGACGCTCGGCTATCCGGACGCCGCGCACGAGCGCGAGCTGCTGCGCGGCGGCGAGCGGCGCGACCTGTTGCCGCAGATCCCGCCGGCGCTCACCCCCGACGGAGTGCTGCGTGTGCAGCGCGCGGTGAGCGCGGTGCACGTCGCGGATGCGCTCCTCGACTACGGCCAGGCACTGATCGCCTGCACGCGCGAGCGCAGCGATCTGAAGCTCGGCCTCTCGCCGCGTGCCGGACAGGGACTGCTGCGTGCGGCCCAGGCTTGGGCCTATCTCGCCGGGCGCGCCGCGGTGCTGCCCGAGGACCTGCAGGCGGTGCTGCCCGGGGTGGTCGCGCACCGGCTGGAGCGCCGCGAGCCCGGCGGCGGCGCCGACGGGGAGCTCATCGGCGGCGAGATCCTGCGCGCCGTACCGGTCCCGCTCTAGACAGATGAGAGTTGCGTTGCGCGCGTTGGCGCAAAGACGCATGGCCGCCTGGGTGCGGCGCCGCCAGGGACCGGACGTGCTGCCCGCGACGCTCGCGCGCCGGCGGCTTTACATCCTCCCGACACGCGCGGGTCTCGCCTTCGGGTTCCTGTGGATCCTGATGCTGCTCGCGGGACTCAACTACGGCAACAGCCTCGCGCTCTTCTTCACCTTCCTGCTGGCCGGCTTCGCGCTCGTCGCGATGCATGAGTGCCACCGCAACCTCCTCGGCCTGACGCTCGTGTCGGTCGACGCACCGGCACTCTTTGCCGGTAGTGCGGGTGTCCTCGAGCTCGTGCTCCAGAACCCCGCGCCGCGCACCCGGCCCGGTGTGCAGGCCGCGATCGACGATGGGCCGCTCGCGGGGGTCGGCCTGCCGCCTCGCGCTCGCGCGCGCCTTACGCTGCCGCTCGCACCGGCGCGCCGCGGCATCCTGCGCATCGACCGGCTGCTTCTCGCAAGCTCGCATCCCTTCGGGTTGTTTCGCACCTGGACCTGGGTGCATCTGCCGATCGAGGTGCTGGTGTATCCGCAGCCTTGCGGGTCGCTGCCGCGGCCCATCACGAGCGGTCACGCCGCGGGGGTGAGCTCGCGCGGTGGCTCGGGGCTCGATGAATGGATGGGCCTGCGGCCGTTTCGTGACGGCGACTCGCCGCGCCAGGTCGACTGGAAAGCGTACGCGCGCGGCGCGCCGCTGCTGGTCAAGGAGTACCGGCCCGCGGGAGCTGACCTGTGCCTGTTCGACTTCGCACAGCTGCGGATTCCGGACGTCGAGACGCGGCTCTCGCAGCTCGCCCGTTGGGTGGTCGACGCCGAGGCGGGCGGCGAGCGTTACGGGCTGACGCTCCCCGGCGTCGAGCTCGCGCCGAATCGCGGACCCGAGCACCGCCACCGCTGCCTGGCGGCGCTCGCACTCCACGGAATCGAGGCGCCCGCTGCCTCGGCTGCGCGGCCGGCCGCCAAGGCCCCACTCCGTGCCTGAACGGCAGGACTATCGCGCGCTGCTCTGGGCGATCGCCGCGCTCGCGGGTGGACTGCTGCTGCATATCGACCGCCTGCCCGCGTGGGTATGGGTCGCGGCGCTGGTGCTGATGTCGTGGCGCATCGCAGCCGCCCGCAGCCGGGTGCCGCTGCCCGGCACGCCCGCCCGCACGCTGCTCGCCGTGGCGGTCGTCGTCGCCGTGCTCGCCCGCTTTCACACCCTGAACGGCCTGCCGGCCGGCAGCGCATTGCTCGTGCTGATGGCGGCGCTCAAGCTCCTCGAGACCCACCGCCGGCGCGACCGTCTGGTGCTGGTGGGCGCCGGGCTCTTCCTGCTGCTCGCCGCGTGCCTCGACCGCCAGAGCCTCGCACGCGCGCCGCTGTATCTCGGCGAGGCGTGGCTCGCCTGCGCGGCGCTCGCGGTGATCGCCTCAGACGGCTTCCCGGGGCGCGCGGCGCTGGTGCTCGCCGGCCGGACGCTCCTCCTGGCGATGCCGCTCGCCGTACTGCTGTTCCTGTTCTTCCCGCGCCTCGCCGGCTCCTTCTGGTCGGTGCCGCGCGGTGAAGAAGCCCTCACCGGGCTCTCCGAGACCATGAGTCCGGGGAGCATCGGCAAGCTCTCGACTTCCTACGATGTCGCTTTCCGTGCCCGCTTCGAGGGCGAGCTGCCTGCGAACGAGCAGCGCTACTGGCGCGGCCCGGTGCTGCACGACTTCGACGGCGCCACCTGGACACGCGGCTCGGGGGGCGGGCGCCCGCGCCCCGCACTCGAGTTCGCCGGGCGCGCCTACCGCTACCGCCTCGCACTCGAGCCGAGCCGGCTCCACTGGTGGTTCGCCCTCGACACCCCCGCGCAGTCGCCCGATCCGGGCGTGACGCTCACGCACGACTACGAGCTGCTCGCCTCGCGGCCGGTCTCGGACCCGATCAGTTTCGAGGCAGTGTCGTACCTGGCCACGCGCAGTGCCGCACCGCTTGGGGGGTGGGAGCGGTACGAGAACACCTTCTTGCGAAGCGGGCATAACCTGCGCACGGTCGAGCTCGCACGCGATCTGCGGGCACGCGCTGCAAGCGATGCCGCCTTCGTGACAGCCACGCTCGACTACCTGCGCAGCGGAGGGTTCGTTTATTCGCTCGAGCCCGAGGCGCTCGGCGCCGAGCAGGTAGACGATTTCCTGTTCCGCACGCGCACCGGCTTCTGCGGCCACTATGCCTCGGCCTTCGTAGTGCTGATGCGCGCGGCGCACGTGCCGGCGCGGGTCGTGACCGGCTACCTCGGCGGAGAGTGGAATCCGAGCGGCGGCTACCTGGTGGTGCGGCAGGCGGACGCGCACGCCTGGGCAGAGGTGTGGCTCGAAGGCCGCGGCTGGACGCGGGTCGACCCTACTGCGGTGGTCGAGCCCGAGCGGCTGCAGCGCGGGGCATTCGATCTGCTGTCGGAGTCCATGCCGGCGTCGACGCGGCTGCTGCGCGCGGCGCCCTGGCTGGTGCATATGCTGCAGCGCTGGGACGCCGCCAACGCGTGGTGGAACGACCGGGTGGTGAGATTCGACTACGCGACGCAGCTCGATGTGCTCGAGCGGCTCGGCATCCGCTCCCCCGACGCGCGCACGCTGGGGTGGGCCTTCGTGCTCGTGCTCCTTACGTGGCTCGGGCTCATCGCCTGGTACCTTGGAAGGTCGCTGCGCCCGCGCCGCCCCGACACGATCGCGCGAGCGTACGCGCTGCTGTGCCGCAAGCTCGCGCGTACGGGTCTCGTCCGCGCCCCGCACCAGGGGTCGCTCGCCTACGCGGAAGCACTGCGCGCCGGGCACCCCTCGCTCGCAGAGGACGCCCATGCGCTGCTCGCGCAATACGCGCGACTGCGCTATGGCGCGCCGGAGCCCGCCACGCGCGCGCGCGACATCGAGGAGTTCGCGGGCGCCGTGCGGCGGCTGCGCGTCAAGTCGCCGTAGTTGGCGCGAATCCTCCGGGGATGTGAGGTAGCGCTCACTTCACCCACGTTTGGTCAACTAGCCCGCTGATTCCGTTAAGTTTCGCACGAAACGCCCTGCCCGCGTGTGCGACAACGGGCGCCGGACCGCTGGATGGGTTCGGGGGTCGATCTTGTTCTCGCTGCTAAAAGAGGCTCAAGGCAACGGCTGGCGGGCGGGCGTTATGTCCGCGGACCGCGACAGCGCGCTCGCCCTCGTCAGGTCGGTGAGGGGAGCGCGCCCGCTCCTGCAGCACTGCACGGCGCAGCGCTCCGGTGAGCTGCGTGCCGAACAGCTGTTTGCCCCGCTCGCCAACGGACCGTGGCGCGCCCGCGTGCCGGTGAGCGCCGTCATGTCCGACTATCAACTCGTGCAGGTGGAGGCGCCCGAGGTCCAGCCGGCCGAGATGCGCGCCGCAGTCCGCTGGGCGCTGCGCGATGTCATCAACTACCCGGTCACCGAAGCCGTCGTCGACGTTTTTGCCCTGCCCGAGCAGGCGCGCTACGCCAAGAAACCGATGGTGTTCGCCGTGGCGGCCCACGGCGAGGCGGTCCGGCGCATCGTCGAGCTGGTCAGGCCACGCGCCCGCGGCTTTGACGTCATCGACATTCCGGAGCTGTGCTTGCGAAATCTGAGCGCGCTGCTGCCCCAGGACGAGCGGGGTGTGGCCCTGCTCGCTCTCGCAGACGGCTACGCGCAGCTCGTGCTGACCTGCCAGGGGGCGCTGTATCTCGCCCGCCGGATCGATCTCGGTGCGCGCTCCGACACCCTGTCGCTCGACGGAGGCGCCGAGTCCGATACCCAGGCGCTTGCGATCGAGCTGCAGCGCTCGCTCAACTATTACGAGAGTCACTACGATCGCGCCCAGATCGCCGACGTGTTCGTGGCTTCGGGGGATGCCCGCGCCCAACAGCTGCTCGAGCCACTGCGCAAGCAGACGGGCCTCGACTGCCGGCTGTTCGACGCCCGGGAACTGTTCGACCTGGCGGCCGGCGTCGAGCCCGACACTCACTTTTCCAGCCTGTGCGCTCTCGGAGCGGCGCTGCGCACGGAGCGCACGCGCGCATGAGCAAGCTCAGGCAACAGGTCAATCTGTACCAGCCCGCCGCCGACGGTAGCGGCAGCGGCACTGCGTTCTCCTTCGGCACCGCCCTCGCGCTGGCCGCAATCGTGGGTGTCAGCCTGCTCGCGTTGTGGGGCTGGGGTCAGTGGCGGGTCAACCGTCTCGAGCGCGCCGTGAATACGCTGCGCGAGCAGCAACAGCACCAGGCCGCGACCATGACCGCGCTGACGGCAGCCCGGGCTCAGGGAGAGAGCCCGGAACAGATAGAGGGCCGCGTGAACGAGCTCTCCCTCGTGCTCGCGACGCACTCGCGCGCGCTCGAGCTGCTGCGCGCCGGATCGGTCGGACAGACGGATGGATTCTCGAGGCGACTCAGTGCGCTCGCACGCCACCCACTCGGCGGGCTGTGGATCGATCGCGTCGTGCTCTCGGGCATCGACGGCACCATGAGCGTGGGTGGCATGACGCTCGATCCCGAGCTGGTGCCGCGCTATCTGCGCGGTCTCGCCACCGAGACGGCTCTCACCGGTATCCGCTTCGACCAGTTCGCGATCGAGCGCCCGAGCGGCGCCAAAGGCACCGAGCCATCGGCGGCCCCCGCCCGTGACGCGCGGCTCGATCACGCATTCAGGTTCAAGGCGGAGAGCAACTCTGCGCCCAAGCCCGTGCAGGCGGGCACCTCATGAGGCCGCTGGCGCAGCTCAGTGCCTGGGCGCGCAGCTTCGATCGGCTGTCGCAGCGCGAGCGGCTGCTGGTGCTCGGCGCCGTCGTGGCACTGCTGATCGGCGCCTCGCAACTGCTGCTGACCGGCCACGTAGAGGCGCGCCGCCGGCAGCTGCTTGAGGACCTGACGACGCTGGAAACGGCCATGGGGCTTGCCGCCAAAACGGCCGCGGCCACCACTGCCGCCGATCCCGCCAACACCGCCGCCGGACGCATCGCCGAGCTGCAGGCGCGCCTGCAGAGCGTCGATGGTCAGCTGCTGGCGCGCTCGGCCGGAATGGTCCCACCGCAGCGCATGGCGGAGGTCATCCGTACTGTGCTCAGCCTGCAGCACGGCCTGGTGCTGGTCAGTCTGCGCAATCTCCCGCCGACCAGGCTCCCTCCCGATGCGCCCGGCGCGACACCCGCAGACGGTCCGAGGCCCTACGTGCACACGGTCGAGCTGGTGGTGGAGGGTCAGTACCTGGATCTGCTCGCGTACCTCGAAGCCCTCGAGGCGCTCCCCTGGCGCTTTTACTGGCAGCACCTCGAGCTCACCACCACGCGCTATCCGATCAGTCGAGTCCAGCTCGAGCTCGGCACCATCAGCCTCGACAGCGAATGGATCGACCTGTGAGAGCGTCGTTCCGCGTCGCGCTATGCATGGCCGCTGCGCTCGCCGCCGCCAACTCCCTGCGGGCGTCCGAAGCGTTGGTGGATCCCACCCGCCCGGCGCCAAGCGGGCCGGCGCGCGAGCAGCCGCCGCCCGAGGCGGCGGGCGTGCGCCTGCAAGCCATCGTCTCCCGCCCAGGATCGCGCGTGGCCATCGTGAACGGCCGGATCGTGCGCGCCGGCGATCGCTTCACCAACATCTTCATCGAGGAAGTGACGCCCGAGGGTGTCCGTTACGTGCAGGGCGGCCGCAGCGGCTTTGCCCGACTGCAACATGCCGCGCTGCCGGTGCGCAGCGCACCGGCCCGCAAGTGAGATACGCCATGAGAACACCCTCAGCGACCGCAGCGGCTCTCGTCGTGCTGCTTGCCGGCATGCAGGTGCCAGCGGAGGCGGGGCCGCCCGCCGATCCCGCCGCCGCCGCCACCGCCGGGGCCCCCGCCGCGGCCGGCGCGCGCGCCGATGATGGCGAGCAGACTCGCTTCGACGTGAGCGTGGACGACGCCCCAGCGCGGCCGTTCTTCCAGGGTCTCGTCGAGGGCACCCCCTACAACATGATGATCCACCCGGCCGTGAGCGGCCGGATCACTCTGGCGCTCCATCAGGTCACGCTCGAGGAGGTGCTCGACGCGACGCGCGAGCTGTACGGCTTCGACTTTCGGCGTACGCCGGAAGGCTATCTCATCCTGCCGGCCACGCTGCAGTCGCGGGTGTTCCACCTGAGTTACCTCGATTTGAAACGCTCCGGCATCTCCAATACCCGCATCAGCTCAGGTCAGATCACGCAGAGCGGCACCAACTCCCAGTACAGCGGCACGAGCACCAACACCACCGTGTCGCAATCCTCACCGACCGGACCCGACATGAGCGCCACCGGAACTTCGGTGGTTACGCACGAGGAGTCGGACGTCTGGGCGGGAATCGAGACCGATCTGCGCGCCCTGGTGGGCAAACAGCCCGGTCGCAGCGTGGTCATCAATCGCCAATCCGGGGTGATCATCGTGCACGCGATGCCGGACGAGCTGCGCGACGTGAGCGACTACCTCAAGCAGACGATCCAGACCGTGATGCGCCAGGTGGTGCTCGAGGCCAAGATTCTCGAGGTCGACCTCGATGACGCCAATCAGGCGGGCATCAACTGGGCGGCGGTTCTGACGCGCGGTGCGAGCCACTACACCATCGGCCAGCTGACACCGCCCAACGGCTTCGCTGGCAATCCCCTCACCCCGACCAACACCCCGGTGACCGTCGCTCCCGGTAACCCGGTGAGCGGCTTCGTCACCAACGCGCTGGGCGGTGCCTTCACCATCGCGGCCGATTTCAGCGATTTCAGCTCGTTCATCGAGCTGCTGAGCGCCCAGGGCCGCACGCGAGTCCTCTCCAGTCCGCGCGTCACGACCCTGCATAATCAACAGGCGATCATCAAGGCCGGCACCGACGAGTTCTTCGTCACCAACGTCTTGAGCAACACGGTGACCGGCACCGCCACCTCCACCACGCAGAACGTGCAGCTCACGCCGTTCTTCTCGGGCGTCGCCCTCGACGTGACGCCGCAGATCGCTTCCGACGACAGCGTCACGCTGCACATCCACCCCACCATCAGCCAGGTCACCGACCAGACCAAGACCCTGACGGTCAACAACAGCGTCGACACGATCCCGCTCGCGCTCAGCCAGATCCGCGAGTCCGACAGCATCGTGCGGGCCCGCAGCGGCCAGCTGGTGATCATCGGCGGGCTGATGCGCGAGGAGATCGACAAAGTCAACTACAAGACACCGGTGCTCGGTGACGTGCCGGGACTCGGGAGGCTGTTCCGCAGCGAGCAGAATCAAGCCCACACGGTCGAGCTGGTGATCCTGCTGCGTCCGATCGTCGTCTCCGACGCCGACTGGCCGGGGCTGATCGACAAGCCCGGCGAGCGCTTGCGCAATCTCAACAAACGCGGGGACTTCGGCAAGCTCGACTACCCGGCCCCGGCTGCCGCAGGCGCCAAGCCATGAGCACCGGGGTGCGCCGCAAGCATGTGCGCGTCGGCGAGCTGCTGCTGCACTACAAGCTGATCACGGAGGAGCAGCTGCAGCACGCGCTGGCGGAGCAGAAGCGCACCGGCCGCAAGCTCGGCCGGGTGCTGACCGATCTCGGCTACATCAGCGAGCAGGCCTTTCACGAGGTGTTGGCGCGCTACCTGAAGCTCCCGTTCGTCGACGTACGTAACCTGCAGCTGGTACCGGCCATCGTGCGGCTGCTGCCGGAGGTTCACGCCAGGCGTTTCCGGGCGCTGGTGCTGCAGGATGACGCACACGGTCTATTGGTTGGCATGGCCGACCCGACGGACCTCGTGGCGCACGATGAGCTCGCGGCGCGGCTGAAGCGCCCGTTGCGTCTCGCGCTGGTGAAGGACGCGGACCTGATGAAGGTCATGGACGCGGTCTACCGGCGCACCGACGAGATCGCATCCATTGCGCACGAGGTCGGCCAGGAGCTGCATCTGGCGGATGTCGACATCGAGCAGCTGGCGGCGGACGAGGGCTCGCCGGATGCACCCGTCATTCGCCTCATCCAGACGATATTCCAGGACGCGGTGCAGGCCCGGGCCTCCGACATCCACATCGAGCCGGCTGAGAAGGTGCTGCGGGTGCGCCAGCGCGTCGATGGCAATCTGCACGAGCAGGTCATCGAGGGGCAGCGCGTAGCGAGCGCACTGGTCACGCGTCTGAAGCTGATGAGTGGACTCGACATCGCCGAAAAGCGCCTGCCGCAGGATGGGCGCTTCTCCGTCAAGATCAAGAGCAAGGCCGTGGATGTGCGCGTGTCCACCATGCCGACGCAGTACGGCGAGTCCATGGTGCTGAGACTGCTGGATCAGTCGAGCAACCTGCTCGCGCTTGAGCATCTCGGCATGCCGGCCCCGCTCCTCGGGCGCTTTCGCGCTCTGATCGAGCGCCCCGCGGGCATGGTGCTGGTCACCGGGCCGACGGGCAGCGGCAAGACCACCACGCTGTATTCCGCGCTCAGCTACCTGAATCGCGCCGATACCAAGATCATCACGGTGGAGGATCCGGTCGAATACCGGCTCGATCGCGTCAGTCAGGTACAGGTCAACCAGAAGATCGGCCTGGACTTCGCGCGTGTCCTGCGCACCACGCTGCGGCAGGATCCCGACATCATCCTCATCGGAGAGATGCGTGATCAGGAGACCGTCGACATCGGCTTGCGCGCCGCGATCACCGGGCACCTGGTGCTCTCGACGCTGCATACCATGGCCGCTCTCGCCACCGTGCACCGGCTGCTCGACATGGGCGCGGCCGGATACATGATTGCCGCCGCCGTGCACGGCATCGTCGCGCAACGTCTGCTGCGGCGCGTCTGCGAATCGTGTGCCCAGCCGGTCGCCGCCACCGATCAACAGCTCGCCTGGCTCAAGGCGCAGGCCGGGGCGCGAGCGCACAGCATGCAACTGAAGGCCGGTCAGGGCTGCAGCTACTGCAACCTCTCGGGATACCGCGGCCGCATCGCCGTTTACGAGTTGCTGGAGATCGATCGGGTCCTGGCCGAGGCGATTCGCCGCGGTGATCTGCGTGAGCTGGACGAGACCGCCCGCGAGCACCCTAACTATGTGTCCCTCACTCAAAGCGCTCTCGACCTGGCGGCGCGCGGCGTGACGACGCTCGAGGAAGTGATGGCGATCGCGAGCGGCGTGGAGGAAGAGGAAGATCTGGGGGGCGTGACGGTGTCGCTGCGGTCACCGTTCGCCTCCTCGGCCGATACTCTGCTGCAGGCAGCGCTGGCCGAGAGCCCCCGCACCGCCGACGGTGGGCGCGGCTAGAGCGCATGCGCCGGACAGGACGCGCTGAGGACGCGCTGGCCGGATCCGGCGACCGGGCATGAAGCGCTACTCGTATACCGGCCGCTCCGCTCAGGGCGAGGCGGTCGCGGGCTCGATGGAGGCCGAGTCGCCCGACAGCGTCGCCGCGCGCCTCGCAGAGGGCGGCATCACGCCGATCGACATCGCGGTGGGGCGCGCCGGGCCGACCGACCTCGGCGAGCTCAGCCGCCGCCTGGGATTCGGCAAGCCCGATACCGCCGACCTCATCCTGTTTACGCGTCAGATGTACACGATTACCAAGTCGGGCATTCCACTGCTGCGCGGCCTGCGCGGGCTGTCGGCCTCGACCCACAACGCGTGCCTGCGGGAGGCGCTCGAGGACATGATCGAGAGCCTCGAATCCGGTCACGATCTGTCCTCGAGCTTCGCCCGAGCACCCGGGATCTTCTCGCAGCTGTACGTCGGACTGGTCGCGGTCGGGGAAGCGACCGGAACCCTCGAAAACTCCTTCCTGCGGCTCGGCCAGCATCTGGCGCAGCAACAGGATATCGACGACCGCGTCAGGAGCGCACTACGTTACCCCGCCATCGTCATGCTGGTCATCGCCGCAGCGATCGCCGTGCTCACGATGTTCGTGATCCCGAAGTTCGCGCCGCTCTTTCGGATGCTCGGCAACCAGATCCCCTGGCCGACGCGGGTAATCATCGGCGCATCAGACTTTGCCCAACACAACTGGCAACAGTGCATCGTGGCCGTGGCGCTCGGCGTGTTGGGCGTGAATCGGCTGCTGCACACCGAGCGCGGCCGCGCTCTCTGGCACCGGCTGAAGCTGCGCATCCCGGTGGTTGGCACTCTGCTGCACCAATCGATCCTCGCGCGGGTCACGCGCACGCTGTCGGTGTCGTTGAGCGCCGGCATGCCGATGCTGCAGACACTCGCCACGCTGGCCCGCAGCACGGGCAACGACTACATGACAGAGGTCATCCATCGGCTGCGCGATGCCGTCGAGCGCGGCGAGCCGCTCGCCCGCGCGGCGACGGTGGCGGGCATGTTTCCACCCCTGGTCCTGCAGATGATCGCCGTGGGCGAGGAGACGGGCGCGCTGCCGGAGCTGCTCGATGAAGTCGCCGGGTTCTACGAGCGCGAGGTCAACTACACCTTGAAGAACCTGAGCGCGGCGATCGAGCCGATCCTCATCATTTTTGTCGGCTTCATGGTGCTGATTCTCGCCCTCGGCGTGTTCCTGCCCATGTGGGACATGATCGCCAAGGTCGGCTCGGGCCACTGACGGTGCGGCCACCTGCACCTCCGGCGGTCCCCGTGGCAGCGTGATCGAGTTCACGAACGGACATGACTCAGCGAATGCGCCTCACGATTTGCGGCTCTTTCGCCCCTCTCGGCGGCGGCTCCCGATTATGCTCGCCCGAGCCTAGTGTTATTTCAGGAGTCTGATCATGCACCGGTCCAGCCAACATGGCTTTACACTCATCGAGCTCGTAGTCGTCATTATCGTCCTCGGAGTCCTGGCAGCGTTCGCCGTGCCGCGATTCATGGGAATCGACACCCAGGCGCGCATTGCGTCGGTGAATTCCCTGGCGGGCACGCTGCGCAGCACCGCGACCATGGCCCATAGCGTCTATCTTGCCCGCGGCAATCCCGCCAACCCGGTGGTCATCGACGGGCAGAATATCAACTTCGTGAACGCCTACCCGGATGCGGCCACCGTCGGTCTGCTGCTCGCTCCGGGCACCGTGACGGTCAACAATCTCGCCGGCGCCTTCACCAACGCCGCCGGGACGTTCACCCTCAACGGAGCCACCACGCCCGCCAATTGCGGGGTCACCTACACCGCGGCGCCCGCCAATGGCGATCCCACGATCGCAACCGTGCCGGCCAACCTCGGCGGCGGGGCCCCACAGGTGGTGGGAGGCTGTTGATGCCCTGAGGCAGGCACGGGCGGCGGCCGTGTGCGGCGCGCGCGTGGTTCGGACCCCCGACACCATGGCCGGCTTCACGCTCATCGAGCTGCTCGCCTGCCTGCTGATTCTCGGCGTGCTGGTCGGGATGGGCGGGGCGCGGCTCTTCGATCGCCAGCCCTTCGACCAGCGCGGCTATAGCGACGAGCTCGCGGCCGCGCTGCGCTATGCGCAGGGCGTAGCGGTCGCGAGCGGCTGCAATGTCTCGGTCAGCATTACCCTCGCCCAGTACAGCGCCCTGCAGCGCCCGGCGGCGCCCGGCAATACCTGCGCCCTGATCGGCGCCTACACGCTGCCAGTGGTGCGCGCGGACGGCACGCAACTGCAGGGCAGCCCACCGTCGGACGCCAATGTCGCCGCCGCCGGGACGATCATCTTCGGAAGCTCGGGGCAGGTCGTCAACGCGCCGCCGCCCGCCCTCACGGTCGGCCCGTACACACTGACGGTCGACCCGCTGAGTGGCTTCGTGAGCGTGCAGTGACTCACGGCGGGCTCGCGCCTGTGGCTCGCCGGCACCACGGCTTCACGCTCATCGAGCTCGTCGTCTCGATCACGGTGCTCGCGATCGCAGTCGGCGGCATGCTGGCGGCGATGTCCGCCGTCTCCGCCAACAGCGCCAACACCATGGTGAGTGAGCAGGCGACCGCCATCGCTGCGGCCTATCTCAATGAAGTGCTGCAAAAGCCCTTCGGAGCCGCCGACGGACAGGTCACGCGAGCCACGCTGGATGTGGTGGACGACTACGCCGGGCTGACGGACGTCGGGGTCCGCGACCAGACCGGGGCGGCGGTGCCGGCGCTTGCGCAGTACACCGTGAGCATCCGTGTCGGAGCCGGGGTGCTCGGCGGCGTGCCGGCGGCTCAGCTGCGCGAGGTGGACGTAACCGTAAGCCATCCGAGCGGCGTCACCGTGGTGCTGAGCGGATATCGGACGCTGTATCCATGAGTGGCCCGGCGCGCCGCGTGCGCGGCTTTACGCTGCTCGAGCTGGCGGTCGTGATCACGATCGCCTCGGTGTTGGCCGTGTTCATGGTGTTGTTTCTCGGCACCCCGGTCGAGGCGTATTTCGCGCAGTCCCGACGGGCCGATCTGGTGGACTCCGCCGATCGGGTCCTTCGCAGCCTCGCGAGTGACGTACAGAGCGCGCTTCCCAACAGTATCCGTCAGACCGGCGGCGGTGGCGTGGTGGCGCTGGAGATGCTGGCCACTGCGGGCGTCGCGCGCTACTACGGGACGGGCGACAAGTCCTATCTGCCTCCTGCCCAGGAGACTCTGGAAGAGCTCGCGACCGGGCAGCCGGATACCGACTTCTACACTCTCGACCAGTTTGTGTCGGCGAACGGCAACTATCTCGCGGTCGACAATCAGGGCGCTCCGGGCGCTTACGGCTTCGGCGGCATCATGACCCCGCTCCCAGCGCCGTTCACGGTGACCCCGAACGCCGCGACCGCCGAGGAGCAGATCCATTTTGCAGGCGCGGGATTCGACTTCACGACCCCCTCGCCCACGCACAGTGTTTTTCTGGTCACCGGTCCGGTCTCTTATCTCTGCGACATCAACACGCAAACGGTACGGCGGTACTGGAACTATGCGATAGCCGCCGCACAGGGCGCGGTCGCGACCGACGCGCAGCTGATGGCGGCCGGAGCGACGCGCTCGCTCCTCGCCGAGCACGTGACGGCCTGCGCCGTCACGGTGGTGCCGGCACCGCTCTCGGGCAATTTTGGGCAGCTGGTCGTGCTCACGGTGACGCTGTCGAACGCTGGCGAGACGCTGCCGGTCTTTCAAGAGGTCGCCACGGAGTACCTCCCGTGAAGGGTTGCAGAACCGGTGCGTGGAGGGGACTGCTTGCGGGCGCCGGGCCGCGGGCGGCGCGCGGCTTTTCGCTGGTAGTGGTCGTGTTCGTCATTCTGGTACTGGCGGCGCTCGCGGGCTTTGCGATTCGAATTGGCGCGAGCCAACAGCACGCCGCGAGCTCTGACCTGCTGATCGTGCGCGCGCAGGCAGCCGCCGCAAGCGGCATCGAGTACGGAGCCAACCGAGCTCTCAAGGCCGCCTCGTGCCCGGCGAGCACCACGCTCAATCCCACCGCGGTCGGCATGGCAGGGTTCGCCGTGACCGTGACTTGTGCGGTCTCCGTGCACCAGATCGGCTTGAACGTCTATCAGGCCTACGCGCTCAGCGCCAGGGCGCAGCGCGGCAATTACGGCAGCTCCGACTTCGTCTCCCGCACGGTGACGAGAACGGTCACGAACGCGCCCTGAGGCCTGCGGGTCGAGGCCGCCGCTCAGGAAGAGCGGAACCCGATCTTCGCGTGCGTCCCGTCGCAGAACGGCTTGTTGGCGCTGGCACCGCAGCGGCACAGGGCCGCCGACTCGAGGCGCGCAACCACGCGGCCGCCGCCGCTCACGATCTCGAGATTGCCCCGCACCCGCAGCGGCCCGTTGGTCTGCGGGTCGATCCTCAGGGCTCCATCGCGCACCGCCAGCATATCGGTCTTGCCGCTCGGCGGCTCGCCGCTCGCCTCGAAGCCGATCTCATGATGCGAGCCATCGCAGTAGGGCTTGTTCTTCGAGGCGCCACAGCGGCACAGGGTCGCGCGAAAGCCCGCCGGGGCGCCGTCGATCACCAGCTGTGCGCGGAAGGCGTAGGGTCCCGCCTCGCGCAGGGTGGCGAGGTTGACCGGCGGCGCGGACTCCTCCGGCTGGCCGTCGAGCCGGCGGTAACGGATCGCGCCCGACGGGCAGGCATGGGCCACCTCGACCAGGTGCTCGACCGGCATCGCGTCCGGATGGATCCAGGGACCCTTCACGTTGGCGAGAAATACCTGCGGCGCCCAGGTCACGCAGAAGCGCGAATGGATGCAGCGCCTGGCCTCGAAGCTCAGCTCGAGCTTCTCACCCTTCACCTTCTCGATGCCCTCGCTCAGCTCGGCGGGCGGCGCTGGAGCGGCGGCGACGGGCGCCGGTGCGCTGCGTGCCGTGGGCGCAGCGGCTGGCGCTGCGGGGCGGGGAGCCGACAGATCGAACTCGCGGGCCGCGCGCGCCGCGAGCGCCGCCAGGGCGTCGGCGGCGGCGAGCGCGCGCTGATCTCCACTCGGCCGCAGCTCCGCCGCTCCGTCGGCGAGCTGCGCGAAGCGCTCGACGAACACGCGGCGCGCGGCGCGCCCCGGCGGCAGGGCCGCTGCGTCCCGCAATGCCACGAAGGACAGGCCGGCATTGCAGTGCGGATTAGACGGTCCCGCCGGCAAGCGGGCCGCACGCTCGGCGAGCGGCGCGATCGCCTGCATCAGGCCGATCGCAAGGTCGACGACCAGCGACTTCTCGGCGCTCGGTCCGTGCACCGCGTAGGCGTAAGCCAGCAGCCGCAGCATCAGGCCGTAGGAGGCGTTGCCGACGTCGACCGCGGCCACGGCATCCGGGTTCTCGAGCCAGACGCGCCCCTCGGGCCGCGGCGGGCGTCGCAGCACGGGGTTGGTAGCCGCGGGGAATGCGGGCGCGAAGCCCGGATTTTTTGCGCTGAGCGCCGCCAGCTCGGAGCGGATCGCCAGGAATTTCTGATAGTGAGAGCCGACCGAGTCCCGCGGTGCGCCCTCGCCCTGGGTGACGATCGCGTCGAAGGCGGCGAGCGCGGTCGTCAGGCAGATGACGTGCTTCACGCCAGCGAGCTCGACCTCCGCGGGCGAGAGTTGCAGCCCCGGATCGCCGTCGAAGGTGTCGGCCTCACCATAGCGCTCCACCAGGGCGCGCAAGCCCTGAGCGACTGCCCCATAGAACGTGCCGACCGTGTCGTAGTCGACCCCGAGCGGAGTCAGCCGCGCACCGCCGACACCGCGCACGTAGCTGCGCTCGTAGGTGAATCCCGCGCCGTCGCGCTCGGTGGAGCCGTGCGGGCGCTCGAGGAACACGAAGTGCTGGAGCGTCTCGGCACTGAAGGGAGCGAGCTTCACCGCTACACACGCCGGCAGGTACCCCGGATCGAGCGGAAAGTTCCCGCGCCCCACGCGCGGGCTGGCGCCGAGCGCGGAGGTGATGTTCCAGACCGCGGCGAGGTGCCCCATCTCCTCGATGGCGACCGAGAGCAGCTGCTGGCGCCAGCGACCGACGGCAGCGGCCTCCTCCGTCGTGAGCCCCTCGGCGACGCCGTCCCTGAGGCTGAACGCGGCGTACAGGTAGGTGCACATGAGGTTGTGCTCGAGCTCGGCCGCCTCGTAGAGCGCGCCGACCACATGCTCGCGCTGTACCGGCGAGGCAGCGGCCGCGGGGACGTCGTTCATAGAATCTCCATGCTCGCGCCTATGTCGCACAAAACAGCGTGGCGCGCCATACCCCGGAAGTGCTGCTGGTAGCTGGCTGCGGGCGCGGTACGGGTACGAGCTTTGCCGCCTGCGCAGTGGCTTGCGGCGACCCTAGGTGCTGTGCTCCCGGGTCTCGTGGAAGACGATGCCGGGCCAGCGCTCGATCGTCAGCTCGAGATTCACGCGCGAGGGCGCCAGGTACACGAGCGCACCGGCGTGATCGAGCGCCAGGTGATCGTGGGCGCGGGCGCGGAATTCCTCGAGGCGCTGCGCGTCGGCGCTGTCGACCCAGCGCGCGGTGTACACCGTGACCGGCTCGAACACACACTGCACGCCGTATTCGTCTGCGAGGCGGAAGGCCACCACCTCGAACTGCAGCTGCCCGACCGCGCCGAGAATCAGCTCGTTGTTGCGCAGCGGCCGGAACAGCTGCGTAGCCCCCTCCTCGCACAGCTGCGACAGGCCCTTCTGCAGCGCCTTCATGCGCAGCGGATCCTTGAGCACCGCGCGCCGGAAGATTTCCGGGGCGAAGTTCGGCACGCCGGTGAAGGCGAGCCGCTCGCCCTGGGTGAAGCTGTCACCGATGTTGATCGTGCCGTAGTTGTGCAGGCCGATGATGTCGCCCGCGTAGGCCTCCTCGGCCTGGGCCCGCTCGGCCGCCATGAAGGTGAGTGCATCGGCGACGCGTACCTCCTTGCCGAGGCGCACGTGGTAGAGGCGCATGCCACGGGTGTATTTGCCGGCGCACAGGCGCAGAAATGCGATCCGGTCGCGGTGCTGCGGATCCATGTTGGCCTGGATCTTGAAGACGAAGCCGGCGAGCGCGGGCTCCTCGGCGGCGACGGTACGCTCGCGCGCGGACCGCGGCAGCGGGCCCGGGGCGTGCCGCGTGAAGGCGGCGAGCAGCTCCTCGACCCCGAAGTTGTTGATGGCGGAGCCGAAAAAGACCGGAGTCTGCTGCCCGGCACGGTAGGCCTCGACGTCGAAGCTCTGGGTCGCTCCCTTCACCAGCTCGATCTCCTCGAGGAAGGGTGCGCTGAGATCGCCGAGGAACTCAGCCGCCGCAGCGCTCCCCAGCCCCTCGATGGTGCGATTCTCGCCGACCCGGCCGCGCTCGCCCGCCGCGTAGGCGTAGATGCGGTCCTCGCCGAGGTGATAGATGCCGCGCAGCTCCCGCCCCATGCCGATCGGCCAGGTCACGGGCGCGGTACCGACGCGCAGCACGCGCTCGATCTCGTCCAGCAGCTCGATGGGAGCGCGCCCGTCGCGGTCGAGCTTGTTGATGAAAGTCATGATCGGCGTGTCGCGGAGGCGACAGACCTCCATCAGCTTGATGGTGCGCTCCTCGACCCCCTTGGCGCAGTCGATCACCATGAGCGCGGAGTCCACCGCGGTGAGCGTACGGTAGGTGTCCTCGGAGAAGTCCTCGTGCCCCGGCGTATCGAGCAGGTTCACGACGCAGTCGCGATACGGGAATTGCATCACCGAGGAGGTCACCGAGATGCCGCGCTGCTGCTCGAGCCGCATCCAGTCGGAGGTGGCGTGGCGCGCGGCCTTGCGGCCCTTGACGGTGCCGGCCATCTGGATCGCTCCGCCGAACAGCAGCAGCTTCTCGGTCAGCGTGGTTTTGCCCGCGTCGGGGTGCGAAATGATCGCGAAGGTTCGTCGCCGATGGACCTCGGCAGCCAGATCAGCCATTACGGTTGCCGCCGCTCAGCTGCTGCGTGAGGCACGCAACGCGAGCCGCAGCACGGCTGCGTCCTCGCGCCCGCCGACGGCCTGGTAGTAGCCGCGCCGCATGCCGACCTGCTCGAAGCCGTGTGCCAGGTAGAGCCGGATGGCCGCGGTGTTGGAGGGACGCACTTCGAGGAACGCTTCTTTCATGCCCG
The DNA here is from genome assembly GCA_035569755.1 of Steroidobacteraceae bacterium. GTDB lineage: Bacteria > Pseudomonadota > Gammaproteobacteria > Steroidobacterales > Steroidobacteraceae > 13-2-20CM-66-19. The sequence continues at coordinate 61,798 of DATMMK010000082.1, forward strand.
CGGCCGTGGCACGCTCGACCAGCAGCGCGAGCAACCGTCCCCCCAGGCCCCGGCAGCGGAACACCTCGCCGACGCACAGGTTGAGAATGTGCGCCTCGCCGGCGCCGACACTCATCACGCCGTAGCCCGCGACCTGCCGCCCGAGGGTAACCACGCGACAGGTGTACCCGACCCGCAGGCAATCGCGGAAAATCCCCTCGCTCCAGGGAAACTGGTACGAGGAGCGCTCGATCGCCACGACCTCGGTAACGTCCGCCTCGCGCATTGCGCGGGTCGCCTCGGGCGCGGGGCCGAGCAACTCAAGAGCGGTGGCCATCGGTCATCGCTCCCGGCGCGAGCTGTTGATACAGGTTGCGGGCAAACTTGAGGTCCTCCCATGCCTTGCGCTTGTCCCCAGGTGTGCGCAGCAGATAGGCGGGATGATACGTTACGACGAGCGGGGTATTCAGCTCGCCGAAATAATGCACGCGGCCCCGCAGCCGCCCGAGGGGCGCGTCGGTGCCGAGCAGGTTCTGCGCCGCGATCCGCCCGACCGCCAGGATGATCTTCGGCTGCAGCAGGGCGATCTGCCGCACCAGATACGGCAGGCATGCGGCGACTTCTTCCGGCTTCGGATCGCGGTTGCCGGGCGGCCGGCTCTTCAGCACGTTGGCGATGTAGACGTTCCTGCTGCGGTCGAGTCCGATGGCGCGCAGCATCGCATCGAGCAGCTGTCCCGCCGCGCCCACGAACGGCTCGCCGCGCCGGTCCTCTTCGGCGCCCGGCGCCTCCCCGATCACCAGCCAGTCGCAGCGCTTCGGCCCCACTCCGAGCACGCCCTGGGTGCGGGTGAGATGCAGCGGGCAACGGGTGCACTGGAGCACTTCGGCGCGCAGCGCCTCCCAGGGCTCCGACACCTCGCCCGCGGCTTGCGCGCGCGGCACCCATACGTCGATGCCGATCGCCTCGAGATACTCCCGGCGCTCCCCGCCGTGCACGCGCGCCGCCCTCAGCCGCTCGCCGCCGGCGCGCCGCGCACCGCGCGCCGGATGCGCCGCCCGGCCCACAGGAGCGGCGCCGACAGTGCGTAGATGCCGAACATCGACAGCAGCATGGTCGGCGGGTCGACCGCGATGGCGACGAAGAACAACGGGACGAGCAGCATATAGACGAACTTGATGCGGCGGTCGAGATCGAACTGCTTGAAGCTCGGGTAGCCGAAGCGGCTCACCATCAGAGCTCCCGCCGTGGCGGTGACGACGAACGCCGCGATCAGACCGGTGAGGCCCGGCTCGTGCCCCTGCCATTCGCTGAAGAACCATACGAAGGCGGCAACGATCGCCGCGGCCGAAGGGCTCGGCAGGCCCTCGAAATAGCGCTTGTCGGCGGTCGCCGCCCGCGCATTGAAGCGCGCCAGGCGCAGCGCGGCCGCCACCGCGTAAAAGAAGCACGCCAGCCATCCCAAGCGCTCCCAGAACTGGCCGAACTCCATGATGCGCACCACGCCCCACTGGTACGCCACGATCGCCGGCGCGAGTCCGAAGGCCACCATGTCGGCGAGACTGTCGTACTCCTTGCCGAAGGAACTCTCGGTGTGCGTCAGGCGGGCGATGCGCCCGTCGAGCGTATCGAAGATCATGGCGGCGAACACGGCCATGCCGGCCGGGGCAAAGTGTTTGTCGATCGCCGCCACCACCGCGTAGAAGCCCGAGAACAGGCAACCGGTGGTGAGCAGGTTCGGCAGCAGGTAGATGCTGCGGCTGCGGGGTCGGGCTTGGGGCTGGATCTCCAATCGGCGGGCATCTTATCAGGGGCCTCCTGCTAAGATGCCAAGTCGTTGTTTTTAGCTCCGTAACACAAGCCCTGAGCGCAATGCGCCTTTCCCAATACCCAATCAACACCATGAAGGAGACCCCCGCCGAGGCGGAGGTCGTGAGTCATCAGCTGATGCTGCGCGCCGGGCTCATCCGGCGCCTGGCGGCGGGCCTCTACAGCTGGCTGCCGCTCGGCCTGCGCGTGCTGCAGAAAGTCGAGCGCATCATCCGCGAGGAGATGAACCGCGCCGGCGCGTTCGAGCTCGTGATGCCGGTGATCCAGCCGGCCGAGCTCTGGCAGGAGTCGGGACGCTGGACCAAGTACGGGCCGGAGCTGCTGCGCATCAAGGACCGCCACCAGCGGGACTTCGTGGCCGGCCCGACCCATGAAGAGGTGATCACCGACATCGTCCGGCGCGAGCTGAAGAGCTACCGCCAGCTGCCGGTGAACTTCTACCAGATCCAGACCAAGTTCCGCGACGAGGTGCGGCCGCGCTTCGGCGTCATGCGCGCCCGCGAGTTCATCATGAAGGACGCCTACTCCTTTCACCTCGACGAGGAGTCTCTGCGTCAGGGCTATCGCGCCATGTACGACGCCTACACCCGCATCTTCACGCGCACCGGGCTCAGGTTCCGCGCGGTACGCGCCGATTCGGGTGCCATCGGCGGCGACGTCAGCCAGGAGTTTCACGTGCTCGCCGACTCAGGCGAGGACGCGATCGTGTTCTCCGACGGGGACGATTACGCAGCCAACCTCGAAGCGGCCGCGGCGCTGCCGCCCGCCGAGCCGCGCCCGGCCCCGCGCGAGGAGCTGCGCAAGGTGCCGACGCCGGGCGCACGTACCATCGAGGATCTCGCGCGCTTCCTCAAGATCGACCCCGCGCGCTGTGTGAAGACCCTGATCGTCGAGGGCACCGAGGGCGCGGTCGTGGCGCTGGCGGTGCGCGGCGACCACGAGCTGAATGCAGTCAAGGCGCAGAAACTGCCGGGTGTGGCGCAGCCATTACAGCTTGCGAACGCCGAGCGGGTGCGTGCCGCCACCGGCACCGAGCCGGGCTACGTGGGTCTCGTCGGCCTCAAGTGCCGCATCTACGCCGATCACGCGGCGCTCGCGCTCGCCGACTTCGTGTGCGGCGCCAACGAGAAGGACCAGCACCTCACCGGCGTCAACTGGGACCGGGACGTGCCGGGCGCCACACCCGCCGACCTGCGCATGGTGGTGGCGGGCGATCCGAGCCCCTCGGGCCGCGGGCGCCTCCAGATAGCGCGCGGCATAGAGGTCGGCCACATCTTCCAGCTCGGACGCAACTACAGTGAGCCGATGAAGGCGCTGGTCCTCGATGAGGGGGGGCGGGAGACCGCGCTTTACATGGGCTGTTACGGCATCGGTGTGACGCGTATCGTGGCCGCGGCCATCGAGCAGGGTCACGATGAGCGCGGCATCATCTGGCCGGACCCGATCGCTCCCTTTCAGGTGGTGCTGGTTCCGCTCAATCTGCAGAAGTCCGACCGTGTCCGCGCCGCCACCGACCGCCTGTACGCCGAGCTCACCGATGCCGGGATCGAAGTGCTGCTCGACGATCGCGACGCCCGCCCGGGCGTCAAGTTCGCCGACGCGGAGCTGCTCGGCATTCCGCATCGGCTGGTGGTGGCCGAGCGCGGCCTCGAGGCCGGCAAGCTCGAGTACCGGCAGCGGCGCGACACTGAGAGCACCGAGTTTCCGGCCGCCGAGGCGCTCAGCTTCATCCGCGCGCGCCTCGGGTGAGGCGATGCGATCCGCGGGCGCGGCGCTCGCACCGCCCCGGCGGGTGCCTGGGGCGCTGTCCGCCGTGGCGTTGGCGGCCGTCATGGCGCTCGGCGGCGGGTGGGCGCGTGCCGATCATCAGCTCGATCCGGCGCTGCGCGAGGTGGTCGGGCACGCCATCGCCGAAGCGCAGTGCTTCACCAACCCGTACGACTCGGCCGTCTGGTACACGCTCATGGAGCCGCGGCTGCGCCCCATCGTGAAGAACCAGTCCGAGCGGCTCGAGATCCTCAAGCAGGTCTATTGCGAGACGCACCGCGCGGGCGAGGCGCGCCTGCCGCCGGGGCTGGTGATGGCGTTGATCGCGATCGAGAGCCGCTTCGATCGCTGGGCCGTATCAGCGAGCGGCGCGGTGGGCCTCATGCAGGTGATGCCCTTCTGGCCGGAGAAGCTCGGGATGCGCCGCTTCGAGCTGGTGCGCGTCGCAGCCAACGTGCGCATGGGCTGCGCGATCCTGCGCTACTACCTCGGCTACGAGCACAACGACGTGCGCAAGGCGCTGGCGCGCTACAACGGCAGCCCCGGCAAGCGCGACTATCCGGACCGAGTGCTCACCGCCTGGGGACGCTGGAACGGGGCCGATGACCTCGGCTTCCCGGCCACCGCGACCACGCACTAGGCGCGACCTACCTGGCCTGAGCGGGTGCCGCCTGATGCTTCGCCGGCCGCGGCGCCAGCATGCCCGCCACCCCCTCGCGCCGGGAATCGGCCGCTCCCTCATAGGTGCCGTCGGGGAGCCGCGCGATCCCCTGCAGCCCCGAGTTCTCCGCGCGGCCCAGCTTCAGCAGCATGCCCCGCTCGCGCAGCCCCGCGAGCACTTCGGGCGTGAACTTGGCGAGCTCGCCGGTGAAGCTCTCGCCGCGCGCAATCAGATTCGGCAGCTCGATCGCCCGCTTGATCGTGAGCTTCCAGGCGAGCAGTCCCACGAGCGCCTTGGCGTTGTACTCGGTGATGGCCGAGCCGCCCGGCGAGCCGAGCGCCGCCACGAAATTGCCGTCGCGATCGAGCACGATGACGGGCGCCATCGAGGAGCGCGGGCGCTTGCCGCCGTGCACGGCATTGGCAACCGGCTGCCCCTCGTCGGTCGGAGTGAAGGAGAAATCCGTGAGCTGGTTGTTGAGGACGAAGCCGCCCACGATCCGCCCGGAGCCGAATACCGATTCGATCGTGGTGGTCATCGACACGACGTTGCCGTCGGCGTCCACCACGACGAAATGACTGGTTCCCTGCGACTCGGTGGTGGCATCCCGGCCGCGTGGCACCGCGATGTCACCCGGCGACGGTGCGGGTCCGGCGTGCTCGCCGATCAGCTGCTCACGCAGGCGCAGGTACGCGGGATCGAGCAGCCGCTCGACCGGCACCGTGACGAAATGCGGATCGGCGACGTAACGGTCGCGGTCGGCGTAGGCAAGGCGGCTCGCCTGCGCAAACAGGAACCAGGCCTGCGGATCGTTCGGGCCGCGCTGTGCAATGTCGGTCTTCTCCAGCATGCCGAGCAGCTCGAGCAGCGAGACGCCGCCCGCCGGCGGCGGCGGTGCGCAGACGGAGTAGTGGCGGAAGGTACGGCACAGCGGCGCATCCCACTCGGGACGATAGGAAGCGAGGTCCTGCAGCGTCATCGTCCCGGGCAGCGGCTCGGCGTGCGTCTGGTTGACGATGGCGCGCGCGATCGGGCCTGAGTAGAGGCCACGCGGTCCCTCCTGCGCGATGCGCTCGAGGGTCTTGGCGTACTCCGGGTTACGAAAGAGATCATCCGCCTCGAGAGACTCACCATCGGACCGCGAGAACAGCGTCCGGATCTCGTTCGTCGGCGGAAAGGGCGACCCCTCGCCGAGAAACATCGCCAGCCGCGCCGGCACGCGGAAGCCCTGGGCGGCGGCGCGGATCGCCGGCTGAAACAGCTCCTTCCAGTGCATCGAGCCGAATTTCGAATGCGCCGCGTACAACATGGCGATCACGCCCGGCACGCCCGTGGAGCGGCCGCTGCGCACCGCTTCGAGGAACGGCAGTGGCTTGCCGTGCTCGTCGAGGAACATGTTGGCCGGCGCGGCCGCCGGCGCCTTCTCGCGCCCGTCGAGCGCGCTCACTTCGCGGCTGCGCGCATCGTAGTACATGAGGAAGGCGCCGCCGGATATGCCTGAGCTCTGGGGCTCGACCAGCCCGAGCATGGTCTGCACCGCCACCGCGGCATCGACCGCATCGCCCCCCTTGGCGAGAATGTCGAGCCCCGCCTGGACCGCGAGTGGATTGGCGGCGGCCACCCAGGCTTGCCCCTTGGGGTGACGATGAAAGAGCCCAAGCTTCGGCGGCGGGGGCGGCTGCGCGGGCGCCAGAGCCTCGGGGGCCGGTTGCGGCTCGGGCGCGCCGGGCTGTGCCGCTGCCGGCTCCGCAGTGGCGGGCGCGGTGGTAGCAGGCGGCGTAGTGGCAGGCGGCGCGGTGGTCGGCTCGACGGCCGCTGGCTCGGCAGCCGCGGGCGGCGGTGGCGGCTGCGGTGCTGGCTGGGTCGCCGGAGTCGGATCGGGAGGCGCGCGCTGCGCGGCCGCAGGTGGAACGAGGCCCCCGCTGGTCGCAGCGGCGAGCAGGGCCAGCAGCAGCAGTCCGTGCCTGCGCATCACCATTCTCTTTCAGACGGTAAGAAAGCCGGCCGGGAGCGGCGCGTTCACCGGGGCATCGCTGGCCTCGACCGAGGTCACCCTGCAGGCGGATGATCCGATCCACAGCCAGCTCACGAAGGTCTCGACCGCCTGGCTATCACCACACGCCAGCACTTCCACCCGGCCATCCGGCAGGTTGCGGGCATGTCCGCGGATGCCCAGCTCCCCGGCGCGCCGCGCCGCGGTGGCGCGGTAGAACACGCCCTGGACTCGCCCCCCCACCAAGCACTTCTTGCAGATCACGCCCGGATTGCGTCCCCTACCGCAGAATCCGTAATACTACTTGAGCTTGGTGACAATCGCCTGCGGAGACTCCCCCCAACATGTCAGAGATCCTGGTGCTCTATTACTCGCGCGGCGGTGCTACCGCCGAGCTTGCCCGGCACGTCTGCCGGGGAGTCGAGTCGGTCCCGGGCGCGAGTGCGCGGCTGCGCACCGTGCCGCCGGTCACGGCGGCGAGCGAGGCGCCGCCGCGCGTGCTGCCGCCGAGCGGTCCGCCCTACGCTACGCTCGACGATCTGCGCGAGACGGCGGGGCTCGTGCTCGGCAGCCCGACGCGCTTCGGCAACATGGCGGCACCACTCAAGTATTTCCTCGACGGCACCTCGAGCCTGTGGCTGAGCGGAGCGCTCGCGGGCAAGCCCGCGGGCGTCTTCACCTCGACACAGACACTGCACGGCGGCCAGGAGACCACCCTGGTGTCGATGATGCTGCCGCTGCTGCATCAGGGCATGTATCTCGTCGGCCTGCCCTATACCGAGCGCGCGCTCAATGAGACGGCGAGCGGCGGCACTCCTTACGGCGCCTCGCACGTCGGCCGCTCCGAACAGACGCCGTCGCTCACGGCCGAGGAGCAGTCGCTCGCCCAGGCGCTCGGTCGCAGAGTCGCAGCGCTCGCCGTGAAGCTCAGTGGGGCGACGCCGGCTCGCGGCGCTTGAGTACCTCGCGAATGAACGGCACGGTGAGGCGGCGCTGGGCGGCGAGCGCGGCCTCATCGAGCGTGTCAAGCAGCTCGTAGAGGCGTCGCATGTCGCGCGGGTAGCGCCGTCGCAGCCATTGCCAGGTCTCCTCCGGAAGCTCGAGGCCCCGCAGACGCGCGCGCAACGCGAGCGCCGCCTGCTGCTCCGCCTCCTCGAGCGCGCGCAAGGCAAACACGGCCCCCGCCGCGCAACGGGAGCCGAGGTCCGGCAATGCCCAGTGCAGCAGCGCCGGCGGCGCATTGGCCGCGACGACCAGCGCCCCGCCCGCCTCCTCACTCTCGTGCACCAGCCCGAACAGCCGGCGCTCCCATACCAGGTCGCCTGCCACGCTCTCGAGGTCGTCGAGGCACAGGCACGCAAGCTGTCCGAGCCCGTCGAGCACCTCGGCCCCGAGATGTGCGACCTGCTTCAGCGGCACGTAGCCGGCGCGCGCGCGCGCGCCGGCGGCGGCGCAGATCGCCTGCAGCAGGTGGGTCTTGCCGGCCCCGCCCGGCCCGCTGAGCCACGTCACGCCGCGCGCCTCGCCGGCGGCGATGGAGCGCGCGTGCGCGAGCGCTTCGGTGTTGCGTCCCGGCAGAAAACTCTCGAACAGTGCGCGGTCCGGCAGCCGCACTCCGAGCGGCAGCTGTTGCATCGGACTCAAGCGGGACGGGCCGGTGTCCACACTCGGCGTGTGAAGCTCGCGACGTAGTGCAGTCCCGACAGCACGGTGCTCGCGAGGGTGAGAGCCGCGGCGGCGTCGAGCATCTCACGCGGTGGCACGGCCGCCGTGGCGTCCAGCATCACCAGCATCAGGTACCCCAGCTGCAGCGCGGTGTTGATCTTGCTGAGCACGGTCGGGCGGCCGCGCAGCGGTCCGAACCACAGCCGGTAGACCAGGGCGCCGAGCCCGATCATCACGTCGCGCGCCACCACCGCCGCGGTCAGCCACCAGGGAACCAGGTCGAGCCACGCCGCCTCGATGAATATGGTCACCAGCAGCAGCTTGTCGGCCAGCGGATCGAGAATCTTGCCGAGTTCGGAGGTCCAGTTGAAGCGCTTGGCAAGATAACCGTCGAGACCGTCGGAGACCGCCGCTGCCGCAAACAGCACGAGCGCCGTCGGCATCGCGCGCGCCGCGAGCGCCGTGGCGATCGGCCAGATCAGCGCGATGCGGAACAGGCAGATCAGGTTGGGAAGGTGGCGCACGATGCAGCGGGGCGCGACGGCAAGCCGGTGTCGTCAACCCTGCGGCTGATAGCGGTACACGAGCGAGGCGCCGGCGGAAGTGCCGCGCAGCATGCGAGTCGAGCCCGACAACTCGTGCTCGAGGGCGGCGGATCCGCCGCGCATGTCCACCTCGAAGGTGACGCTGCCGGCGTCCACCTCGGCGACGTCCGCGCGGCGCACACCGGGAATGCTCTGCAGCAGCCGCTCGACCGCCGCGTAATCGGCGAGTCCACCGACGCCCTCGATACGCACGCGCGCGGGCGCCTCGACCTCGCCCGCCGCTCCCGGCGGCGGCGCCGCGAGATCGACCGCGTGGTCGATGCCGGCCGCGAGTGGCCCGGTCCAGCTCTGGCTCTGCGCGCGCGCGTACAGCGTCCACTGCAGTTGTCCGGCAGCCACACCCGCCGCGTCCGCACGCCCCACCAGCACCTGGTCGCCGCCGTAGCGCTGCGCCGACTGCAGCAGCGCACTGGCGTCCAGCGTGTTGCCGGCCGCATCCACCACCGTCAGCGGTATCACGCTGATCGGCAGACCGCGCTCGGTGGCGGTGCGCTCGAGCTCGGCCCGCGCCGCGTCGGCGTCGCCACGCCCCGGCGGCGGGTACAGCACTACCAGCGTGAATGGACGCTCGCGGTCCCAGACGCTGCGGCCGGCCGTGTCGATGGCATGCGCGACTGCCACGCCGTCGAAGACGACCTGCGCTTGGCCGCGCGGTCCGGAGGCGTAGCTCTTCACGTACTTGCCCGCGTCGGCGATCACGGCAGCGAGCGCCGGATCGTCGGCCGACTCGCGCCGCCCGGTGGCGCGCACCAGGGCCTGGCGCATGGCGTTCTGCACTGCGGTAGGTGACTGCTCGTCGAGATCTACTTCGTAGATCCGCACGGGCCGCAGCGCCCAGGCAGACAGCGGCAGCGCGCCGAGCAGCACGAGGAGGCCCGCGAGCACTGCACGCACGCGGCGCTCTCTCGCGGTTGGTCTTGAGTGGGGTTGCGGCATGGTGCGGATCGCACACGCGGGCGTTGGACGGAATGTACAATAGCATACGCGCCACTTACCCCGACGGCGCCGGCTGTGCCTGCGCAAATCTTATGACTGAGCGTCCTGGCATTACCTATCGTGATGCCGGCGTCGACATCGACGCCGGCGATGAGTTGGTCGAGCGCATCAAGCCGCTGGTACGGCGCGCGCAGCGCCCCGAGGTGCTTGCCGGCATCGGTGGCTTCGGCGCGCTGGTCGAGCTGCCGGCAGGCTACCGTCACCCGGTGCTGGTCTCCGGCACCGACGGCGTCGGCACCAAGCTGCGCCTGGCCATCGACACCGGCCGCCACGACACCATCGGCATCGACCTGGTGGCGATGTGCGCCAACGATGTCGTGGTACAGGGGGCGGAGCCGCTGTTCTTTCTCGACTACTACGCCACCGGGAAGCTGCGCCTGCCGGTGGCCGAGGCCGTGTTGCGCGGCATCGTCGAAGGGTGCGTGCAGGCCGGAGCGGCGCTCGTCGGTGGGGAAACCGCTGAGATGCCCGGCATGTACCAGGGCGAGGACTACGACCTCGCGGGATTCTGCGTCGGCGTGGTCGAGAAGGACGCGATCATCGACGGCACGCGCACCGCCGCCGGCGATGCCATCATCGGTCTCGCCTCCTCCGGACCGCATTCCAACGGTTACTCGCTCATCCGCAAACTGCTGTCAGTGGCCGGCGCCACTCCCGCGACGATGCTCGACGGCCGCGCGCTGTTCGAGCGGCTGCTCGCCCCGACGCGCATCTACGTGAAGCCGTTGCTGGCGTTGCTCAAGGCGCTGCCGGTGAACGCGCTGGCGCACGTCACCGGCGGAGGCCTCACGGACAACATCCCGCGGGTGCTGCCGGCAGGGCTCGAGGCGGTGCTCGAGCGCAGCCGCTGGCACCGCGACCCGGTGTTCGACTGGCTGCAGCGCGCCGGCAGCATCGACCAGGCCGAGATGTACCGCACCTTCAACTGCGGCATCGGCATGGTGGCGGTGGTACCGGCGGAACGTGCCGCCGCCGCGGTCGAGCTGCTTAGTGCTCAGGGCGAGACGGCGCGCATCATCGGCGCGGTACGCAGCGGCGCGCGCGGCGTGTATATCCGGGAATGAGTGCGCCACGCCCTTGAGGCTCGCCATACTGATCTCGGGGCGCGGCTCCAACATGGAGGCACTGGCGAGTGCCTGCGAGAGCGGCGTCCTCGCGGCGCGGGTCGCGGTCGTGATCGCCGATCGCGGCGGCGCCGCGGGGCTCGATGCGGCGCGCGCGCGCGGCCTCGAGACCGCCGCGCTGGTGCACTGGGGCGAACGGGGCAGCTTCGAGCGCGAGCTCGGCGCCGCGCTCGAGCGGCACCGCCCGGATGCCGTGGCGCTCGCCGGCTTCATGCGGGTGCTGTCGGCGGAATTCGTGGCGCGCTACCTCGGCCGTATGTTCAACATCCACCCGTCGCTCCTGCCGAAGTACCGCGGGCTCGACACGCACCGCCGCGTGCTCGCCGCCGCGGAGACGGTTCACGGCGCCAGCGTTCATTTCGTAACGCCGGAGCTCGACGCCGGGCCGGTCGTGCTGCAGTCTCAGGTCGCCGTCACACCCGCCGACACCGAGGCGACCCTGGCCGCGCGCGTGCTCGCCACCGAGCACGTTATCTATCCGCGCGCCCTCGGCTGGTTTGCCGACGGGCGCCTCGCCTGGCGCGACGGCGCCGCGTGGCTCGACGGGCGACGACTCACCGCTCCGCTGGTGGAGGATTTTCGTGCCGCGGCGGGCTCCTGAAGCCGCCCTGCCCGGCCGGCGAGCGCGGGCGCGACGCACGCTGTCCGTGCTCGCGCTCGCGATGGTCGCCGTGAGCAGCGCGGGTGCGGGCGATGAGCTGAGGCCCTATGAGGCGACCTACACTGGCATCTGGCACGGCATGACGGTCGCGGTCTCACGCCTCAGGCTCGAGCACACCGGCGACACCTGGACGACCATCTCGAACAGCTCGCCACGGGGCATCGGCCGGCTGGCCTCAGGCGTCTTCCCGCCCCGCCAGGTGAGTGTCGTGCGCGTCACCGCCTCCGGAGTGCTGCCGCAGAGCTTCCGCTCGGAAGGCGGCGATCGAGCGAAGGCCACCGACCTCGTCTACGACTGGCAGACCGCTCAGGTCAGCGGCACGCTCGACGGCGCGCAGGTGCAGCAGCCGCTCGCGCCCGGTGTGCAGGACGATGGCTCGGTCCAGCTCGCCCTGATCGTCGAGCTGCTCGCAGGCCGCACCCCGAGCACCTTCCGCATGATCGATCGCGGCGGCACGCGCGAGTACCAGTTCACGCGCGAGGGCGAGGCGACGTTGCCGACACCCATGGGAGCGATCGCGACCGTGGTGTACCGCGCGCAGAAGGCAGGCTCGCCGCGCGTCACGCGCTTCTGGTGCGCGCCGGAGCGCGGCTACATCCCGCTCAGGGTCGAGCAAACCAGAGGCGACGACGTGCAGTGGACCATGGAGATCGAGCGGCTCAGCCGCGAGTGAGGGCGCGAGCTCTAGACTTGAGGCGGCTTGAATTGCTTTGCCAGCTTCAAATCCTGTCCCTGGTAGTGCGACCCGATCTCGCGGCCGTAAAGTGCATGCGGCCGCTCTGCCATTCGCTCATAACGCAGCCAACCGACCCTTTGGCCGTCTTCGAGAACAAACGGCACTTCGTGAGAACGCACTTCCAGAACACCTCTGCTGCTTCCTGCTTTCTTCGTATGCGGATCCCAACCGAAACCGGGATCGAAGAATCCTGCGTAATGAACGCGAAATTCCCCTGCGCGGGTGTCGTACGGAAGCATCTCCGCCGCGAACTCGGGCGGCACCGCGATGGGCTCCTTGGTCATCAGGATGTAGAACTCGTCGGGGTCGAGGACGAGCGCGGCCTTGCGATGAAAGCGAATGGGTTCCCAGAAGTCGAGCGGATCATAGTCTCGCCTGTCGAGGTCGATGCGCCGGGTGTGCTTCTTTGCGCGCCACCCGATCAGACATCCGTCCTCCCCGGAGCCGACTAAATCGATCGAGAACGGTAAGTAGCCGGTTCTGTCACTCACTTCGGCGGTGTCCGATATCTGCCCTTCGCCGAGAAGCTGTCGCCAGTCGGTCGAAGTAATGGATCGCGGCGCCTCACCTCGGGTTCGACGGAAGCGCAGTTGATTCAGCCGCGTCCCGGTCCTGACTACTATGCTGAAGCTCCGCGGCGCCACTTCGAGGTAGAGCTGGCCCTGATAGCCTTCCCCGACCTGGTCGAAGAGCGTCGCCTCATCGGCAATGAGGCGAGTCAGGATGTCCAGGCGCCCAGTCGAGCTCTTGGGATTAGCGAAAGCGGCCACTTCACTCTTCAGGCGGATCGACTCAAGAAGAGGAACTACGTATACGCGACCCTTCTCGAGCACGGCACCTTTTCTGAGGTCCATGCCAAAGCTGTGAAAGTCGGCATCAAGTTCGCTCATCTTCGCCAGGACTTTTGCACCCTCCCCGGGCAGGAAACTGGCATCGATGGGATACGCGAAGTCGCCCAGCCGCAAGTCGATGCTGGCTGGCTGTACCTGATCCGGCAGAATGTTCGACAGAATCCCCTGCGGGGAGATTTCACCGCTGGCCACCATTTCGCTGATCTTCTGGCACGGCAGGATCCCCGTGTACACCGAAGAGCGCGGCGATGTCTCGAGCACACTCGTCACTTCCGACCGGCCTGCCGGCATCAGCTCTCCTCGATGACGATCTTGGGAAATACGGCGCTGCGATCGCGCGCGCGTACCGAGAGCGCACCAGCGGTGCGGCGCGCCATCTCGAAATAAGGGCGCGCGCGCGGCGAGTCGGGGGCCGCGACCACGGTCGGCCGCCCGCCGTCGGCCTCCTCGCGGATGCGGGAATCGAGCGGCAGCTCGCCGAGGAGCTTCACCCCGTACTCCGCGGCCATGCGTGCCCCGCCGCCGGCGCCGAATATGTGATCGGTGTGTCCGCAATTCGGACAGATGTGCACGCTCATGTTCTCCACGACGCCGAGCACCGGCACCGCGACCTTCTCGAACATCTTGAGCCCCTTGCGGGCGTCGGCGAGCGCGATGTCCTGAGGCGTGGTCACGATCACTGCGCCCGCCACCGGCACCTGCTGGGCGAGCGTCAGCTGGATGTCGCCGGTGCCGGGCGGCATGTCGACCACCAGATAGTCGAGCGCTCCCCACTGCGTCTGTCCGAGCAGCTGGGTGAGCGCCTGGGTCACCATCGGCCCGCGCCAGATCATCGGCTGCGCGGCATCCACCAGGAAGCCGATCGACATGGCGCCGACGCCGTGGGCGGCGAGCGGCTTGAGCTGCTTGCCATCGGCCATGGCCGGCCGCTCGCCCGCGAGCCCGAGCATCAGCGGCTGGCTTGGTCCGTAAATGTCCGCGTCCAGCACGCCGACCCGCGCGCCCTGGGCCGCCCAGGCGAGCGCCAGATTGACCGCCACAGTCGACTTGCCGACGCCCCCCTTGCCCGAGGCCACGGCGACGATGTTCTTGATCTCACCGAGCGGCTTCAGGCCGCGCTGCACGGCGTGGGCGCCGATCGCCGCCTCGAGCTCGATGGTGAGCGGTGCATCGATCCCCGCCGCGGCCAGTGCCGCGGCGAGCGCAGCGGCGAGCTCATCCCGATAGCCACCGACGGGATAACCCAGGACGATCTGCGCGCTGTACCCTGCGCCGACGGCGCGCACGCTGCGCACGGCCTGCGCCGACCCCAGCGTCTCGCCGAGGTAGGGATCGATATAGGCGTCGAGCGCGGTGCGCACGGCGTTGACAAGGGGCTCGGGGGTCATGTTGAAAGAGTCCGGCGGCTCCAGTGACGAATTGTACCCGCCCGGGCCGCCCTGCTGGGGTGTGGCATAATCGCCTTAGCTGTCGCCTTGCGCCCTTGATTACATTCGCGCCCCACAATGGACCTGCCCGCGGCTGCCCGGCCGGACCGGCACCTTCTCGCCCGCGGATGCGCTCAGGAGGCCTGCAGCGGCGACCCGGGAACGGAACGACCGCATGAGCTTTTTCACCAATCTGCGCGCCGACCGGCTGATCCACGAGATCCGCACCTCGAGCGACCCGTCGAGCCCCGCAACGCAGAAGGCGGTGGCGGGTCTCAAGCAGGTCGGTCCGGGCGCCATCGAATCCATATTTGCCGCGCTCCCCGAAGCCGACAAGGCCGCGACCCTGTCGCTGGTCGACGTGCTCGGGGCGCTCGTCAGTCACAAGACCTTTCCGCTGCTGATGCGCGGGCTGATCGAGGGCAGTCCGCGCGTCATCTCGGGCATCTCCTGGGCACTCACCAGCAACCGCAACTATCCGCCGCACCTGCTGCTCGATGCGCTCAATACCCAGGGCATCTCCAAATCAGCTCTGATCGAGATCATCACCGCGCAGAAGTCGCGCTTCTCGGTGCGTGAGCTCCTCACCGCAGCCTACGCCCAGGAGCCCAACGAGAAGGCGGCGCTATTCCGCATCATCGGCGAGATCGCCGACCAGAGCTCGCTCCCGGAGCTGATCGGGCGGGTGCAGGGCAAGGACCCGATCGCGCGCGTGCACATCATCAACACCCTCGGGCGCTTCAACACTCCTGAGGTGCAGAACACGCTGCAGGGTCTGCTCAAGGATTCCAACAAGCTGATCCGCAGCGCGGCGCTCTCGGCGCTGCAGCGCACCGACGGCCCCATCGACGTGGAGCGCGTGTGTGCGCTGCTGCGCGATCCGGAAATCGACGTGCTCAACAAGGCCGTCGACGTGGTCATCAAGGCCAACAACCCGGAGACGATCCGCTACCTCATCGAGGTGCTAAAAGACGAGAACGAGAACGCGCGCCGCGCCGCCGTCGAGGTGCTGAACGAGGTCGGCGACGCCAACTCGGTCAAGTACCTGCTGGCGGCGCTCAAGGACAGCGACTGGTGGGTGCGCAGCCGCGCCGCGGACGCACTCGGCAAGATAGGCGGCCCGAAGGTGATCGACGCGGTGCTGCAGCTGGTGCGCGACAAGGACGAGGATATCCGCCGCGCCGCCATCGAGATCCTCAACCAGACCAAGGACGAGCGTGCGGTGGACTCCCTCATCCAGGCCACGCGCGACAGCGACTGGTGGGTGAGCGAGCGCGCCGTGGACGCACTCGCCGAGATCGGCAGCAAGCGCGCCGTGCCGCGGCTCATGGAAATGCTGCATACCGGCACCCACGGCAAGTCCATGCCGATCGTGGTGCGCGCGCTCGGCAGACTGGGCGACAGCAAGCTGGTCGAGGAGCTGCTGCCGCTGGTGTCACGCCCCGAGCGCGAGATCCGCATCGAGGCGATGCAGGCGCTCTCGAAGGTCGCCGACGAAGCCCAGGCCGACCAGGTGCGCAAGGAGCTGCAGGCCCAGGCCGCCTCGCAGGACCAGACGATTTCGCGCATGGCGGCCGCCGCGGTCACGGCGCTCGACAACCGTATCGCCGGCATCGTCACCGTGATGCCCGGGGCCCCGGGCGCCTCCGGGTCGCTTGCCGGGGCCGGCATGCCGGGTGCGGCGCAGACCGGCGTGCGGCCACCGCTTGGCGCCGCCCCCGAACCCACCCGCACGGTGGTGATCAACGATCAGGCGCGGCGGCAGGCCGAGGCCGCCGCGCGGCTCGACATCCAGACGCTCAAGCCCGGCGAGATCATCGAGGGCCGCTACAAGTACATCGATCGTATCGGCCGCGGCGCTTTCGGCACCGTGTTGCTGATGGAGGACACGGTGGTCGACGAGCGCCTGATCCTCAAGTTCCTCAACCCGAACGTCTCGCAGGACGAGGAAGTCATGAAGCGCTTCGTCCACGAGCTGCGCTACTCGCGCAAGATCACCCACAAGAATGTCATCCGCATCTACGACTTCCTCTACATCCAGGGGCTGTACGCCATCTCGATGGAGTACTTCCCCTCGCACACGCTCGGCAGCGAGGTCGTCAACGAGAAGCCGGTCGAGTTGAGGCGCGGACTGGGCTTCGCCATGGACATCTGCATCGGTATGACGGTGGCGCATCAGCAGGGGATCGTGCATCGCGACCTGAAGCCCGCCAACGTGCTCATCAACCAGGAGGGGCTGCTCAAGATCGTGGACTTCGGGGTCGCGGCAGCGCAGCGCGAGGGCGACACGCAGCTCACCAAGACCGGCTACGTGATCGGCTCGCCGAAGTACATGGCTCCCGAGCAGATCCTCGGCAAGAAGGTCGACGAGCGCGCCGACATCTACGCACTCGGCGTGATGCTCTACGAGATGATGACCGGCGTGCCGCCCTATTCGCGCGGCGATCACATGTCGGTGATGTACCAGCACGTGCAGGGTAAGGCGCGCATCCCGCAGGACCTGAACCCCAACCTGCCGCCGGGCCTCTCGGACCTGGTGATGAAGGCGATGGCGGTCGACAAGACCAAGCGCTTCCAGACCATGGAAGAGCTGCGGGCCGCGCTCGAGCGATTCCGTTAACCAGCGCACAGTTGGCACACGCTGAGGCAGCGCCGCCGCAGCCCCGGGCGGCTCTGCGTGTGCGCCTTGCGAAACTTCGTGCGTTACGTCAAATTTCCGCCTTCAAGCTGTTGATCCTGCGGCCCACTGCAGGCTAAACAGGCTCATCAGTCTTCCGGCCGGAGTGGTCGCGTGGCGCGTATAGATGCGTTCCTGAAGCTCGGCACGCAGCAGGGGTGTTCGGACGTGCACCTGGCGGTCGGCGTGCCGCCGATGCTGCGCATGCACGGCGATCTGCTGCCGATCAAGTTCCGCGACCTGCGACCCGGGGAGCTCGAAGGCTACATCGCCGAGATCCTCACCAACTCCCAGAACGAGCAGTTCGCCAAGGGCAACGACCTCGACTTCTCGTACGTGTCGGCCGAGGGCGGGCGCTTTCGCGTCAACGTCTATCGCAAGGATACCGGCGTCGGCGCCACCTTCCGCGCCATCCCTTCGACGGTGCCGACGCTCGCCAGCCTGACGCTGCCGCCGATCGTCACCAAGCTGTGCGACTTTCACCAGGGCATGGTGCTGGTGACGGGCTCCACCGGCACCGGCAAGTCGACCACACTGGCGGCGATGATCGATCACCTCAACTCGACCCGTAAGCTCAACATCATCAGCCTCGAGGATCCGATCGAGTTCGTACACACGAGTAAGCAGAGCCAGGTCATCCAGCGCGAGCTCGGTACTCACATTCCGAGCTTCGCCGAAGGGGTGCGCGCGGCGATGCGCGAGGACCCGGACGTGATCCTGGTGGGTGAGTTGCGCGACGCCGAGACCATCTCGATGGCGATGACCGCGGCCGAAACCGGCCACCTGGTGCTCGGCACGCTGCACACGACCGGCGCCGTCAAGACCATCGACCGCGTCATCGACGCCCTGCCGGTCGAGGAGCGCGAGCAGACCAAGAGCTTCCTGGCACAGAGCCTGCTCGCGGTCGTGACCCAGGTGCTGGTGAAGACCGCCGACGCGCACGGCCGCCGCGCCGTGTGCGAGATCCTGATGATGACCAAGGCGATCGCCAAGCTCATCCAGACCGAGCAGACCCACCAGATCCCGAGCCAGCTGCAGATGGGCCGCGACCTCGGCATGCAGTTGCTCGACCAGGCGCTGCTCGCCGCCATCGCGGCGCGCACCATCGATCCCGACGACGCCTACAACTACGCCAGCGAGAAGCGCAACTTCCAGAAGTTCGTGACCGACACGAGCATGCTGCCGAAGGTGGACGGCGCGCCGCCGGCGCCCGCCCAGGCGTCCGGTTAGACCGGGCACGGAGCCATCGTGGCGCAGATCGATCCCTTCCTGGTCGAGATTCTCGAGAAGCGCGGCTCGGACCTGCACTTCATCGCCGGCGACCCGCCGCGCATCCGCGTGTACGGCGATCTGAACCCGCTGCGGCCGGACAAGCTGTCGTCCGACTACGTCAAGACGGCACTCTACGAGATCATGCCGAAGACCGCGATCGACCGCTTCGAGAAGAAGGACGGCGCGGACTTCGCCTACACGCTCGAAGGCCGCGGCCGCTTCCGCGTCAACATCATGCGGCAGCTGAACGGCATGGGCGGGGTGTTCCGGGCGATTCCCTCCAAGGCGCTCACGCTCGATGAGCTCAAGCTCCCGGACGCGGTGCGGCAGCTGTGCCGGGCCAACAGCGGGCTCATCCTGGTCACCGGCAAGACCGGCTCCGGCAAGTCGACCACGCTCGCCGCGATGATCGACGACATCAACCGGCGGGTGAACGGCCACATTCTCACGGTCGAAGACCCGATCGAGTTCGTGCACGAGCGCAAGAACTGCCTCATCAGCCAGCGCGAGATCGGGGTTCACAGCCCGAGCTTCGCGGCCGCGGTCCATTCGGCCCTGCGCGAAGATCCGGACGTGGTGCTGGTGGGCGAGTTGCGCGATCTCGAGACCATGAGCATCGCGGTCACGGCGGCGGAGATGGGCATTCTGGTGATGGGGACACTGCATACCAACGGCGCCGGCGCGACCGTCGACCGCATGGTTAACGTGTTCCCCTCCGACAAGCAGTCGCACGTGCGCACCATGCTGTCCACGTCGCTGCGCGGAGTGGTCTCGCAGCAGCTGCTGCAGCGCGCCGACCGCCAGGGCCGGGTGGCGGCCCTCGAGATCCTGGTCAACACGCCGGCCGCCGCCAACCTCATCCGCCAGGGCAAGCTCGACCAGCTCGAGAACACCATGCAGGCTGGCGGCCAGTTCGGCATGCGCACCATGGACACGGCGATCCAACAGCTGCTCGATACGCGGCAGATCACCGGCAAAGAGGCCTACAAGAAGGCCATCAACAAGGCGAAGTTCGAGGAGTTCCGCGAGGTCGGCTGACGGCGCGGCACTCTGCGCGCCGGAACGGTAAACTAGCCGGATGACCCGGCGGATCTTCGTCACCAC
>DATMMK010000083.1:0-18421 GCA_035569755.1 Steroidobacteraceae bacterium
GTCAACCCGGGACTGCCATCGGAGCTTCTCGAGCGGCGCCCCGACGTCGCCGCGGCCGAGCGGCGCGTCGCCGCAGCCAATGCCGGCATCGGCGTGGCGCGTGCGGCGTATTTCCCCGTGTTCAGCCTCATGGCGGGCGCCGGTCAGGAGAGTACCCAGAGCAGCAACTGGCTCAGCGCACCGAGCCGTTTCTGGTCGCTCGGGCCGCAGGGTGTTCTGACCGTGTTCGATGCGGGGCTCCATGCCGCGCAGTCCGCAGCCGCGCATGCCGCCTACGACGAGCAGGTCGCCAACTACCGGGCGACGGTGCTCACCGCTTACCAGGACGTCGAAGACAACCTGGCAGCGCTACGGCAGCTCGAGCTCGAGGGGGTGAGCCAGGCGGCCGCGGTGACCGCCACGCAAGGGGCGCTCGAACAGGCTCAGTACCGCTACAAGGCTGGCGTAGTGACCTACCTCGAGGTCGTTTCGACCGAGAACGCGGCGCTTGCGGCGCGCCTGACCGCGGTCGACATCGAGACCCGGCGCATCGACGCCACGGTGCTGCTGGTGCGTGCGCTCGGGGGCGACTGGCAGGCGGGCGGCTCTGCCAGGCTCAGATAGGCTGATGCCGGGCGCCGTACGGCCGCGCCTCGCACGCCGCTGCGCCATCGCGGCGCTAGCGCTGTGCGCGCCGCGCGCTTACGCCGGCGAGCTTGGCCCTGTGAGTGACGCTCCGGAGCTGCTGGCGGCCCAGTACACTCTTATCGAGCAGCGACAGAGCGCGCTCACGTCGCCGTACCAGGGACCCTTAAGCCTGCATCCGGACGGCGACCGGCAGGCAACGCACACGATCGGATTCTACGGCGGCTGGGCGCCGCGCAGCTGGGCCCAGCTCTACCTCGACGCCGAGAAGTTCATGGGTGCGGGGGTGAGCGGCGCGACCGGACTCGGCGGGCCCACCAACGGCGACGTCATCCGCCAGGGCGCGCCCGGCCTGAAGAAGGAGTTCTACCTCGCCCGTGTCTTCGCGCGGTTCATGGTGCCGCTCGGCGGCGCACTCACCGCCGTTCCCCGCGGCCAGGATCAGATCGCGGGCACCGAGGCGCGGCGGCGCCTTGAGCTCAAGGTGGGACGGCTGTCGGCGTCGGACGACTTCGATCATAACGCCTACGCGAATTCGGCGCGCACGCAGTTTCTCAACTGGTCACTGTGGAACGACACCGCATGGGACTTCGCCGCCAACACCCGCGGGTACAGCGACGGCTTCGTCGTCGGCTACGTGAGTCCTGCCTGGTCGCTGCGTTACGGCCTGTACCGCATGCCCCTCTACGCCAACGGGCAGACGCTCGAGACCCTGCTGCGGGCGCGGGGGCAGAACCTCGAGCTGACGCTGTCACCGGCCGCGATCAGCACCGTCGTGCGGCTGCTCGCCTATCGCAACACGGCGCGGATGGGCGATTACGCCGCAGCGTTGGCGATCGCCCTCGCCACCGGCACGGTGCCGAACGTGGCAGCCAACGACGGCGAGGGACGTCACAAGACCGGCTACGGGCTCAACCTCGAGCAGCCGCTCGCCGACGGCGGGGACACCGGCCTGTTCCTGCGGCTCGGCTGGCAGGACGGAAAGACCGAGGACTTCGCCTTCACCGAGGTCGACCGTCACGCGAGCGCCGGCGGGCAGCTCTCCGGCGCTCACTGGGCCCGCGCCGAAGACCGGCTCGGCGTCGCCGTGGCTCTCGAGGGGCTGTCGAACGTGCACCGCGACTACCTGGCATCGGGCGGCTCGGGCTTCCTGCTCGGCGACGGGCGGCTCGACTACGCCCGTGAGCAGATCCTCGAGACCTACTATCGCGCCCAGTGGGACTTCGCCTGTGGCCGGATCGCCCTGCGCGCGCAGCTGACGCCCGACTTCCAGTACGTCAGGAACCCGGGATTCAACCAGGATCGCGGCCCGGTGCGGTTCTTCGCGCTACGCCTGCACCTCGAATACTGACTCCCGAAGGTCCCGCACTGCCGAACGCAGCCGCGCGAGTGCGTCCCAAAGGCCTGGCGACGGCTGCGTCCGGAGGTGCGGTCAGGTCAGCCCTGTGTGCGCAGATCCTGGCGCGCCTGCTCCTCGGCCCGCTGCGCCTCGTGGCGCGAGTCTGCCTTGGGCTTGAGGGCGTGGATCGCGGTGCCGAGCGATTGTCCGGAGGTCATCCGGTCCTTGAGATCCGCGAACGGGATGTTGAGATTCTGCGCGACGTGCAGCGCCGCCGAGCACTCGCTCAGATCCTTGAATCCCCGACAGGCGTCCTCGGGCGTGAGGCCCGACGGCACGAGCGCAGCCAGCCGCGTGTTGCCGGCGGCTCCCGACATGGGCTGCGACTCCGCCGTGGCTTGAGGATCTGCGGGCGGTACCGGGCCGGACTCGGACTGCGGAGCGGGCTGCATCTGTGACTGCGGGCCGGACTGGCCGTATGCAAGCGGTGCGAGCGAGACGGCAATCGCGGCCAGCAAGGGAAAGGCAATGTGTTTCATAACACCCTCCATGGTGGGCAAGGGGGACTCGAGCTTCCGCGCGCGGAGGTGGCGAACCTCCGTGTTCGCCGGCCCCCGCGGCGGAAGATCATGCGGTCGGGGTCGTGCGGGTATTTAGGACCGCCGCCCGCGATCAGGCAACGTGTCTGCGATCGGCAATATGTCGCCGATTGGCGTCGACGCAGAGCGACCCGACTTCACTTCGCTCGCACGAAGTCGATGAAGCCGCGCTCGATGTCAGCGTGCGTGAGCTGTACGCGTAGGGCATCGCCGACGTCGAGGTCCTGGAAGCCCTTCACCAGCTTGCCCTCGGCGAGCGGGTGCGCGATGCGCACCCAGGTGCCGCCGTCGTTGACGCCGGTGACCATGGCGTCGAAGTACTCGCCGAGGCGCGGCGTGAGCAGCATAGCGGCGGCGGACTTGCGTACCTGGCGCTCCACCTTGGCAGCGTTGCCCTCCTGCTCGGTGCAGTGCGCGGCGAGCCCACGCAGCGTGGCATCGTCGTAAGGAGCGGCGCGGCCGACCAGGGCCGCCTTGACCAGTCGCTGTGAGATGAGATCCGGAAAGCGGCGGTTGGGCGCAGTCGCGTGCGTGTAGTCGTCCACTGCGAGGCCGAAGTGCCCCTCAGCAGGCTCGCCGGGGCGCTTCAGCACGTACTCCCCCGCCCCCAGCAGCTTCACCACGGCAAGCGACAGGTCGGGAAAGCGCTCGGGGGCTTTCTGCTCGCTGTCCACGAGGAAGGCGCTCAGCGCGTGCGCATCGGGGGTGGCGGGGAGCTTGCCGCCGAGCGTCGCAGCGAGCGCCACGATGCGTCCCCAGCGCTCAGGTACGCGCAGCACGCGGCGCAGCGAGGGTGAGCGCTTGCCTTCGAGGAACTGTGCCACCACGCCGTTGGCGGCGATCATGAAATATTCGATCAGCTCCTTGGCACGGTTGTCCTCGTCGGGCCGCAGGTCCATGAGCGCCCCGCCCTCGTAGACCGCCTGGGCCTCGAGAGTCGTGAGGCCGAGCGCGCCCTGCGCCTTGCGGACGCGCTTCAGGGCCTGCGCGACCCGGTCCTGCGTGCGCAGCTGCTCATCCATTCCGGCGACCGCGGCGACCGCCGGCGGCACGGGCCCCTGACCGCCGAGCCACGCCGCCACGCTGTTGTACGCGAGCTTGGCGCGGTTGACGACCCGGGCGCGGTAGACGTCGGGAGCGCTCACCGCGCCGTCCGGCGTCACGGTCATCTCGACCACGAGACTCGCGCGCTCCTGCCCGGCTGCGAGCGAGGTCAGGTCGGTCGAGAGCCGCTCCGGCAGCATCGGGAAGATCTGCGCAGCGGTGTAGACGCTGGTCGTGTTGGCGCTTGCATGCGCATCGAGCGGCGAGCCCGCCGCCACCGTGGCGTCGACGTCGGCGACCGCAACCAGCACGCGCGTCGCGCCGCCCGGCAGCGCTGCGGCGACCGAGAGCTGGTCGAGGTCACGCGACTCGTCGTTGTCGATCGAGCACCACAGGAGCGAGCGCAGGTCGCGCAACTCAGCGCCGGCGGCCGGCGCACCGCTGATGGCGCGCAGCTGCTCGAGCGCCGCGGGCGGGAAGTCCGGCTCGAGCCCGTGCGCGCGCATGGCGCGTCGGGCGATAGCCGTCAGCTCATCCTGACGGTCGGTTCCGCTTGGCATCGGCAGATGATACCCGTAAAAGGCAGGGGCGCCGCCCGCTGGCGGCGCCCCTCGTGGTGCGTCCGCGCAGCCGTCTAGCTCGCCGGAGCGATCCCGGTGAAGTAGATGATTACGTAGGCCTTGAGCGCGCTGGTCGGTGCGGGCTGCGGAATGCTCCAGACCTTGAGCGGCGTGCCGGCCGTCAGGTTGTTGGTGAAGGTCATGAGACCCTGCTGGGTACTCACGTCGATCGGACTCACGCTCACCACGCCGCCGCTGCGGTCGACCTGGTAGACCAGAGTCGCCGAGCCCGCGGTGGTGTCGACGTCGACCGTCGCCGGCATCGTGCCGCCGGTCACCGCCACGGTGAAGGAACTGCCGGACGAGAGGCCGGTGACCACCGCGCCGAGCGGCAGCGGCGTTGGCTCGAGCACAGCCATCGGCACCTGCCAGCCCACCGGTGTCGTCGTGGACCAAAGAGCGTAGGAGGCACCCCAGGCACTGACCGCGCCCACCGTGCCACCGAAGCTCACCGAGCCGCTGCTCGCCGATACGAAGTCGCCGACCGCGCTGGCGCCGGTGTCGGCCATGGTCGGGAAGGTGAAGTTCCACCAGTCGAATCCCATGATTGCATCGCCGCTTGGATCGGTATTGGGGGCGCTGCCCGCGATGTAATCGAGGTTCACCGTATAGTCGTCGCTGGCGCGCACGAAGTGGCGCGTGTAGGTAAAGCCGGTGGCGGTGGCGTTCGAGATCGTGCCGCTGTAGGCCGCGGTCTCGATGTCGACCGTATCGGCGACCACGGGCGCGGCGAACGCGTCGACGGGACTCACGTGCACCTTGAAACCGCGCACGATGCTGCCGCTGGCGAGGAAGCCAGGGCCCTGCCCGATCGAGTCGGCATCCGCCTGCGCATCCTGCGGCGTGCGGAAGTAGAACAGCGTGTTGGGTCCGATCGTGACCGGCACGCCGGCGCCGTCCTCGGTCTCGACCGTCATCACGCCGTTCGTGCCATCGACGCTCAGCACGTGGCCCTCGGGACTGA
Source organism: Steroidobacteraceae bacterium (assembly GCA_035569755.1). Lineage (GTDB taxonomy): Bacteria > Pseudomonadota > Gammaproteobacteria > Steroidobacterales > Steroidobacteraceae > 13-2-20CM-66-19. Next base: position 5,191 of record DATMMK010000083.1, read on the forward strand.
GCCATACCCGCGCGAAAGTACTGCTCTCCCAGATACGCACGGCGACGAGCGAGCCATCGCTCTGATAGCGGGCGGCGACCCGCACGTACTTGCCCGCGAGCGCGCCCTCGCTGGAGAAGTCCTTGACCACGGTACGCGCATCGCCGTTGTCGGCGTCGTAGACGATGGTGCCGTTGGTCGCATCGGCGTTGATGGTGAGCTGCACCGAGCTCGTGATCTCCCCTTCCGGAGTGCTGGCGGGCTCGATGGGGAAGTCCCGCAGCATGGTGAACGAGCTCGTGCCGACCGTCTGCACCGTGCCGTAGGAATGGCGCAGTACCAGCCAGCGCAGGTCACCGACCCGGTGGCGGCGCACCGGTCCGTTGAAGTTGACCGCCCAGATGGTGGCGCCGGCCGCCGCCGGCGGGTTGTGCGCGACGATGAAGGCCGGATGGCCGAGGTCGAAATCGAGGTACAGCGCGTTGCTGCCGCTCGCCGAGACGGTGAGCGGAGTGCCGAAGGTCAGCGTGATCGGCACCGTGAGGTTGCCGCTGGTGCCCTGCGCGCCCTGGATCTGGATCTGCGTCGCGGCAATGGTGGCGCCCGGCGTGCCGGCGAAGCCCGACTCGGGATTGGACGCGACCACCAGGGCCACATCGCCCGGATTGGCCGCGACGGTGATCACGGCACCGGTGTAGATGCCGGCCGCAACGGTGGCCTGGCCGAGAAGCTCCCCGAGCTGGTCGAGCTCCGCGAGATTCACCAGCGGCGCGGGAGACGGTGCCGTCCACACGGTGACCTTGCCACTGCCGTCCTGCGGCACGAGCGCGATGCTCAGCACCCGGACCCCGATCTCGGCCCAGTCTTCCGAGGAAGCATCGCCGATCAGCATCTGCAGCTGTCCGGTCTGCGCCTGCGGCATGCCGCTGCTCGAGCCTGAACCACCACCGCCGCAGGCACTCAACACCGCGGCGAGACCTGTCCCCAGCGCGCTCAACAGGGCGCGCCGCAACATAATGGGCTCCATGTGCGTTTCCCTCTCTGTCAGTTTCAGGCCGAGCATTTGCTCGCCGTCGAGGGACTAAAGCGATCCAGAATCGAGTTGGTTGACGCGTCGGCTGCCGTCCGCCGGCCGTATTCGCGTGTTGGCGTCGCATTCCGGCGACGTGATGGCGCGCAGCGCTCAGAGCGATTGTCGTAACAGCTCTGTCACATGCTCCTTGGCTCGTTCGCACGCCAGCTCGAGCGGCATGCGGGCGGCGAGCCCGGCCGCGATCGCCGAGGCCAGCGCGCAGCCCGTGCCGCGGCACGCGGCGGCGAGGCGCGGCGCGGCGAGCCGGTGCACGCTCCCCTCGCGCATGATGAGCCAGTCGATCGCGAGCGCACCCGCGGCATGTCCGCCCTTCATGAGAACTGCCGCCGCACCGCGCGCGCACAGCGCCCGCCCCTGCGCGACGATCTCCTCGGCGGACGAGGCCTGCGTGGCGCCGAGCAGCAGCGCTGCCTCCGGGATGTTGGGAGTCAGCAGGGTGGCGCGCGGCAGCAGCAACGCCGCGAGCGCCGCACGTCCCGTCTCATCGAGCAGCGTGGCGCCCGCCGTGGCGGCCAGCACCGGATCGAGCACCAGCGGCACGAGCGCCCGTGGCGGGATGACGGCGGCAACCGCCTCGACGATCGCGGCGTTGCCGAGCATGCCCGTCTTGATGGCGGCGACGCGGCGCGTCGCGAGCGCCGCGCTGATCTGCGCCCGTACCAGCGGCGCTGGCAGCAGCTCGACCGCTCGCACCTCGCTGTCGGTCTGGGCGGTTGCGGCGGTCACCGCGAGCAGCGCTCCGACACCAAAGTGCGTCAGCGTCGCGACATCGCGCGCGAGTCCCGCCCCGCCGCTCGAATCCGTCCCGGCGATGACCAGGACTGCCGTCACCCGCCGAGCGCGATCAGCGCGACATTGCGGTGGCCCTGTGCCGCCAGGGCGCGGGCCGCGCGCCAGGCACGCACGCCGGTGCGGCAGCAGAGGACGACGCGCGGCGCGGCCGGCAGCCGCTCCGCGCCCTGCTCGAGCGCTTCGACACCCACCCGCCAGGCCGACGCGAACGGCGACACGGGTGCTTCGGCGAGGCTGCGCAGGTCGATCACCAGGTCGGACGGTGCGACGTCCTCGGGCGCGATGAAGGTCAGGGCTTCGGATGGCTCCGGCGCTCCGAAGAAAGCGAAGCCGCCGAAGTGCAGCGTCCTCAGGTCGACGTTGATCAGCCGGCCGAGCACGCTCGGCTCGAGTCTGAGCAGCAGTGCCAGTGTCAGGTGGGCCTGCAGCGTCCCCAGCACTCCGACCGCGGTTCCGAGCACTCCGGACTCGGCACACGAGCCCGCCTGGCGCGGCAGCTCCGGAAACACGGCACGATAGCTCGGCGCGCCGCCACAGAAGGCGCCGACGTAGCCCGAGAGGCCGAGCACCGAGGCACTCACCAGCGGCTTGCCCGCGCGCAGGCAGGTATCGCTCAGCACGTAAGTCACGGCGAAGCTGTCGGCCGCATCGACCACCACGTCGGCCGCCGCCGCGAGCACTGCTGCGTTCGCCGGCGTCAGCCGCTCGGCACGCGCGTCGATCGACACTTCCGGGTTCAAGGCGCCGAGCGCGGCGCGCGCGGCCTCGACCTTGAGCCCGCCGAGGTCGCTCATGCGATAGAGCGGCTGGCGGTGGAGATTGGATTCCTCGATCGTATCGTGATCGACGATCGTGAGGTGTCCTACGCCCGCCGCGGTCAGGTACTCGAGTACCGCGCAGCCGAGTCCCCCGGCACCGACCACGGTGACCGACGCTGCCGCCAGGCGCCCCTGTCCGCCCGCCCCCACCTCCGGCAACACGATCTGACGCGAATAGCGCTCGCTCACGGGAGATCCTCAGGCCGCCCTTGCCGCCGCCAGCCACTCCCGCGTGCGCGCCTCGGGATTGCCGTCGCGCAGGATGTCGCTCACGACGGCGGCCACGTCCGCCCCGGCCGCAAACACTCCGGCGAGGCGCTCGAGCGTGAGGCCACCGATCGCGACCAGAGGCATGGCGCCGATGCGCCCCTTCCATTCGCGGATCCGCTCGAGACCCTGGGGCTGCCACGGCATCACTTTGAGCAGCGTCGGGTAGATGGGACCGAGCGCCACGTAGTGGGGGGCCGCCCGCAGCGCGCGCTCGAGCTCCTCGTGGTCGTGGGTGCTGACGCCGAGGCGGACCCCGGCGCGGCGCAGCGCCGTGAGGTCGGCGCCGGCGAGGTCGGCCTGGCCCAGGTGCACGAAATCACAACCCTCGCTGAGAGCGATCTCCCAGTAGTCGTTGACGATGAGCTGCATCCCGGCAGCGGCGCACAGCGCACGCGCGGCGCGCACCTCCGCCCGCACCTCCGCGGCCGTGCGCTCCTTGAGCCGCAGCTGCACCAGCCGCACTCCGAGAGGCGCCAGCCGCCCGATCCAGGCGGCGCTGTCGACGATCGGGTAGACGCGCGGGAGCTTCATCCGCGGAACGCCTGGCCCACAACCGGCGTCGAGGGCACCGCAAAATTCCGCGGCTCGATCGGGCCCGCCAGCCGTGCCGCATGCCCGGCCGCGACCGCCTGCGCAAAGGCTGCCGCCATCGCCACCGGGTCGGTTGCCTGCGCGATCGCCGTGTTGACGAGCACGGCATCGAAGCCGAGCTCGAGCGCCCGGGCCGCGTGCGAGGGGACGCCGAGACCGGCGTCGATGATAAGCGGCACCGTCGGGAAGTGCGCCCGCAGCGCCGTGAGAGCGAACAGGTTGTTGAGGCCGCGCCCGGAGCCGATCGGCGCACCCCAGGGCATCAGCACGCGGCAGCCGGCCGCGAGCAGCCGGTCGGCGACCACCAGGTCTTCGGTGGTGTAGGGAAACACTTCGAAGCCCTCGGCGCACAGAATACGCGCCGCCTCGGTGAGCGCGAACACGTCGGGTTGCAGCGTGTCGTCCTCCCCGATGACCTCGAGCTTCACCCACGGGGTGGCGAATACCTCGCGTGCCATGTGCGCAGTGGTGACCGCCTCCTTCACCGTGTGGCAGCCGGCGGTGTTGGGCAGCACGCGCACCTCGAGTGCGCGGATGATCGACCAGAAGCCCTGGCCGGCGCGCTCACCGGCGGCCTCGCGTCGCAGCGATACCGTGACAACTTCAGCGCGCGCCGCGCGGATCGCCTCGGTCAGGACCGCCGGCGAAGGATAGCGCGCGGTGCCGAGCAGCAGCCTCGAGGCGAGCTCGGTTCCGTAGAGCCTGAGCATTCAGCCTCCCTGCATCGGCGCCAGCACTTCGAGGCGATCGCCGTCGGCGAGCGCGGTGCACGCGCGCTCCTCCAGGGACACGAACTCGCCATTCACCGCGGTCGAGACCAGGCGGCTGCCGTAGCCGAGCTCCTCGAGCGCTGCGGCGAGCTCGCGGCCCGCAGTCTCACGCCAGACGCCGTTGACGAGGATCCTCATCGAGCACCTCCGCAAAATCCTGCCCCTCGAGGAGCGCGAGCGCCGCGCGGCGCGCGAGCGCCGGTGCGATCAGGAAGCCATGCCGGTAGAGGCCGTTGACGTAGAGCACGCCGCCCACGCGGCGCAGCCGCGGCAGATTGTCGGGAAAGGCGGGGCGCACCGCGGTACCGGTCTCGAGGATCTCGGCCTCGCCGAAGCCCGGATGCAGCGCGTAGGCCGCCGAGAGTAGCTCGAGCACCGAGCGCACGCTGATGCGCGCCGCGGCGTCGCTCTCGATCGTGGTGGCACCGATCATGTACACGTGCCCGGGCCGCGGCACCACGTAGACCGGGATGCGCGGATGCAGGACCCGCACCGGGCGCGTGAGCGCCACGTCCGGCGCGCGTACCAGCAGCATCTCGCCCCTGACGCCGCGCAGATCCGCGAGCGTACGCCGCGCCGCGAGCCCCGTGCAGTCAAGCAGCTCTCGCCCGGCACGCGGCGCCGCCTCCGCGTCCACCCCGAAGCGCACCGTGACTCCGAGCTCGAGCGCGCGCGCGAGCAAGGCGCCGAGCGCGCTACGCGGGTCGAGATGCCCCTCGCCGGCGAAGTGCAGTGCGCTGGCGAAGCGGCCCGCGAGGTCGGGCTCGAGCGCCGCCAGCGCCTCGGCGTCCAGAGTCTCGAAGCGCTCCGTGCGGCGCGCGAACTGCGCCAGCTCACCCGCATCGCGCCCATGGGCGATCACCAGCGTCCCCTGCTGCGCGGTCGGCGCAAACCGGCGCCGCCACCAGGCGATCCCCTCCTCGCCGAGACGCGCGATGAGCGCACCCCCGCTCTCGAGCTCGCACCAGGGAGCGAGCATCCCACCGGCAAACCACGAGCAACCGGCGCCCGCGAGCGTCGCGCAGCGCTCCAGCACCTCGACGCTGGCGCCGCGCTCGGCGAGCTCCACCGCACAGGCGAGTCCGGCGACCCCCGCGCCCCGCACCGTCACCCGCATGGCTTCAGCCGTCCTTCGCGGCCGGCACGTACAGCTCGGAGCCGCCGGCGCGGAATTTTTCCGACATCTCGCGCATGCCCTGGGCGCGCGCCTCGGCGCGCACCTCGTGCGAGATCCTCATGGAGCAGAACTTTGGTCCGCACATTGAGCAGAAATGCGCGACCTTGTGCCCCTCCTTCGGCAGCGTCTCGTCGTGGAAGGCGCACGCCGTATCGGGGTCGAGCGACAGGTTGAACTGATCCTGCCAGCGGAAGTCGAACCGCGCGCGCGACAGCGCGTCATCGCGCGCCCGCGCGCCGGGATGCCCCTTGGCGAGATCGGCAGCGTGCGCCGCGATCTTGTAGGTGATGACGCCGGTCTTGACGTCGTTACGGTCGGGAAGACCGAGGTGCTCCTTGGGTGTGACGTAGCAGAGCATCGCGGTGCCGAACCAGCCGATCATGGCGGCGCCGATGGCCGAGGTGATGTGATCGTAGCCGGGGGCGATGTCGGTGGTGAGCGGACCGAGCGTATAGAACGGCGCCTCGCCGCAGGTGGCGAGCTGCTTGTCCATGTTCTCCTTGATCTTGTGCATCGGCACGTGGCCCGGGCCCTCGATCATCACCTGACAGTCGCGCGCCCAGGCGATGCGCGTCAGCTCCCCGAGCGTCTCGAGCTCGGCAAACTGCGCCGCGTCGTTGGCGTCGGCGATCGACCCCGGGCGCAGCCCGTCGCCGAGCGAGAAGCTCACATCGTAGGAGCGGCAGATCTCGCAGATCTCCTCGAAGTGCTCGTAGAGGAAGCTCTCGCGGTGATGCGCCAGGCACCACTTCGCCATGATCGAGCCGCCGCGCGAGACGATGCCGGTCACGCGCGCGACGGTGAGTGGCACGTAGGGGAGGCGCACGCCCGCGTGGATGGTGAAGTAGTCGACGCCCTGCTCCGCCTGCTCGATCAGCGTGTCGCGGAAGACCTCCCAGGTGAGCTCCTCGGCGACTCCGCCGACTTTCTCGAGCGCCTGGTAGATCGGCACGGTGCCTATCGGCACCGGGGAGTTGCGCAGGATCCACTCGCGGATGGTGTGGATGTTGCGGCCGGTCGAGAGGTCCATGACAGTGTCGGCGCCCCAGCGGATCGCCCACACCATCTTGTCGACCTCTTCGGCGGTGGAGGAAGTGACCGCCGAATTGCCGATGTTGGCGTTGATCTTCACCAGGAAGTTCCGTCCGATGATCATCGGCTCGGACTCGGGGTGATTCACGTTGGCCGGCAGGATGGCGCGCCCGGCGGCGATCTCGGCGCGCACGAACTCGGCCGTCACCTCCTCGGGCAGGACCGCTCCCCAGGAATTGCCGTCGCGGGCACCGGCGGCGGCGCGCTCGCGCCCGAGATTCTCGCGGACCGCGACGTACTCCATCTCGGGCGTCACCACCCCGGCGCGCGCATAGGCGAGCTGGGTAGCCGCCCGGCCGGCACGGGCGCGCAGCGGCGGCCGACGCACCGGAAATTCCGGCGCCGCCTTGCCGCCCGCGACCAATCCGTTGTCGACCGGCTGCACACGGCGGCCGGGGTACGCCTCGGTGTCGCCGCGCGCGGCTATCCAGTGCTCACGCAACGGCCCCAGGCCCGCCGCGATATCGATCCTGACCGCAGGATCGGTATAGGGACCGGAGGAATCGTAGACCGTCAGCGGCGGCTCACCGCTCGAGGGGTGCAGGGCAATCTCGCGCATCGCAACCCTGAGATCCTGATGCAGGCGACCGGCGCGGTATACCTTGCGCGACGCGGGGAAGGATTCGGCAACGACGTGCCAGCTTTCGGCATTCATCAGACACTCCTGGCGAAGGGCCACGGAAGATCCGGCGAATGCTGCCCATGGGAAAGGGATCGGCGAACTTCGCTTTCCTACGCCAGCATTAACTGGATCAGGTTCGGAGGGTCGCCATGCCGCGCTTCCTCGAGCGCCGATGGCCTCTCAGCCCCCTGCCGGGGCTCCCCTAGCAACAAGCGCGGAAAGTAGTACGAGTCGGCGCGGCGGTCAATGCCGCGCTCGGGGGGAATTCGGATACCGCGCTCCGCACCGCCACGCCCGAACGGGCGCGGCGGCGCAGAGCCGACTGTTCAGCTCGGCCGGCCGCTCCCGTGGCTCGCCTGCCCGCCCTTGCGACCCGCCTGCGCGGCGAGCTCGGGGTGCTGCGAGAAGCTGCGTTTCTCATCCGGCACGCTCTGTCCACCCTTGCGGCCGGCGACTGCGGCCAGCGTGCGGTTCTGCGAGAAGCTGCGCTTGGATCCGGGCACGCTCTGCCCGCCCTTGCGCCCGGCTTCGGCTGCCAGGCGGCGATTTTGCGAGAAGCTGCGCTTTTCATCCGGCACGGCTTTGCCTCCCATGCTGGCAATCTGCCGCTGCCGTTCCGCATTCATCGAGGCAAACCCGCGATGCGACAACCGTCCTTCCGTTGCCTGAGCCATTGCTGTTCTCCTTCCGGCCCGTGAGGCCGTTGCAAGCCCGACGAAGAAAACTCCCTCCGCGCGGAGCATACGCCCGGGGGCAGCATTTAGGAAAACTGACTTTGGCGGCGGCCGCGCAGCGCGGCCCGTTGGCCCGCGCCCTCAGGGGGTCAGGCGGTCGATCACCAGACTCGCGAGGCCGTCCTTGCCGACGCGATAGCTGACCTCGCCGAAGGGATCACCGCTCGCACCGATCGGGTTTCCGGTGCGCGCGATGCGTGCGACGACCTGCACGTTCTGTCCGGCCGCGAACAGCCGCCCCGGTATCATCGAGTCCGCCGACGTGAGCGCCACGGTCTGTGGAAAGTGACTCTCGAGACGCTTGACCGCAAGCGGCGGTCCCGCCTGCTGCGGATCGCGCACGAAGACGAAGAGCGGCGCGCCGTCGGTAACCCGCGCGATCGAGGGCGCGAGGCTTACGTTGACGCGCACCACCGCCGCCTCGCCGGCCGCCGCGGCCGCCGGCGCCGCACCCTTCGGTGCCGGCGCTGCGCCCAGCGCGAGCTTCTCGTCGATCGCCCGCAGTTGTCCCTCGAGTATCGGCCGCACGTTGTCGGGAGGATTCATCGCGAGCAGCTTCGCGAAGCGCTGCCGCGCGAGCGGCAGGTCGCCGCGGCGCTGCGCCATGGTGGCGCCGAAGAACAGCGCCTTGCCTGAGTTGGGATCGACCGCAAGCGCACGCTCGATGAGGCGCCCGGCGCGCCCGTCGAGCTCGCTCTCGTCGGTGAGCGCGAGTGCTTCAGCCTCGCCGGTGAGTGCTTCCGCGTTCTTTCCGCCGCTCAGCGCATCGGCCTTCTCGAAGGCCCGAATCGCCAGGTGATACTCCTGCAGCGCGACGTACGAGTCCCCGAGCCTGAGCCAGCCGTCCAGGTTGGTCGGATCCTCTTCCATGCGGCGCGCCAGGCGTCCCACCATGCGCTGCGGCGAATCCGCGACCGACGAGCTCGGCCAGGGCCAGTTGCTCCAGCTGACATAGAGGGCCGCCGCGCCCACGACCAGCAGTGCGCCGGCGCCGAGCGCGGCCCACGGCGCGGGCAGGCTCGCGGATGAGCCGTGCCGCACCAGCGGGATCACGACGGCGGCCACTGCGACCAGGGTCAGCGCCGCGGAGAGCAGTACAAAACTGAGCATCTAAGGAGATCCGTCGTCGGGAAGTGGCTCGTTGTCCGCGGCTACGAGCTCCGCGCGTTTGCGTACCACGCGCCAGGCCACGAGCCCACCGACCACGAGCAGAGCCCAGGGCGCGAGCCACAACCAGGCGTTCTTCAGCACGAAGCGCGGGCGAAAGAGCACGAAGTCGCCGTAGCGCGCCAGCATGAAGTTGCGCACGTCCTGGTCGGACTTGCCGGCGAGCAGCATGTCGCGTACCTCGCCCCGCAAGTCCGAGGCGATGCCGGCCGGCGAGTCGGAGATTGCCTCGTCCTGGCACTGCACGCAGCGCAACTCGTGCGTGAGGCCCTGGTAGCGCGCCTGCAGCTCGGGCGTCGGCATCTGAGTAGGGTCGATCGCGTAGGCCCTGGCGCAAGCCAGGAATCCGGCGAGTGCGATCAGGCAGCCCCTGAGGATTCTGGCATGGCTCATGAAGTGGATGCCTGCGCCTTCGTCAGCCGCGGCAAAATCTCCTTCTGCCAGATCTCGGGAGTCAGCTCGCCCATGCACTTGTAGACGACGATGCCCTCGGGATTGACGAGGAAGCTCTCGGGCGCTGCGTACACGCCCCAGTCGATCGCCACCCGTCCGGTGCGGTCCGCGGCAATCTCCTGGTAGGGATTGCCCCCCTGCTGCAGGTACCCGAGCGCCTGGGCGTCGTCGTCCTTCCAGTCGAGGCCAATGAGCGGCACGAGACCCGACTGGCGCACCTGCAGGAGCATGCCGTGCTCCTCCCGGCAGGTGCCGCACCAGCTGCCCCACACGTTCAGCAGGTACCAGCGGCCACGCAGCGCGCCGGAGCTCACCGTGCGGGTGGCGTCCGTCAGGCTCGGGAGCGAGAACGGCGGCGCCGGCTTGCCGATCAGAGGCGAGGGGATGATGCCCTTATCGGGTGAGTGCACGATACCGATCGCCAGCACCACCGCGAGCAGCGCGAACACCACGACCGGGATGAGGAAGCGGTTGATCATGCGTGCTCGGGCGCCGTGCCGGCGGCTCTCGGGATCTCGACCGCCACCTTCGTCAGCCGGTAGCGGCGGTCGGAGATCGCGATGGCGCCGCCGAGGGCCATGATGACCGCCGCGAGCCAGATGAAACTCACCAGCGGTCTGATCTGGATGCGCACGCTCCAGCGATTGGCTCCGAGGTCGTCGCCGAGCGCGACCAGTATGTTGTTGCCGCGGCTGTAATGAATGGCCGTCTCAGTGGTCACCTGGTGCTGTACCCAGTACTGGCGCTTCTGCGGCTTGAGCACCGCGATCGGTGCGCCGTTGCGCGTCACGACGACCGTGCCGCCGACGCCGTCGTAGTTCGGGCCTTCGATCGGACGCACGCCGTCGAAACGGAACTGGTAGCCGCCGACGGTGGCGCTGGCGCCGGGGGCGAGCGACAGGTCCTTCTCGTTGGTGAAGGACTGGACGGTCGTGAGCGCGATCACCGCGGTCGCGAGCCCGATGTGTGCGATGGTCATGCCGACCACCGCGCGCGGCACGCTGAGTCCGCGGCGCAGGCGATCCACCGGATCGACGAGCGAGGACAGGATGATCCAGATTCCGAGCGTCGCACCGACCGGAGTCAGCAGGTGGCCGTGGGAATAGATCCCGTAGACGAGTCCACAACCGAACACCGCGGCGGCAATGAAGGTGTAGAGGAGCGTTCGCAGCTGCGTACCGAGCCGGCCGCGCTTCCAGCTTGCGTGGATGCCGACGGACAGGAGTGCGAACAGCGGCAGCATCGACAGCATGAAGGTCGGGTTGAAGAACTGTGGACCCACCGAGACCGTACCGAGCTTCAGGGCGCCCGAGATGAGCGGCGCCAGCGTGCCGGCCAGCACGGTGGCCGCGGCAATCACCAGCAGCACGTTGTTGAAGAGCAGGAAGGACTCGCGCGCCCCGAGATCGAATCCCGCCGGGGATTTGAGCAGCGGCGCCCGCCAGGCATACAGGCTGAGCGCGCCGCCAATCATCACGATAAGGAACGAGAGGATGAACACGCCGCGGCTCGGATCGGCGGCGAAGGAATGCACCGACACCAGCACTCCTGAGCGCACCAGGAAGGTGCCGAGCAGGCTGAGCGAAAACGCCAGCACCGACAGCAGCAGCGTCCAGCTCTTGAAGAGCCCGCGCTTGTCGGTGACCGCGATCGAGTGGATGAGCGCCGTGCCCACCAGCCACGGCATGAACGAGGCGCACTCCACCGGATCCCAGAACCAGAACCCGCCCCAGCCGAGCTCGTAGTACGCCCAGAAGCTCCCCATGGCGATCCCGCAGCCGAGGAACGCCCAGGCGGCGGTGACCCAGGGACGAGTCCAGCGCGCCCAGTTCTGATCCATGCGGCCCTCGAGCATCGCGCCGCAGGCGAACGCGAAAGCGACCGCGAAGCCGACGTAGCCGGTATAGAGCACCGGCGGGTGTCCGGCGAGGCCCGGGTCCTGCAGGATCGGGTTGAGATCGCGCCCGTCGAGCGCCGGCGGATCGAGGCGCAGGAAGGGATTGGAGGTCGCGAGCGTGAACAGCAGGAAACCGAAGCTGATCACGCCCAGCACCCCGAGCACGCGCGCCGCGAACAGGCGCGGCAGGCGGTTCGCATACACCGCGACCGCCACGGTCCACACCGCGAGCAGCATGATCCACAGGAGCAGGGATCCCTCGTGCGCGCCCCACAGGGCCGCCACCCGGTAAATGAGCGGCAGCGCGGAGTTGGAATTCTCGGCCACGTAAGCGACGGAGAAGTCGTCACCCACGAATGAGGCGATCAGGCATCCCATTGCGGTCGCCACCATGACCGCCTGCCCGGCCACCGCCGGCGTCACCGCCGCGACCCAGCGCTCGCGGCGGAACATCGGCCCGGCGATGCCGAAGAATGCCTGCAGCGCCGCGAGCAGCAGCGCGAGAATCAGCGCAAAGTGTCCGAGCTCCGGCAGCATGGTCAGCTCCCTGTGTTGGCGGTCGGTCCCGCGGGCGGCGCCGCTTGCGGTGTGGCCGCCGGGGGCGTCACCAAACCCTCGCGCGACTCGCCATGGCGCTTGAGCGACTCGGCGACGGCGGGCGGCATGTACTTCTCGTCGTGCTTGGCGAGCACCTCGTCGGCCACGAAGGTGCCGCCCTGCATCCTTCCGTGGGCGACCACGCCCGCACCCTCGCGAAACAGATCGGGCAGCACGCCCGAGTAGCTCACCGGCACGTCATGCTGGAAGTCCGTGACCACGAAGTGCAGCTCGAGGCTCCCCGGGTCGCGCCTGAGGCTCCCCTTGGTCACCATGCCCCCGAGCCGAAAGCCCTCGCCGGGGGGCACCTTGCCGGCGGTGACCGCACTTGGATCGAAGAAGAAAGTCACGTTCTGCCGGAAGGCGCTCAGCCCCAGCGCTCCGGCGATCGCGACCCCCGCGACGATGCCGAGCACCAGCGCCAGGCGACGCCGCCGCGGAGTCATGCCTGCTCCGCGCGCATCGCCAGCCGCCGGCGCGCTTCGGCGCGCGAGCGCGCGAGCGCGCGCCGGGCCCAGAAGATATTCAGGAATACCACGGTGAAGGTGACCGCATAGGACGGCCAAACGTAAGCGGCGTATCCGCCCATGTCGAGGAAGCGGCTCATGTCTTCAGAACCTCAGGAATCCAGCTCGCCGCACGCTCGCGGCTCAATACCTCGCCGCGCAGCCGCACCAGCAGCACCGCGACGAAGTACAGGGTGAATCCGGCCAGCATCATCAGCAGCGGCACCAGCATGACCAACGCCATTTTTGGCTTGCCAAACTGCATCACCGTAGGCGCCTGATGGAGAGAGTTCCACCAGGTCACCGAGTAATGGATGATCGGCACGTTGACGCTGCCGGCGACCGCCAGCAGTGCGCTGGCACGGTCTGCACGCTGCGTATCCTCCAACCCGGCCCGCAGACCCATGTAGCCGAGATATAGAAAGAGGAGAATCAGTTCCGAAGTCAGCCGTGGATCCCATTCCCAGTACGTTCCCCACATCGGTGCGCCGTAGAGGGCTCCGGTTACCAGCGCGACGAAGGTGAAAGAGGCGCCGATCGGCGCGCAGGCAGCGGCAACCGCATGGCCCACCTTGATGCGCCAGATGAGCGCAACTGCGGCGGCGATCGCCATGGTCATATACACCATGAGCGACATCCACGCACTAGGGGCGTGCACATAAACGATCCGAAA
>DATMMK010000084.1:0-21028 GCA_035569755.1 Steroidobacteraceae bacterium
ACCCACCTGTCGAAGCCCGCGGAGTTCGATCTGGCGCAGCAGCTGTTCTCGCAGCTGCGCGCCACCGAGATGCACACCGTTCCCGGCGAGCACGACACCACCGACGCCACGGTCACCGAGTACTTCAACCGCTTCGGCAAGGCCTCCGGCAATCGTGGCTACTACAGCTTCGATCACGCCGGCGTGCATTTCGTCGCGCTCGTCAACGTGCTCGAGTTCAAGCCGGGGGGCCTGGGAACGCTCGGCGCCGCGCAGCTCGCATGGGTCGCGGATGACCTCAAGGGCCGCTCGGCGAGCACTCCGATCGTCGTCTTCGCCCACATGCCGTTGTGGACCATCTACGAGCCCTGGGGCTGGGGAACGGGCGATGCGCCGCAGCTCATGGAGCAGCTGCGCCGCTTCGGCTCGGTGACCGTTCTGAACGGCCACATCCACCAGATCGTGCAGAAGGTCGAGGGCAACGTGACCTTCCACACCGCGCGCTCCACGGCCTATCCGCAGCCCGAGGCGGGTGTGGGGACGGGCCCGGGTCCGCTCAAGGTTGCGGCGGATCAGCTTCCCGGGATGCTGGGCGTTACCAGTGTCGCCGTGGTGAAGCACGCGCGCTCACTGGCGCTGTCCGATGCCAGCCTCGCCTGACATGCGCCGCTCTCAGGTGTTTGTGGCCATCGGCCTCACGCTGCTCGTGGCCGCGAGCTCGGGCGCCGTGTCGGCGCAGACCCCGGGCGCTGCGGGGTCAACCTCTCCCCCCGCGGCCGTCCGGGCCGATGCGGCGCCCCCCATCGTGATCGCCAGGGATTTCATGTTCGCCCCCGGCACGATCACGATCAAGGCCGGTGCGACCGTGACCTGGAAGAACACCGACGACGAGCCCCACACGGTCGTGAGCGACGCCGGACTGTTCCGCTCGGGCGCGCTCGATACCAACGAGAGCTTCACCTTCCGGTTCGACAAGCCCGGCACCTACCACTATGCGTGCTCGATTCATCCGCGCATGGTGGGCACCATCGTAGTCGAGTAGATGCAGGCGGGGAGTGGGTGGCGGGTGGCGCGGCGGCTCGCCGCCGCGATGGCGGCGGGACTCGGGTCGCTGGGATTAGGCGCGGGCCTGATCGTTGCCTCAGGGTTGTACAACATCGGGGCCGACGATCATCACACCGCGCTCGTGACCGCTCTCATCACGCAGCTGCGTGATCGCTCGATCGCCGTGCGCGCGCGCTCCGTCGCGGTGCCGGACTTGAGCGGGGCAGCGGACATCGAGGCGGGCGCGCGCCGTTATGCGCTCGAGTGCTCGGTCTGTCATCTCGCCCCCGGAGTTAGCCATTCGCAGCTGCGCCGCGGCCTCTATCCGCACCCGCCGAACCTCGCGCAGCAGCAGCCCCCCGCACCGCAGCGCGCCTTCTGGGTCATCAAACACGGGATCAAGATGAGTGCGATGCCCGCCTGGGGCACGACCCTCGACGACCCGGCCATCTGGGAGCTGGTGGCGTTCATCGAGCGGATGCCGGCGATAAGCCCCGAGGACTATCAGCACCTGACGCGTTGATGGGCGCGCTCGCCCGGCGCCGGAGGCAGTTGGGAGTTAGTGTCGCCGCACAGCGGCACGGGCAACATGCCGTGGCATGCGCCCCCGGGGCCTTTCCAACATGTTACAGATCGTTTGTTGGACGCGCGCTTCGGCGGGCAATCGGTGTATGATCCCGGGTCCGGCCCCTGAGTTGGGTGATTAGCGGAGTACCGAGATGGCAAGACGTCCACCGAACGACGGCGCTTCCTGGAGCGCCCGTGAGCTGAAGACCCTCAAGGCACTCGCGAAGGCGGGAACTCCCACCAGTCAGGTCGCGAAGAAGCTGGGCCGCACGGCCGCGGCGGTTCAGCAGAAGGCGATGCGCTGCGGCATCTCCTTCAGGGCGGCGAAACGCTCCGGCGCCCGGAGAAAGAAGTAGGGCGCGGATTCAAGCCAAGGTTTCCTCAGCTCCGGGCCGCGCTTGGCGGGCGGCCCGGCGCGCACTTCCAGCCCGATTGCGACGGGGGCAGTATGTACAAGCTCATCCGGCTTTCCTGGATACCGGCCGCGCTGTGCCTGAGCGCCTGCAATGTGCAGGTGAACGACACGACTCCGGCTCAGTTCCAGGCCAACAATAACATCCCGATGTACGAGATCACCGCGACCGCCTCGGAGGGCGCGCTGGTGGCTGCGGGCTCGCTGGTGTTGTTTGCGATCGGCGACAACCAAAAGGTGCCGCTCAGTCCCAATCCCGACGGCTCCGGCTGGCACGGCCTGTACTCGGTGCATTGCCAGAGCAGCTTTCCGCTGCAGATCCTCGCCGTGTGGCGGCTGCAGGGGCTCACTACGCGCAACGTCCTGGTCCCGCTGCAGCCGCGTCAGATAAAGCTGACAGAGCCGCCGCTGACCAAGCAGGAAGGGTTCGACACCGCTGCCAAGCCCGGCGAGAGCAAGGCTCCCCGGGGCAAGGGTGGCAAGGGTGACTGGCAGGGCACCGTCAACTACCGCTTCGCCACGCAGCCCCTGACGCAGATCACCTCCGCCCGCATCGAGCCCTCGAGCGCCTCCGCCGAAGACGTCGCCGCCGCGCGCGCTATTTCGGTGAAGACGCCCCTGCCTCTTCAGGCCGCGTGCGGCGAGAACGCGCAGGTGCAACTCGTGTCGAATGAGCAGCGCGCTCACGGCACTCTGGTGATCGATACCGACAATCCGGGTGAGCTGCGCTGGCAGACTTACGTGGAGTTCTCACCCAAATGATGTGCACCGCGGCGCGGCGCATGGGCGTGGTGGCGCCCGCCGTGCTCGGCGTAATCCTCGCCGCGGCGAGTGCGCATGCTGCAGGTGCGGGGCCGGCTCCAGTTAGTCCGCTGAAGATCGGCATCATCGGCACCGGCCAGATCGGCGGCACGCTCGCGCGGCTCTGGGTGGCGGCGGGCCACGAGGTGCTCATGTCCTCGCGCCACCCCGACGAGCTCAAGGGGCTGGCCGCCTCGCTCGGACCCCGGGCGCGGGTCGGCACGCCACGCGAGGCGGCGCAGTTTGGCGAGGTGGTGGTGGTGTCGGTGCCGTATGGCGCTCTGCCGCAGGTCGGGCGCGACCTCAAGGCGGAGCTTGCCGGCAAGATCGTGCTCGACACCTGTAATCCCTATCCGTCGCGTGACGGCGAGATGGCCGTCGAAGCGCGCCGCGTGAGCACCGGTGTGGCCGATCCGAAGTTTCTGCCCGGAGTGCGCCTGGTGCGCGCCTTCAACGCCATCAATTCCGGCGACCTCTCGAGCCAGGCGCATCGCGCGCGCGAGCCGATCGCCATCCCCCTCGCTGGCGATGATGCTCAGGCACTTGCCGTGGCGGAGAGGCTGGTGCGGGACGCCGGCTTCGCTCCAGTGGTGGTCGGCGCGCTATCGCGCGCGCGTGAGTTCGACGTCGGCACGCCCGTGTACACGCGCCTCATGACCGCGCCCGAGCTGCGGGCGGCCCTCAACCTCAAATAGCCCGGCACTGAGCAGCCGGCAAAAACGACGCTTTTTGCCGGCGGCCTGCGGAGTGATGTCCGGCAAAAGCGCCGCAGGCGACTTTTGCCCGATCTGACTACACCGGCTGTCGCTCGACCTTGGGCAGCCGCTCGTCGATGCACGCCCAGCTCGGGGCGCTCGCCGTCCAGATCGTGAGCGCGGGGCGGACGATCTCCGGGTCGTCGAGCGTACCCGCACGCACGAATACCAGGTGGGGCCGCGCCTCGGAGGCGCTGAAGAGGTGCGTGCCACAAGCCGGGCAGAAGCGCCGGTGCGCGGCGTTGCCGCTGTCGGCGGTCATGCGGTAGTCGCACAGCTCACCCGTGACCTCGAGCGCATCGCTCGGAAAGCAGGTATTGACGGTAGCGCTGCCGGCGCCGATGTACTGGCACACGCGGCACCAGCAGGTGCGCGTAACGATGGGAGCCGCGCGGATCGTGTAGCGAACCGCCCTGCACAGACACCCCCCGGTGATTTCCACGCGAGCCTCCTGCGCACGGCGTACGGAAGATGCCTACGAGGATAGCGGAAGGGGTGAAGAGGGGGAAAAGGGAGGCACCGGTGTGCCGCGTGCTCAAACCCGCGCCTGCTTCAAATGTGCCCGCGCCTGAAATGTGGGGCGGCTCGGGAGCACGCGCAACCGGTGCGATAATGAGTATCGTGCGGCGTCGCTGAACCCGCAGTGAATGGCCGCACGGATTGTCCGCCGCGCGGTGCTGCGGAAGTCACAGTCTGTACATGCAGGAGTGAGCTGTTACTCGCGCAGCCGCGCGTGGAGTGTGGCGATCTCGCCACGGGTAAGGCCGATTTCCCTGAGGTAGGCGCGTACACCGCCCGCGTGGGTGAGGAATTTCAACATGTTGTACGCACCTTCTTCGGGACAGTGTAAGGCCCTGAGGATCTCGTCCGGATCGCGGTGCGCATAGCGCTCAAGATAGCCGTCACGCAGGCAGGCACTGCTCAAGGCGTAGTCGTGGGCGATGGCCTCGGGAACGACGTCCGCGAGCGCGAGCAGCAGCGCCGCGATCAGCCCCGTACGGTCCTTGCCGGCGATGCAGTGAAACAGCAGCGGGCCGGGCGCGGCGGCGGCGATCGTCGCGAGTACCTCGCGCAGCTCCAGGCGCACCCGCTCCAGCACCACGCACTTCCATAGCTCCTTGGTGGCGTCCGCACTGCGCTCGCGCCACTCATCCTCGGTAGGCGTGAGGAGCGAGACCTGGCGGTAGGCGATGTGGGGCAGGGCGGCGGGGATCGGGCTCGGGTGCCGCTCGGCCTCGGCGCGCCAGCGCAGGTCGATGACCGTCGCTATCCCGAAATCCGTGAGTGCGCGCAGGCCCGCGGCGTCGAGCTGCGCGAGATCGTCGGCGCGCACCAGCGAGCGCCAGCGCGTCTGCCCGCCATCGAGCGTCGGACAGCCGCCCAGGTCACGCGCGTTGAGCAGGCGCGGAAAGCTAAGCCGGCGGCGGGGATCCAGCGGCAGATCCCCGCGGGTAATCGGCCCTCGAGCCGTCATTACTTCTTTGTAGCACGCTGCTGGCTGAGCGCGACACCCGAGAGGATCAAGGCACCGGCTAGCGCCATGGTCGCCGTGAGCGGCTCGCCGAGGATGAGCCACGCCCAGATGACGCCGAACAGCGGAATGAGGTAGGTGACCGTGGAGGCGCGCGGCGCCCCGATGCGCGTGATGAGACGGTAATAGAGTACGAACGCCGCTCCGGTGCACAGCACACCGAGCAGTACCGCGCTCGCCCAGGACGTCGCCGGAATCGATCGCGACGGCCAGCTGTACACCGCCAGCGGGGCCAGCAACAGCGCGCCGGTGATCAGATTGGCGGCCGCAACCGCCGCGGAGGGGTAGCCGGTTAGGTAACGGCGGACCAGGTTGATGCCGAAGCCGTAGCAGACGGCGGCGGCCGTGCCCGCGAGCGCCGCCTGCCACACGCCATCGCCGGCAGTCTTGCCGCTCGCGAGGATCGCGACGCCGACGAATCCGCCGGTGAGGCCGATCAGGCGCCGCGCGCCGATGCGCTCGCCGAAGAAGAAGTGCGCGACCAGATAGGTGAACATCACCGTCATCGCGTTGGTGATGGCGCCGATGCCGGCCGGAGCGCGCTCCGCACCCCAGGCAAAGAGCGCGAACGGGACGACGGAATTGATCGCCGCGATGGCGGCGATGCGCAGCCACAAGCCGGGGGTGAACAGCGCCCGCGCCCGCCACAGAAATGGCGTCAGCACGAGCCCGCCGAGCGCGAGACGCGCCTCGACCAGCGGCAGCGGGCCGAAGTCCGCGGCGGCAACTCTCATGAGGAGAAAGGAGCCGCCCCAGATCGCGCCGAGCAGCGTGAGCTCGACCGGCGTGCGCCAGGGCGCGGCGGCGGGCTCGGCGGGGGGAGCGGCAGAGCTCGCAGTAGTGAGATCAGTAGACATGGAGCGCGTACATCCTGATGCAGGGTCCGTGCATGGTGAGGGTGGGCCGGTGGCCTCGCCACCCGGAACTTGCGCTCCGGTTTCTCAACCGAGTGCCTGCGCGAAATCTTCCAGCAGATCCTCGGTCGCCTCGATGCCGACCGACAGGCGCAGCAGCCCGTCGCTGATCCCGAGGCGCTCACGATCCTCGCGTGACAGGCCGGCGTGCGAGGTGGTGGCCGGACGCGTGAGCAGCGTATGCACACCGCCGAGGCTCGGCGCGATCGCCGGGATCCGTACCCGGCCCGCGAGCTCATCGGCCCGCGCCGGCGAACCCTCGAGCTCGAAGCTCAACACGCCGCCGAAGCCCGCGAACAGACCCCGCGCCCGCGCGTGCCGCGGGTGACTCTCGAGACCGGCGTAGTACACGCGGGCAACGGCCGGGTGCGCCTCGAGGAACTGTGCGATTCTGAGCGCGCTGTCGTTCTGGTAGCGCACCCGCAGCGCCAGAGTCTTCAGCCCGCGGTTGAGCAGGAACGCCGCATGCGGATCGAGCGAGCCGCCCAGGTGGTTGGCCTTGTGGCGGATGCGCTCGATCAGCGCGGCGCGCCCCGCCACCGCACCCGCGACAATGTCGGAGTGCCCGTTGAGATACTTGGTGGCGCTGTGAATCACGAGGTCGAAGCCCGCCTCGATGGGGCGGAAGTTGACCGGGCTCGCGAAGGTGTTGTCGATGATGGATATCAGGCCGTGGGCGCGCGCGAACTCGGTGACCGCCCGCAAGTCCGCCACCTCGAGCAGCGGGTTGGTCATCACTTCGACGTACACCGCGCGCGTGTTGGGTGTCAGCCGGTCGCGCCAGCCGTCGGGCCGGTCGGCGTCGATGAAACCAACCGACAGGCCGAGGCCCGCGAATTCGCGCGTCACGAAGTCGTGCGTGCCCCCATACAGGCAGTTCTGCGCCAACAGGTGATCACCGGCCGACAGTACCGTGAGCAGCGTCGTGCTGATCGCCGCCATGCCGCTCGCCGTGACCAGCGCGGCCTCGGACCCCTCGAGATCGGCCAGCTTGGCGTGCAGCGCGAGCTGGTTCGGCGTGTTGTTGAGGCGCAGGTAACGCACATCGTCGTAGCGGCGCTCGCCCCGGTACTCGAAGGTAGCCGACTGGAAGATCGGCATCTCCACGGCGCCTTCGATGCGCGGGCGCGTCTCGCCAGCGTGCACCAGCTTGGTCTCGAGGCGCTTGTAAGGGCCGGACATCGCACGCGCTCCGAACCTGACGTGTGACGACATTGTCACGCGATTAAGTTACCGTGTCCGCATCTCTTTTTGGAGAGGCAGGCGCCGCCGACCGCGCGCGCACTGTGCCACGGCGCCGCCAGTACAGCGTTCGTGTGTGCCGGAGACCTGAGATGATCCGATCGAGCGAGCGCTTCAGCTCCCGGGTTGACGACTATGCGCGCTACCGCCCGGGCTATCCGGCGCCGGCTCTCGAGCTGCTGCGGGAACGTTGCGGGCTGGTCCCCGGGGCGGCAGTCGCCGATGTCGGCTCCGGTACCGGCATTCTGACGGAGCTGCTGCTGAAGTGCGGTGCGCAGGTCTTTGCGGTCGAGCCGAACGAGCGCATGCGCGGCGCGGCCGAAGCGCAGCTCAGCCGCTACCCGCACTTTCACAGCGTCGCGGGCAGCGCCGAGGCCACCACGCTCGCTGCCGGGAGCGTCGATCTGCTGGTCGCCGGGCAGGCGTTTCACTGGTTCGACGCGCAGCGGGCGCGGATCGAGGCAGTGCGGGTGCTGCGCCCGCACGGTTGGGCCGCGCTGCTGTGGAACGAGCGACCCCCTGAGGCGACCGCGTTCCTCGCCGACTACGAGGCGCTCCTACGGCGCTACGCTCCGGAATACACGCGCATCACCGCAAGCCGCGCCGACGTCGGCGTGATGCGCGGGTTCCTGGGCGAGGCAATGGAGGTCGGCACCTTCGCCAACCAGCAGGTCCTGGATTTCGAGGGACTCAGGGGGCGGCTGATGTCCTCCTCGTACGCGCCCGAGCCCGGATCTCCCGACTACGAGCCCATGATCGGGATGCTGCGCGAGGTGTTTGCCCGTCACGAGCGCGACGGCACCATCACCATGCCCTACAGCACGCTGGTGTACTTCGGGCCGCTGCGGGGCCCGTGAGAGGCAAGGGCGTCCGCACCCGAGCCATTCAAGTCAGGGTACGCGTCGCTTCAGCTCCTCGACCTCGGCACGCAACTCCCGCAGCTGCTCCTCGAGCCGCTCGAGCCGCGCACCGGTCTGCGCCGCCTCCGGCGCAACGACGCCCGCGGGCTCTGCCGCTGGCGGCGGCACGGCCACCGGTCCGCTGAAGAGGTGCGCCCAGCGCGAATCGCGGCGGCCAGGCTCGCGCGGCAACTGCACGACGAACGGCCCGTCGTCGCGCGTGCGCAGTGCCTCGAGCGTGCTCTCCACCTGCGTGACGTCGGCGAAGGGCTCCATGCGGCTCGCGCGCGCGCGCAGCTCCCCCGGGGTCTGCGGCCCGCGCAGCAGCAGCTCGCACACGATCGCGAGCTCGTGTACCGAGAGCTTGAAAGTGCCGAACTCGGTGTTACAGAAGCGATGCTGGTATTTCAGCACCCGGCTGCCGAAGCCCGACTTCTCGATCACCAGATGCCGCCGGGCGAGCTGATCGAGGGTGTTCTGCACCGTCGCCTCGTCGAGATCCATGACCGGATGGCGATTGCTCTTCTGGTTGCAGGCGGCGACCAGAGAGTTGAGTGAGAGCGGATACTGGTCGGGCGTAGTGATCTGTTTCTCGATCAGACAGCCGATGACGCGCGCCTCGAGGGATGAGAGCTCGATGTTCATGCGGGGGGTTCGCTCCTGTGGGCGCGCAGTCTAACCCAGGCGTGTTGAGACCGGCGACCGCTCGCGCACTAAACTTAACTCATGCAAAGCCTGCGGCGCCTGCTCTGCTCTCTCGCGCTCGGCCTCGCGTGCGCTCCCGGCGGCTTTGCCTGGGGGCCGCAGGGGCACCGCACGGTCGGCGCCATTGCCGACCGGCTGCTCACGCCCGCGGCGCACGCGGCGGTTGCGCAGCTGCTGGCCGCCGACCTCGATCGGTTCGGCAACCCTTCGGGGCGCACCACGCTCGAGTCGGTCTCGGTATGGGCGGACGAGATCCGCGGCACTCCCGCCGATGAGCCACGCTGGCATTACGACGACGTGCCGATCTGCGGCAGCGCGCCCCGGGACACTTATTGTCCCGGCGGCCAATGCAACTCCGCGCAGCTCGAGCGCCTCATCGCCGTCCTTGCCGACAGCCGCGCGGAGCTGCGCGCCCGCAACGAGGCGCTCAAGTGGATCGTGCACCTGGTCGCGGACCTTCATCAGCCGCTGCACGCCGCAGACAACGGCGACCAGGGCGGCAATCGCGTGCGCGTCGCGCTCGCGGGCGTCAGGACGCGCGGGCGGGAGAGTCTGCATCGCGCCTGGGACTCGGAGCTGGTGGCGCTCGCGCTGCAGACGCGTAACCGCCAGCAACCGCCGCCTGATATCGAGGCACTCGCGCGCGAAGCCCGGAGTCTTGCCGTCGAGGCGGGGCAGGGCGCACCCGCGAGCTGGGCGAGCGAGTCCAATCATCTCGCGAAGAACCTCGCCTACCAGTATCCGGGCTTCGCCTGTAACAGCGTCCCGGCGGGCATCGTGGTGCTCGATCGCAGCTATCAGTTCGAGGCCGAGAGGATCGTGCGCGAGCGGCTCCTCCTCGCCGGCAGCCGACTTTCGAATTTACTCAATGATACCGTCGTAAAGCATTGACTTGGCGGTGATTTCTAGCCCCCGCTCCGGGGGTGCAACGGGCATGCTAGATTTAACCCTCCAGAAACAAGGAGTAAAGAGTCGTGAGCGCCACCGACCAGAGCCTGACTTCCGGCCACAAGCACAACGAGATCCAGCGCGCCATCGCGCCGCAGGCCGCGGATCCCGAAGCCGCGGAGGCGGCCGAGGAGCGCAAGACCGACCGCTGGCTGCTCAGGCGCATCTCCTCGTTCCTCGGCGAACCACCGCTGGAGTTCGTGGTGCGCGGCGGTGCGCGAGTGCGCCCGGCCTCGGCACCGGTGGCGCGCGTGACGTTCGCGAGCCGCGCGACGCTCGTCTCGATCCTGGCGGACCCGTGGGTGCGCTTGGGCGACGCCTACAGCGACGGCAGTGTCACGGTCGAGGGCGATCTGGTGCAGATGCTCGAAGTGGTGTACCGGGCGAGTGCCGCGGCCGACAAGCCCTCCTGGCTGCGGCGGGCGGCGAACCTGGCGCACCGGCCGCACCTCAACTCGCTCGCCCGCTCGCGCGACAACATCCATCACCACTACGACATCGGCAACGAGTTCTACTCGCTGTGGCTCGGCAGCACGATGGCCTACACCTGCGCCTACTACCCCACGCCCACGGCCACGCTCGATGAGGCCCAGACCGCCAAGATGCACCACGTGTGCCGCAAGCTGCGCCTCAAGAGCGGCGAGAGCGTGGTCGAGGCGGGCTGTGGCTGGGGGACCCTGGCGCTGCACATGGCACGCCACTACGGCGTGCGCGTGCGTGCCTTCAACATCTCGCGCGAGCAGGTGGCGTACGCGCGCGAGCGGGCCGTGCGCGAAGGGCTCGCGGGCCAGGTCGAATACGTCGAGGACGACTACCGCAACATCTCCGGTCACTACGACGCGTTCGTCTCGGTCGGCATGCTCGAGCACGTCGGCGCCAAGAACTACCCGACGCTCGGGCGCATCGCGCGGCGCTGCCTCGGGAGCAACGGACGCGGCCTCATTCATTCGATCGGCCGCAACCACCCGGCGCGGATGCAGCCGTGGATCGAGAAGCGTATCTTTCCGGGCGCCTACCCGCCGGCGCTCAGCGAGATGTCGCAGATCTTCGAGCCCTCGGACCTCTCGGTGCTCGACGTCGAGAATCTGCGCCTGCACTACGCACAGACGCTGCGTCACTGGCTCGGCCTGTACGAAGCGGCAGGCGAGCGCGTGCGGGCGATGTTCGACGAGAAGTTCGTGCGCATGTGGCGGCTGTACCTCGCCGGCTCGATCGCGGCGTTCTCCACGGGCACGCTGCAGCTGTTCCAGGTGGTGTTTGCGACCGCCGACAACAACGACGTTCCCTGGACGCGCGCGCACCTGTACACCTGATCCTATGCGCTCATGCGAGGTCATCATCGTCGGCGGCGGGCCCGCGGGCTCGAGCGCGGCGTGGCGTCTGCAGCGCGCAGGTGCCGAGGTGCTGGTGCTCGATCGCGAGCGCTTTCCGCGTCTGAAGTTGTGTGCGGGCTGGATCACCCCCGAGGTGGTGCGCGAGCTCGGCATGGATCTCGACGACTATCCGCATCGGCTGCTCACCTTCCCGCGCCTGCGGGTGCACTACGGGCGCTGGAGCCTGCCGGTGCCGTGCGTGCAGCATTCGATCCGCCGCTTCGAATGGGACGCGTGGCTGCTCGAGCGCGCGGCTGCGCCGGTCGAGCAGCACAACGTGCGTGACATCGTCGCCGACGGCGCCGACTACGTCATCGACGGTGCCTATCGCTGCCGCTATCTTATCGGCGCCGGCGGTACGCGCTGCCCGGTGTACCGCAACCTGTTCCGCGAGCTGAACCCGCGTGCGCACGAGCTGCAGATCGTGACACTCGAGCACGAGATCGAGTACGACTGGCAGGACGGCGACTGCCACCTGTGGTTCTGCGAGCAGGGGCTGCCGGGATACTCGTGGTACGTGCCGAAGGAGAGCGGCTGGCTCAACGTCGGCATCGGCGGCTTTGCCGAGCGCATCAAGAGCGCCGGTCAGGACATCAAGGCGCACTGGGCGCAGTTCGCCGCGAAGCTCGACGGCGGGCTGACGCGCGGCGCGCACTATGATCCGTCCGGCTACAGCTACTTCCTGCGCGGACGTGTCGACGTGGTGCGCCGCGACAACGCCTTCATCACCGGCGATGCGGCCGGGCTCGCGAGCCGCGATCTGGGCGAGGGGATCGGACCGGCGATCCGCAGCGGCCTGCGCGCCGCCGCGGCGATTCTGGAGGGCGCTGCCTACCGCCTCGACGACGTCACGGGTATGAGTGTGGCGAGCATCGCGAGGAGTATGCTGAGCCGCGCGGCGCGTCCGCTCGGCGCGCACGGACGGCGGCGCGCGGGCAACGGAGGGGCAGCCCATGGCCTACGTCACGATAATCAATGAGCACCAGCACGTGCAGCAGGTCGTCTCCGGCCATCACCACCTGACGGCCGACGAGGCGGTCGCCGCCGGCGGGAGCGACGCCGGTTTTGCGCCGCGGGAGCTGCTGCTCGCGAGCCTGGGCACCTGCACTGCGGTGGCGCTGCGCAAGCACGCGGCACAGAACGACTGGACGCTGGGCAAGATCACCGTCGGCGTACGCTGGTCGCGCGACGCCGAGGGTCGCGATCACATCGAGCGGCGCCTCTCCTTCACCAAGCCGCTCAGCTCCGCACAGAAGGCGCGGCTCCTCGAGGTGGCCGAGGCGACACCGGTGACCGGCGTGCTGCGCGCCGGGATCAGGATCCAGTCGTCGGTGGTGGATTGAGCCGATTGTCAGGGCGAGTGCGTCTCACTCGGATGCATCCTCACCGTCGCTCATCGTCAGCGGCATCATCCAGATTGGCAGCCTCATCGAGGCCCAGCTCCCACAGGATCGCGATCCGTAGTTCCTGAGCGGCGGCGCTCGAGAGTCTCCGCGGGTGAGAGAACGGCACATCGAAGCTCGCCTGGATGCGGGCGGGCCGCGAAGACAGTACCAGTATGCGGTCGGCCAAATGGATGGCCTCTTCGACATCGTGGGTGATCAGTATCACCGTGTGGCGTTCCTTCGCCAGGATTCGCAGCAGCTCGTTGCGCATGCGCAGGCGCATCAGTGCGTCGAGCGCCGAGAACGGCTCGTCCATATAGAGAGTCTCTGGCTTGACCACCAGCGCACGCGCGAGCTCGGCGCGCTTCAGCATGCCCCCGGACAGCTCGTGCGGGTAGCTGTCCTCGAAGCCCTTGAGCCCGACGATATCGGCGTAATGGTCCGCGATGTCGGCGTGGTCCGGCGGGGCATGGCCGTTGAGTCCAAACAGCAGATTCTCGCGCACCGTGAGCCAGGGAAATACCGAGCCCTGTTGCGTGATGAGAATCCCGCGAGGGTCGGGCTTGGAGTGCCGTGTACCGTCGATCACTACCGCGCCGGCATCGGGGCGGATGAATCCGGCCATCAGGTTGAGGAGCGTCGTCTTGCCGCAGCCGGAAGGCCCCACGATGGCGACGAATTCACCCTCACGCACGCTGAAGCTGACACTGTCGATGACGTCCAGGCGCCCCTTGTCAGAGGCGAATCCTTTGGTGACCTCGCGGACCTCGATCTTAGTGCGCATAGCGCCACCTGACCCACCGCATACCCTCCAGCAGGCGCATCAGGCCGTCGAGCGAGAGCCCTATCAGGCCGATGATGATCATGCCGGCGACCACCAGATCGTAGCGGTTCCCGGCATTGCGGGAGTCCATGATCATGTACCCGAGTCCCGAGTGCAGGGCGATCATCTCCGCAGCCACGACGACCAGCCAGGCAACACCGAGTCCGATGCGCATGCCGACGACAACTTGCGGCAGCACTGCCGGGATCACGACGCGCGTGAACAGGGTGCGGCGTGAGACGCCGAAATTCTCGGCAGCGCGCAGGTAGCGCTTCTCGATGGTGTGCACGCCGACGGTGGTCTGCACGACCATGGGAAACACCGACGAGATGAAGATCAGATAGATGGGCGAGGCATCACCGACGCCAAACCAGAGAATCGCGATCGGAATCCACGCGATCGGGGAGATGGGCCGGAGGATCTGGAAGAGGGGATTGAGCATCCGGTAGGCGCTGCGCACCCAGCCCGTCCACAGGCCCAGTGGAATGGCAACACACGCGGCAAGCCCGAAGCCGATGCCGACCCGCAGGAGCGATGCGCTGATGTGTTGCCAGAGCGTGCCGTTCTCGATCAGCTCCCAGGTTCCGCTGACGACCGCCCATGGCGTCGGGAAAATGAGGCTGCCCGTGACGATTACCGCTGCCCACCAAAGGGCGATGAGCGCGACGATGACTGCCAGCGACGGCAGGGATGCCTTGAGGCGATACATGATCACGGATCGGTGCGCATCAGAGACGGTAACGGTACCAGATATGCACCGCTTGCAGGCGCACGCGCCAGTACAGTTCGTGCGCCCGCCAGGCGAGTTTCGCCCAGGGCGTCGCCGGAAAGGGAAAGACGCTGATGATCATCTGACCGCTCGCGTGCGCGCTGCAGGTGAAGGTGTAAACGGCCGCTTGCTCAAACGGCAGCCGAAAGCTCTGTCCCGGCATCATCAGCGTCGGCCCGAAGATCTGCGGGACGGCGTCGTGGTTGAGCAGGACCAGGGTGTCGCGCACGCCGAGCGTCAGGCGAATGTGGTCCGGCAGGATCTCGACCTTATCCCCGGACATGCGGCGCGCCCAGGTGCCATTGGGGATCTCGAAGATCTGATCCCGCGAGGCGCTGCTGACCGGCGCCAGTGCGCTCCAGGCGAGGACCGCGAGCGCGCTTCCCGCCACTGCCGCCGACACGAGTGAGCGCGCGGGCACGGTCACTCCTGCAACAGGATGGTCAGATCGTTCGCGTAGTCATCGGGGCTGTGTCCGTAGGGCATCAGCGCCCGAATCCGGCCTCGGCGATCGATCAGGTAGGTGAAGGAGGAGTGCGCGTAGGTGTAGCTGTTCTCGTAGGGGATCTTCTTTGCGGTCACCCCGTATGCCTCGCGCACCGCCGCGAGCTGCGCTTCGCTCCCGGTGCCGCCGATGAAGGTGTGGTCGAAAGTTCCCAGGAACCTCTTCAGGCGCTCGGGCACGTCACGCTGCGGATCAACTGTCACGTAGATAACCTGAATGTCGGCTGCGGTGGCCCCGAGCTTGCGGCGGGCGGCGGCGAACGTCGCCAGCGTTACCGGGCATACTGCCGTGCACGAGGAGTACCCGAAGGCGAGCAGCACGACCTTGCCACGGAAGCGACCGATGCGCAGCTCCTGTCCGTCGGACCCCTGCAGGGAGAAATCCGGCGCTGGACGCGGTGGGTCGAACGTTCCGGCCTTGAATGCGGCCGGCGGAGCGGCTGCGGAAGCTTCGAGCAGTAGCAGCGACAGGAGCGCTGGCGCCAGGCCGCGACGTGCGATCGACCCGCTCGTTGGCCAGGCGTCGTTCATAGTCGGATATCTGCAGGGCGCGAGTCGCGCGCGAACCGCTCGTCCACGTACTTCTCGTACGGGATGGGGTGCTTGATCGTTCCCGCTTCCAGGGACAGCCGCATCAGTTCGTCGAATTCAGAGCGGATCATGCGCAGATCGCCGTAGGTCACGCGGTCGCTCGGGTTGCGCATCACGAAGCGGATGATTTTGGGATCCTGGTTGAAGAACTTCGGGCCCGCGGCAACCTGCACGGCCTTCTCGCGGTGGGCGGGTCCCTGATCCAGCCACAGGCCTGCCCCCAGAATCTGGTTCACCAGGTCCTGCACCATCGGCGCGTTCGCGGCGATCAGCTCCTCGCGCACGGTCAGGACGCAGCAGATGTACTTCGGCCACTCATCGCGCGTCATACGCAACGGTCGCGCGTAGCCTGCGACCTGCGCGGCTGCTCCGAAGGGCTCGCCGGTGCAATATGCGTCCACGGCGCTTGCATACAGCGCGGCCGGCATGTCCGCCGGCGCCATCTCGACGACCTCGACGTCCTCGACGCGCATGTTCTCCTGCGCCAGCATGCGACGCAGAAACAGGAAGTCCACGGCGAAGCGGCTGGGAACGGCGATGCGTTTGCCTGCGAGCTGCCGGAAGTGCTGATAGGGCGACTCCGTGCGTACCATGATCACCGCACCGGAGCGGTGTCCCAGCGAGACGATCTTCATAGGGATGCCCTGGTCCGCAAGGTCCATCACGAGCGGCGCCAGCATGTAGCCGGCCTGGATGCGGCCCGCCATGAGCGATTCCTTGATCTCCGGCCAGCCGTTGAATTTGGCGTACTCGTAGTGGAAGCGGGGAGCGCCGGGCGGCGCGGATCGGTTGGCCTCGCTTTTCCCCAGGCACGCGACCGGCAGGGTGAGGTTGCAGGTGACGGCGAGCCCGCCCACCGTGAGCGAGTTCGGGTCCGTTCGGCTGCAGCCGAAGGCAGCCAGCGGCAGCGTAGCGGCCAGGCCGCGCACTACCTGCCGGCGCGAAAGAATTTTCCGATTCACTTAGCTCAGGTCTCCGCGAGGCGTCCTCGCAGAATTCTAAGCCATTACATGGCCGGGGCCGGCACGCCGGGGCCCACCGAGCCACGGCGCCCGGTATGATCGCGAACCTCGTCACCCCAAGAGGACCGGAACCCGATGCCAGCCCCAGACTCCAGGATCACGAGCCGCCGGCGCGAGCTCCGCGGCGCGAGCGGGTGGATGCTGCTGCTGTCCGCAATGCTGCCACTCGCTGCAAACTCGGCCGCGGGCGAGGGCGCGCCGCCGCTTTTCGGCTTCACGGCGCAGGAGGGTGCAGCGCAGCGCTCGCTCGAGCAGCGCTTCGACGCCGATCTCAATCCCGCGGAGCTGCGCGAGTGGCTGAAGAACCTCGCCTCCGCTCCGAACCACGTCGGCTCGCCCCACGATCGGGCCAACGCCGAATTCGTCCGCGACCTCTTCAGGCAGTGGGGCTGGCAGGCGCAGATCGAGGTGTTCGAGGTGCTTTATCCGACCCTCAAGGAGCACAGCCTGGAGCTCGTGGCGCCGACCCGGTTCACCGCGAGCCTCACCGAGCCGCCGGTCGCCGGAGATGCGAGTTCGGGCGTCGCCGGCATCATGCCGCCCTACAACGTCTACGGCGCCGACGGCGACGTCACCGGCGAGCTCGTCTACCTCAACTACGGGATGGCGAAGGACTATCAGGAGCTCGCGCGCCGCGGCATCGATGTCAGGGGAAAGATCGTCATCACGCGCTACGGCTCGGGCTGGCGCGGACTGAAACCCAAGCTCGCGCAGGAGCACGGCGCGATCGCCTGCATCATCTATTCGGATCCGCACGACGATGGCTACGCCCAGGGCGACGTGTATCCGCAGGGCGGCTGGCGCCCGCCCGCGGGCGTGCAGCGCGGCTCGGTGCTCGACCTGACGCTCTATAGCGGCGATCCGCTCACACCGGGCGTGGGAGCGACCAAAGACGCCAAGCGTCTCGCGCTCGCCGATGCCAGGACGATTCTCAAGATCCCGGTGATGCCGATCTCCTACGCGGACGCGGAGCCGCTGCTCGCAGTACTCTCCGGTCCCGTTGCGCCGCCAAAGTGGCGCGGCGCGCTGCCGATCACCTACCACCTCGGGCCCGGCCCCGCCAGGGTGCATCTCGTGATCCGCTCGGACTGGAGCCTGAAGCCGGTGTACGACGTCATCGCGAAGATCCCCGGCCACGAAAGCCCGGATGCCTGGGTCGTGCGCGGCAATCACCGTGACGGCTGGGTGTTCGGCGCCTGGGACCCGTTGTCCGGGCAGGTGGCGATGCTCGCCGAAGCAAAAGCGATCGGCGCCCTCGTGAAGAGCGGCTGGCGGCCGAAGCGCACCCTGGTGTACGCCAGCTGGGACGGCGAGGAGCCAGGTCTCCTCGGCTCCACCGAGTGGGCCGAGACGCACGCCGCGGAGCTGCGCCGCGACGCCGTGCTCTACCTCAACTCCGACACCAATTCGCGCGGCTTTCTCGGCGCCGGCGGCAGCCACTCGCTGCAGCACCTGGTGAATGAGGTCGCCTCCGGAATCCGGGACCCGGAGACCGGGGTGAGCACGCAGGCGCGGCTGCGTGCACACATGCTCGCGCAGGGCTACGCGCGCGAGTCGGACGAGGAAGAGGAACCGGAGGAGGTGCGGCGCGAAGCACGCCTCGCCGAGGCCGGCGGCGATCTGCCGATCCGCGCGCTCGGCTCAGGGTCGGACTACACGCCCTTCCTGCAACACCTCGGTCTCACCGCACTCAGCATCGAATACCACGGCGAGGAAGACCAGGCCGGCGTCTACCACTCGAGCTACGACTCCTTCGATCACTACGTGCGCTTCGGCGATCCGACCTTTGCCTATGGCGTCGCCGAGGCCGAGACCGCCGGGCACGTCGTGCTGCGCATGGCGGATGCGGACGTGCTGCCGTTCGAGTTCACGGGCTTCGCGAACACGATCGGCGCCTACGCCGAGGAGCTGCACAAGCTGACGGACGAGAAGCGCAAGAAGAGCGCCGAGCTCGCGCGCCTTCTCGATGAGAACGCCTTCGGGCTGGCCGCGGACCCGACGCGGGTGGTGGGGCCGCCGGCGCGCGAGCCGCCGGTACCGCAGCTCGACTTCGCGCCGCTCGACGGCGTGGTGGCGCGGCTCAAGGCGAGCGCGCGCGCCTATGACGAGGCCTACGCGCGGCTGCTCGCCGGAACCCTCAGGCTCGAGGCCGCAAAGCGCGCGCGGCTGAACGCGCTGCTGCAGGGCATGGAGCAGAAGCTCACGGATGAGCGCGGGCTGCCCGGGCGCCTCTGGTACCGGCACTTCGTCTATGCGCCGGGCGCGCTCACCGGCTACGGCGTCAAGACGCTGCCGGGCGTGCGCGAGGCGGTCGACGCGAACCGCTGGGAGGAGGCCGCCGCGTATCTGCCGATCACCGCGGCGGTGCTCGCGCGCTACTGCGATGCGCTCGATCAGGCCACCGCGCTGCTGCAAGGCAGCTGAGCTCGCGAAGCTAACGGGCGAAGAGCTGACCGAGGTCGCGGAAGGACTTGAACTCGAGCGCGTTGCCGGACGGGTCGAGGATGAAGAGCGTCGACTGCTCCCCGGGAGCACCGGCGAAGCGCGTATGAGGCTCGACGACCCATTCGACCTCGTGCTGCCGGAGCCGGGCGGCGAGCTCCTGCCATTGCGCGCTCTCGAGCACCACGCCGCAGTGCGGGACCGGCACGCCATGACCGTCCACCGGGTTGAAGAGCGAGCTGATGCGCCCCCGGGGTCCGAGCTGCGGGTTCAGGTGGCACACGAGCTGATGACCATAGAGGTCGAAGTCGACCCAGTCACGGTCGCTGCGTCCCTCGGGGCACCCGAGCACTCCGCCGTAGAAGCGGCGGGCCTCGGCAATGTCCCGCACCTGCAGGGCGACATGAAATGGAGTGAGCGTCACCTGAGCAACCTTTCTGCGGATTCGCCGATCGTATACGATCGGCTGCATGGCAGCTCACCTCGCCTGTGACTGGTCCGGGGTGTACCCGGCGGCTACTACCCAATTCGATACCGCGCTCGAGCTCGACCTCCGGGCCACGCAGTCCGTGCAAGCCGCGCTGCTGCGCGACGGGGTGCACGGGCTCGTGCTCATGGGCACGGTTGGTGAGGGCAATTCGCTCTCCGCCGCCGAGAAGCGCGCGGTGCTGAAGGGCGCGGTCGAGGTGACCGAGGGCCGCGTGCCGATCATCGTCGGGGTGTCGGAGTTCACCACCGCCACCGCGGTCAGCTTCGTGCGCGATGCCGAGCGCATCGGCGCGAGCGGCTTCATGGTGCTGCCAGGCATGGTGTACGTGCCGACGGCGGCCGAGCTCGAGCAGCACTTCCGCACGGTGGCGGGCGCGACCGGGCTCCCCATCATGCTCTACAACAATCCGCCGTCCTATCGCGTCAACATCGAGATCGCGACGCTCGCGCGCCTCGCCGACGTGCCCAACATCGTCTCGATCAAGGAATCGGCTCCCGATCCGCGGCGCTTCACCGATCTCTTCAATGCCTTCGGCGAGCGCTTCGTGCTGTTCGCGGGCCTCGACGACGTGGTGTTCGAAGCGGTGACGCTCGGGGCGCGCGGCTGGGTCTCGGGGCTCAGCAACGTCTTTCCCGCCGAGTCGCTCGCGCTGTTCGCCGCGCTCGCTGCCTCCGATCTCGAGCGCGCGCGCCGCATCTACCGCTGGTTCATGCCGCTCCTGCACCTCGACGCGGAGCACGACCTGGTGCAGTCGATCAAGCTTGCCGAGCAGATCCTCGGGCGCGGCTCCGAGCGGGTGCGCCCGCCGCGGCTGCCGCTCGCCGGCGAGCGCCGCGCGCAGGTCACCGCCCTGGTCGAGGAGGCGCGCGCCACGCGCCCGGCATGAGGCGCATCCGTATCGTCGACTCGCACACCGGCGGCGAGCCGACGCGCGTGATCGTCGAGGGCGGTCCGGATCTGGGTCGAGGCCCGCTGAGCGAGCGGCTCGAGCTGCTGCGCGATGTGTACGACCAGTTCCGCTCGGCGGTGGTCAAGGAGCCGCGCGGCTCGGATGCCATCGTCGGCGCCTGGCTCGTGCCGCCGACGGATCCGTCCTGCGCGACCGGCGTGATCTTCTTCAACAACGCGGACTATCTCGGCATGTGCGGCCACGGCGCGATCGGGCTCGCGGTCACGCTCGCCTACCTCGGCCGCATCGCACCCGGCGTGCATCGCATCGAAACGCCCGTGGGGGTGGTGACCGCGATCCTGCATGCGGACCTCTCCGTGTCGGTGACGAACGTGCCGAGCCGCCGCGAGGCGCGCGCCGTGCGGGTCGAGGTTCCCGGCATCGGTACCGTGACGGGCGATGTCGCCTGGGGCGGCAACTGGTTCTTCCTGGTCGACTCCCACGGCCAGGAGCTGGCGCTCGACAACGTCGGCGCCCTCACCGACTACTGCGTGCGGGTGCGGGCCGCGGTCAACGCCCAGGGCCACCCCGAGGTCGACCATGTCGAGCTCTTCGGGCCGGCGACGCTTCCTGAGGCCGATGCGCGTAACTTCGTGCTCTGCCCGGGGAACGCCTACGACCGCTCGCCGTGCGGCACCGGCACCAGCGCCAAGCTCGCCTGCCTCGCCGCGGACGGCAAGCTCGCAGAACACGAGGAGTGGGTGCAGGAGAGCATCATCGGCAGCGCCTTCCAGGCCAGCTACCGGCGCAGTGGCGCCGCCGCCGTCGTCCCCACCATCCGCGGCACTGCCTACGTAAACGCGGATGCGACGCTCCTGCTCGATGAGCGGGATCCGTTCTGTTTCGGCATCCGGGGGTGATCGTGCCCCCCGAATGAACGGGC
>DATMMK010000085.1:0-28129 GCA_035569755.1 Steroidobacteraceae bacterium
GTCGCGGGCGGCGACCCGTTTCCGATCAGCTACGGCGACTGGGACGAGACCGGCGCCCGCTGGTCTCCCGACGGACAGCAGGTCGCCTACATCTCCAATCGCGACGGCGGCCTGGCGCTGCGCCTGCTCAGGTTTCCGGGCGGCAGTTCGCGGCCGCTCGAGGTCACCGAGAGACGCCGGCTGCGCCCGAGCGGTGTGCTGCACCTGCTGGTGCGCGATGAGCGCGGCAGCGCGACTGCGGCGCGCGTCGTGGTGACGGACGCGAGCGGCAGATTCTACGCACCGGCGCACGCCTGGATGCACCACGCCGAGTTCGATCGCAACGAACAGCCCTTCGAGGCGCGTTACTTCCACACTCCGGGGGACGAGCTCATCGAGGTGCCAGTGGGTACGCTCAACGTCGAGGTCATGAAGGGTCTGGCGCGCGCGCCGGTGCGGCGCAGCGTCGCCGTGAGCGCCGGCACGACGAGTGAGGTCGCGGTGGTGCTGCCGACACGCCGCTGGCCCGATGGGCCAGGCCGGCGTTGGGTCAGTGCCGACGTGCACGTCCACATGAACTACGGAGGCCATTACCGCAACACGCCCGCGCACCTGGTGCTACAGGCCGAGGCCGAGGACCTCGATATCGTCGAGAACCTCATCGTGAACAAGGAGCAACGGGTCCCCGACATCGCCTACAGCGGCCGCGGAGTCGATTCCGCCTCGACGCCGGAGACGCTGGTGGTGCACGGGCAGGAATTTCATACCAGCTACTGGGGGCACCTGGGGGTGTTGGGTTCGCACGGAGGCACGCTGCTGCCGGGCTACTCGGGCTATCCCAACACCGCGGCGGCAAGCCTCTCGCCAACCAACGCGGACGTAGCCGACCTGGCGCACGCCGACGGGGCAGTCGTCGGCTATGTGCATCCCTTCGAGGCGGAGCCGAGCCCGCTCACCAAGCCTGTCCACACCGACGCCGACGAGCTGCCCGTCGACGTGGCGCTCGGCAAGGTTGACTACATGGAGATCGTCTCGTTCGCCGATCACCAGGCCACCGCCTCCGTGTGGTACCGGTTGCTGAATCTCGGATTCCGCATCCCGGCCGCCGGCGGCACGGACGCGATGGCTGACTACGCGACGCTGCGCGGTCCGGTCGGCCTCAACCGCGTATACGCGTCGATCCCCGCTGGCCCGCTCGCGAGCTCAGCGTGGCTCGAGGCACTGAAGGAGGGGAGGACCTTCGCGACCAACGCACCGCTGCTCGACTTTTCGCTCGCCGGCAGTCCCATTGGTGCAACCGTGCAGCTCGAACGCGCGCGCCCGGTCGCCTTCTACGCGCGGCTGCGCTCCATCGTGCCGCTCGACCATGCGCAGATCGTGTGCAACGGGCACGTCGTGCGCGAGCTCGCGCTCAGGTCCCGCCGCGACACCCTGGACGCCAGCGGCACTCTGCCCCTCGAGCTGAGCGGCTGGTGTGTGCTGCGGGCCTTCAGCGACCGGGCCGAGTACCCGATCCTCGATAACTTCGTCTACGCGACCACGAGTCCTATCTATGTCACCGTCGGTGAGGAGAAGCCGCGCTCGCCTGAGGACGCGCGCTTCTTCGAGGCGTGGATCGATCATCTGGCGCAGGTCACCGGCGCCTACCCGGACTGGAACTCTGCGCAGGAGAAGGCCGCGGTGCTCGGCGAGCTCGCACAGGCCCGCGCGGTGTACCAGCGTCTCGAGTGACTGCCGCCCGGCGCGCATCTACGGGATGCGCGTGAGCTACCGTTTCGGCAAAATGTAGCGGCTTGAACGCCACTGCCCCTGCTGCGATTCCGTCCCACGCCCGCGTGGTGGTCGTCGGGGGCGGCATCATTGGCACCTCAGTCGCCTACCACCTGGCAACCGCCGGCTGGAAGGACGTAGTGCTTCTCGAGCGCGACCGGCTGACCTCCGGCACCACCTGGCACGCCGCCGGCCTCATGGTGACCTTCGGCTCGACCTCCGAGACCTCGACCGAGATGCGCAAGTACTCGCGCGATCTTTACCGGCGGCTCGAGGCGGAGACCGGCCAGGCGACGGGGCTCGCGCAGATCGGCTTCATCGAGGTCGCGTCCGACAAGGACCGGCTCGAGGAGTACCGGCGCGTCGCGGCCTTCAACCGCTATTGCGGCATCAATGTCGAGGAGCTCTCACCGCGCGAAGTGCTCGAGCTCTTTCCGCTCGCGCGCGTGGACGACATCGAGGCGGGGTTCTACGTAAAGGAGGACGGGCGCGTCAATCCGGTGGACGTCACCATGGCGCTCGCCAAGGGCGCACGCCTCAAGGGTGTCCGGATCATCGAGGGCGTGCCTGCCACAGGAGTGCTGCAGGCGCGCGGGCGAGTGACCGGCGTGCGTACCGCACTCGGCGACATCAGGACGGAGATCGTCGTCAACTGCGCCGGGATGTGGGCGCGGCAGTTCGGCGCCGCGAGCGGCGTCACGATCGCCAACCAGGCCGCCGAGCACTACTACCTGATCACCGAGCCGATCCGGGATCTGCCGCCCAACATGCCCGTGCTCGAGGATCCCGGCGCCTACGGCTACTACCGCGAGGAGGGCGGCGGACTCATGGTGGGGCTGTTCGAGCCGGTTTGCGCGCCCTGGAAAGTGGAAGGGATCCCCGGCGACTTCTCCTTCGGCGAGCTGCCGCCGGACTGGGAGCGCATGACCCCGTTCCTCGAGCGTGCCATGTCGCGCGTGCCGGTGACGCAGGAAGTCGGTATGAAGCGCTTCTTCTGCGGACCGGAGAGCTTCACCCCGGATCTGCGTCCCATCGTGGGAGAGGCTCCGGAGCTGCGCGGGTATTTCGTGGCGGCGGGGCTCAACTCTATCGGCGTGCTGACCGGAGGGGGCCTCGGGCGCGTGCTTGCCCACTGGATCGTGACGGGCTGCCCCGATGTGGACGTCACCGGCTTCAACATCGACCGGCTGCAAGTCACGCAGACCAATCCCGAGTACCGCCGCGAGCGAACCGTCGAGTCCCTCGGCATGGTCTACAAGTGCCACTACCCGTTCATGTCGCTCGCAACCGCGCGCGGGGTGCGCAAGTCACCCTTCCACGAGCGGCTCGCGGCCGCCGGCGCGTACTTCATCGAGGTGAGCGGTTGGGAGAGCCCCGCCTGGTATGCAGATGCCGGCGCCACGCCCGACCCGGGTCCGCTCACCTGGGGGCGTCCGAGCTGGTTTGCGCGCTGGCGCGAGGAGCA
This sequence comes from Steroidobacteraceae bacterium, assembly GCA_035569755.1. Lineage (GTDB taxonomy): Bacteria > Pseudomonadota > Gammaproteobacteria > Steroidobacterales > Steroidobacteraceae > 13-2-20CM-66-19. The sequence goes on from DATMMK010000085.1 coordinate 3,215, forward strand.
TCGCGCGGCTCGCGAGAACGTGATCCTCATGGACATGTCGTTCATGGGGAAATTTCTGGTGCAGGGGCGCGACGCCGGACGTTGCCTCAATCGCATCTCCGGCAATCAGGTCGACGGCCCTGCCGGGGTCATCACCTACACTCAGTGGCTGAACGAGGCCGGCCGCCTCGAGGCCGATCTCACGGTCACGAGACTCGGCGACGAGCGCTACCTCGTGGTGGTGACCGACACCATGGTGCGCCACGCCGAGACCTGGATGCGGCGTCACATCCCTGAGGACGCCCATGCCTTCGTCACCGACGTAACTTCCGCTTACGGGCAGCTCAACGTGCAGGGGCCTGACTCACGCGCACTGCTGCAGAAGCTGACGAGCGCCGATCTCTCGAACGCCGCCTTCCCGTTCCGGACCGCCCGCGAGATTGACGTCGGCTTCGCGCGCGTGCTGTGCGTGCGCATCACCTATCTCGGCGAGCTTGGCTACGAGCTCTACATCCCCGCCGAGCAGGCGACGCACGTGTATGACCGCCTCGTGGCGGCGGGGCGCGAGCTCGGACTGCGGCACGCCGGGCTCAAGGCCCTCGGGAGCCTGCGTATGGAGAAGGGCTACCGCGATTACGGCCACGACATCGACAACACCGACGTCCCCTACGAGGTCGGTCTCGGCTTCGCGCTCGATCTGAAGAAACCGGACGGCTTCATCGGCAAGGAGGCAGTGCTCGCGCAAAAAGCTGCCGGACCGCTCAAGCGCCGTCTCGTGCAGGTACTGATCAAGGATCCCGAGCCCCTCATGTTCCACGCCGAGGTCGTGCGCCGGGACGGAGTGCCGGTCGGCTATGTACGCGCCGCATCCTATGGCCACACTCTCGGCGGCGCCGTGGGGCTCGCGATGATCGAGCCGAAGGTGACGGTCGACGAGGCTTATCTCGCGAGCGGCACGTGGCAGGTCGAGATAGCCGGCAAGCTCTGTCCGGCCGTGGTGTCAGCCCGTCCGCTCTACGACCCGGGGATGAAGCGCATCCATGCCTGATGAGCCTCCGGGGCCGCGCGAGCCGCCGTCGCGCCGCGTGATCAGCGGTTTGCCTGCGGCTGGGCGGCGCGCTCGATGAGGGGCACGACGGCGGCGAGATTGGCCGCCAGGGCCGCGGGCAGGCCGTGACGGCGCACGATATATTGCGGGTCGTTCCAGGCGATCCACGTCCTGCCACCGGCGTCCTCGAAGACCAGCGCCTTCAGCGGCAGATCGAGTCCGGCCGCGGGTTCGGCCTGCATGAGCGGCGTGCCCGCCCTGGGATTGCCGAAGATCAGCATCTGCTCCGGCCGCATGGCCAGGCCCGAGCGGCCGGCGTCACCGCTGAAGTCGATGCGCGCGAAGATGAGGATCCCCCTCTCCTTGAGAAGGCCCTCGAGGCGCTCAACGGTCTGCGCGACCGTATGGCTCGAGGCGATGCGCACGACGCCTGACTCGCTCGCGGCGGGACTGCCCATTTTCCTATTTGATCACGGCAGAAGCCCGTCGTCCCAGCCGCCGCGCGAGCCGCCGGTTGCGCTCGCGAGAGCTACGGCGGCAAGCGGAATCACATCCGCGCTCGGCACGCCGACCAGGTCCGAGTTCAGTCGGAAGGTGAGCGTCGCGAAGTCCTGGCCGTGATTCGGCAGCCGGATGCCGGCGTTCGACCAATGTCGCAGCGTCACCTCGCCGATCACGCGATCGCCGGGCAGGCGGAAGCGCACGCCGAGCTGCGAGGCGAAGTCGAGTCGGGTCGCGCTCAACTGATCGGACTCGGTCTTGGCGGCGAGCCCGAAGCCGACGAAGCCGCTCAGCGGGCCGCGCTCAATGAAGCGCCAGCGCCGTGACAGCGACATTCCCCAGTAAGGATCGGCCATCACCCGAGGCTCGTGGTAGTTGTGGTCCTCGAGCAGCTGAGTAGTGGCGACGCGAAAGAGCCCGAGCTCGTAGCGGTTGTCGCTCCAGGTCAGCGTGACCGGCAGCACGACGCCGCCCGTCGGGCCCCAGAAGTGATAGGTGGCGCCGAGGCCGGCCTGCACCTCGCAGCTCTCGCACAGCGATTGGGCCTCGGCACGAGATGAGGCGCCGGCGCCCGCCAGCGCAAAGACCCCGAGCCAAAGGAGGGAGGCAGCAGCCAGGTGGGAGGTTCGTTCCACCCCCTGAAGCTAGGGTCGGGCACCGCAAAGTGAAATTTCCCTCTTTGGGGAGGCGCACTCTGCACTAAGGACACGTCCTCATCCGTCTCTCTGTGGAGACCCCGGTCCAACACGGACGACGCCAAAGTATGATGGGCTCATGAGATCCCTGGGACGAAGGCCCGAAGGCACCCGGCTCGAGCGCATCAAGGCCTCGCACCGCTGGGCTGAGGATCGGTTCCGCAACCTCCACCCGATCCTGCCGGGGCTGCGCGATGCGAACGCGCCGATGCCGACGCTGCGGGAGTTTCTGTGCGGTGGCGAGCGGCGGCTGCCGCCGGGGCCGTTGCCTGCGATGAGCCCCCTGGACGCCTGGTCCAGGCCGTCCGCGAGCGGACTGCGCGTCACCTGGCTCGGCCACTCGACGGTGCTGATCGAGATCGACGGGCTGCGTGTGCTGACGGACCCGGTGTGGGGTGCGCGCGCCTCGCCCTCCCGGCTCATTGGACCGAAGCGCTTCCAGCCGGTGCCGGTCGCGCTGCGGGCACTCCCGCCCGTCGACCTCGTCGTCGTGTCGCATGATCACTATGACCACCTCGACTATCCGACCATCCGGCAGCTGAGGAAGCACCCGGTCCCGTTCGTGACCTCACTCGGTGTTGGCGCGCACCTCGAGGCCTGGGGCGTGCCACCGGAGCGCATCGTCGAGCTCGACTGGTGGGAGTCATGGTCGCTGCCGAACGCCGGGCTGACGGTGACCGCGGCACCTTCCCAGCATTTCTCCGGGCGCACGATCAAGACGCGCAACACGACGCTGTGGTCCTCGCTGGTGGTTCGCTCGGCGCGGCACGCGGTGTTCTTCAGCGGCGATACCGGCCTCACGACGGAGTATCAGGAGATCCGCGAGCGGCTGGGCCCTTTCGACCTCACCATGCTCGAGGTGGGGGCCTGGCATCCCTCGTGGGGCGACATGCATTTAGGTCCGGAGAACGCACTCAAGGCACACGCGCTCCTCGGGGGCGGGCCGTTCCTGCCGATTCACTGGGGCACCTTTGCGCTGGCGATGCATCCCTGGGACCAGCCTGCCGAGACCCTGCTGCAGCTCGGACCTGCCAGTGGCGCGCAGCTTCTCATGCCGCGCCTCGGTGAGGCGGTCGAGCCCGCGCACGGCCGGGACGTCGAGCCCTGGTGGCGCACCGAACGGCCGGAGCGGGGGCGGCCGCTGCGCGAGACGCTCACGGCCGCGGCGGTCCCCAAGTCGATCGCGGTCCCGATGGATTAGAGGACGCAGCTCGCCATCATCGCCGCAGTGCCGTACCCACGGCGTCGAACAGCCGCTCGAAGCCAAACGAGACGTCCTGAATCCGGCCGTTGACGAAGAAGCCCGGCGTGCCGCGTATGCGGCTGCGGCGCCCGCCGTCCTGATGCTCACGGATCCGCTGCATGTAGACGTGATCGTCCATCTCCGCGGTAAAGCGCGCCATGTCGAGCCCCAGCTGCTCGGCATAGGAGCTGAGGTGTTTGGCGTCGAGACGATCCTGATGGGCGAACAGGAGGTCGTGCATCTCCCAGAACTTGCCCTGCTCGCCGGCGCTCTCGGCGGCCTCGGCCGCCGCCAGCGCGTGGGGGTGAGCCTGCTCGAGCGGAAAGTGACGGAAGGCGACGCGCACGCGGCTCGCGAAGCGCTCGAGCAGCAGTCGCACGGTCGGCGCCGCCTGCTTGCAGGTCGGACACTCGAAATCGCCGTATTCGACCACCACGATCGGCGCGTGCTCGGGTCCGAGCGTGTGATCGCTTGCGTCGACGGGTACGGCCAGATCCGTGCCGTGAGGGGATTGTTCGGGCATGCGGGACACCTCTTTCGATCGCATTCTAGCGCGTCGCCTGCCAGACTTGAGCGGGCTGCTCGAAGCAGCAGCTCCCGGCTCGAGGAGAATCAGCATGGCGCGCGCGACGGCGGACATCGGCACCATCAACTACGCAACGTCGCTCATGGCGGGGCATCATCCGCTCAGCTCCGACGAAGGCCCGGCGCTCGGCGGCCGGGACACAGGTCCCGCCCCGCACGAGTTGCTGTGCGCGGCGCTCGCGGCGTGCACCGCGATCACGCTGCGCATGTACGCCGAGCGCAAGGGCTGGTCGCTGCGGGCGGCGCATATCGACGTGCTGTTCCAGCACGAAGGCGAGAAGCGCACGATGACGCGCCGGCTGCGGCTCGAGGGCGAGCTCGATGAGGCGCAGCGTGCGCGCCTCGCGGACATCGCCGAGCGTACCCCGGTCACCCTGACGCTGAAGCAGGGCGTCGCCATCACGACGATCCTCGAGTCGCTCTAAAGCCCGCTGTCAGGGCGAGGGGCGTGGTGCGCGGGCGCCGCGCGGCTTCCCCGGGATCGTGAACACGGCGGACAACACGCTGGCGGCAGCCAGAGCGGCTGCGATCCACAGGATCCTCCGCACCGTGTCCTCGATCGAGGCGGCGATGATGGCGCGCGCCTGGCGGCGCTCCTCCCCGGAGAGGCTCGCCGGGAGTGCCGGAATGACGAATCCGCCCCGCGCGGCGTTGACGGCGCTGCGCACCTCGGCCGAGGCCGGCGCGCTCTGCAGGCGCAGCTCGAGCGAACGGGACATGGAGCCGAGCGCGACGCTGCCGAGCAGGGCAATCACGAGCAGGCTGCCGACGGAGGCCACCGCATTGTTGATTCCCGAGGCAACACCGGTGCGGTGCGCGGGCACGGCATTGAGGACGGCGGTGGTGAGCGGCGCAATCGTGACGGCCATCCCGAGCCCTAGCACCGCCATCGGCGCCAGGATGGTCCAGTAGGGGCCCCGGCTCTCGGCGAGCAGGGCAAAACTACCTGCGGCAATCGCCGGCCCGATGATGAGCGGCCAGCGCGCACCGAAGCGGTCGATGAGTCCCCCCGACCAGCGCGACAACAGGCTCACGACCACGGTGAACGGCAGATACGCCGCCCCGGCGGCGGTCGCCGAATCGCCGCGCGCCTGAATGAGGAGGAAGGGGAGAAAGAAAAAGCCGCCGCCGAGCCCGCCGTAGAGCAACAGCGTCAGCAGGTTGACGCCGCTGAAGGTGGGCGAGCGGAAGAGCTCGAGCGGCATCATCGGCGCGCGGCTGTGCGCCTCGACGATGAGGAACACCACCAGCAAGCCCGCCCCCGCCGCGAGCGAGGCCGCCACCGCCGGATGGCTCCAGCCGAGCTCCGCTGACTCGATCAGCCCGTACACCAGGCTCCCGAGCCCGGCGAACGCCAGCAGGCTCCCCTGCCAGTCGACGCTGGGCGGCGCGTCCGGATCGCGGCTCTCGGGCACACGGCGCAACGCGATCCAGAGCGCAGGGATCGCGAGCAGCGGGTTGATGAGGAAGATGACCCGCCAGGAGAAGTGGTCGAGCAGCCCTCCGCCCAGGAGCGGGGCTGCCCCGCCGGCGATGGCCGCCGCCCCCGACCAGACTCCGATCGCCGCTCCACGCTCTTTCTCATCGAAGGCGGCGCTGATGAGGGCCAGCGAGCAGGGCACGAGCAGCGCCGCCCCGACCCCGGAGACGGCGCGCGCGGTGAGCAGCATCGGGACGCTCATGGCGAGGCCGCAGCCGAGGGAGCCGAGGGCAAACACGCTCGTGCCGATGACGAACATGCGTCGCCGGCCGAAGCGATCGGCCGCGGCGCCGCCGATCAGCAGCAGCGCCGACATGCACAGCGTGTAGGCGTTGATCACCCATTGCATCGCCGGCAGCGTCGTGCGCAGGTCCGCCTCCATGGCGGGCAGGGCCACGTTGACCACCGACTCATCGACATACGCGAGGGTCGATCCGAGGACCGCGACCGCGAGCACCCAGTATCGGGCGGCGGCGCACGCGGGCACGCTCGCCCCTGCGCGGATCGCGAGCTCATCGCAAGGCAGTGGTTTGGGATTCGCCAAGGGCTCGCCTCCAGTCGGGGTCAAGGCGCCGGCTCGCCTGCCTTGAGCCGGACCGTGGGAAAATACAGGCCGAGCAGTCGCCGCTCCCACCACTGACCGCGCGCCCGGGCGGGGGCGTCGGTGTAGGTGTACTCGTAGAACTTGGCGCGAATATAGAGCGGGGGCTTTTCCGGGAAGGGATTGCCGGCGAGGAGCGCAGTGACCGCCGGCTCGTTGTGCAGCAGTCGCTCGAGGAACAGCCAGAACCAGCGCAGCCGCTGCGGGTCCTCGAGTGCGGCGAACCACATCTGCCAGTCGAGTCGTGGCTGGTGCGGGATGTTCCAGGGCGGGCGACGCGCCACATCTCCCGGCTTGTAGCGGAAGGGGTATTCGCGCCACTCGCGGCCATCGTTCGAGCCCTCGATCACGATTTCGTTGCGCCTGGTCGTCATGACGGCGAACAGACCATAAGAGCTGACGAGGTGCAGCGGCTCGATGAGGCCGTCGATGGCACGGGCGGCCGCGGGCGGGCTGCCGCCGAAGCGCTCATCCATCTCGATGAGGCTCGAGAATACGAGCAGCACGGCGAGCGCGCCGGCGCCGATGGCGAGCGAGCGGCGCGGCCGGCTGCGGGGTGCCCAGGCCGCCAGCCGCGCCGCCAGGTGCTGCGGCAGAATGCTCTCGAGGGCGGCGTCGTCGAACAGCACCAGGCACAGCAGCATGGTCTGGAGGTTGAACCAGTTGTAGTTGCCGGTGATCAGGATGCAGCTCTCGAGCAGCAGAATGGCAAACGCCGCGGCGAAGCGCGGCCGTCGCGGGCAGAAGATGAGGAACGGGAGGCCGAGCTCGACGACGAAGGTGCTCGCGGTTACGAAGCTAAGGAGTGCCGGCGGCAGATGCGCGGCGTACCACGCGAGCGGTGTAGGCAGGGGCTGCGTGAGGAAGTGATAGGAGAGCGCCGAGAGGTTCCACCAGCTCGGGTCTCCCGAGAGCAGCTTTACCACTCCCGACATGAACATGAAGCGGAACAGCAGCCAGCGCAGCAGCCAGATTCCCGGTGTGACGGTGAAGCCGAGCAGCAGCGCGAGAATGCCCGTCTCCAGCAGGAACGTGTCCCACTGGTACGTCATGAAGACCTGGCCGGCGTAGAGCAGTGAGAGATAGAGAATATAAAGGAGCAGCAGGCTGAGGCGTGGCAGCACGTTGAGCGTCAGGAGGAGCGCGAGCCCCGCGCCGCCCCAGCACACCGTCCGGATCGCCGCGTCGCTGGCGTTCCACCAGAACACCATCGGCATGAGATAGAAGCGCTCGGAGCCTGCGGCGTGGCGCGCCGCATCCAGGAGCTCACTGAGCGGGAGTATGCCGTGGCTGCCGATCAGACCCTGCGCCTGCACCGCGAACGACACGAACGCCGCGAGATAGACCAGCCCGAAGAGACGCAGGAAGAGGAACCGCACGAGCTCGTAGCGCTGTGGCCGGTGCCCCTTGCCCCAGAGAACGAGGCTGATGCGATAGAAGCCGGGCCGGTGCGCCGCGATGAAGGCATAGGCGCGCTCGGCGGCGCCCGCGAACCCCGGCATGCGCCGGTAGAGCTCGAGCCAGACACCTGAGCCTGGAGCGTGGCTAAGGGCGAGCAAACTCGCCTCGGCGGCGCTCGCGCGGCGCCCGTCCGGCCCGAGGTACTGCACCGCGCGCTGAAAGTCGACCAGGGGGATGGTCGGATGCTGCGCCGCCACCTCCTGATAGGGCCGGTATTCGACCGCCTCGCCCGTCAGGGCATGCCAGTAGCGCGCCCAGTAGCTGCAGAATGCGCAATCGCCGTCATAGATGAGCCGCGGCTTACGCTGAGCTCGCGGGCTATCGATGACTGTCTGTTGGATTTCGGACACGTTGGCGCACGCCGATCGGGAGGGCGAGCGATGGTCGCGCATTCACAGTGCGCCCGGCAACGCCGAGGATTATGCTGTTGAGGAGAAGAAGCGTCCTAGGTTGGCTTGTGCTCGCCGTCGAAGGCGCATGGGGCTTTCGTCATGGGTAACACCGATTCCTCCCAGAAGATCGTCGCCATACTGGGCAACGGCACCGTGGGCACCACGCTCGCGAAGGGTTTCGCCGGCCTCGGTTACAAAGTGATCTTTGGTACCCGCGAGGTGGAGGGTGCCAAGACCCGGGCGGCGCTCGAGGCAGTGCCGGGCGCGCGCGCCGCTTCCTTCGCCGAGGCGTCCGCCGCCGCCAGCATCGCCGTGCTGGCGGTCCCGTGGAGCGGGATGGAGGCGGTCATCTTCACCGCCGGACCCGACAACCTGGCCGGCAAGGTCGTCATCGATCCGAGTAACCCGCTCGACTTCTCGGGCGACGTGCCGACGATGGCGCTCGGCGCGACTGACTCGGGCGGGGAGCTGGTACAGCGGCTGCTGCCGCGCTCGCACGTCGTCAAGGCGTTCAACATCGTCACCGCTAACCACATGGTGAACCCGCGGCTGCCGGACGGGACGCCGGACATGCTGATCGCCGGCAACGACGCGGGCGCCAAGGCCCGTGTGGCCGAGCTCATCCGGGGGTTCGGTTGGCGAACGCCGATCGACGTCGGCACAATCGTCGAGAGCCGCTTACTCGAGGGCCTGGCGATGCTGTGGGTGCTCTACGGCTTCCGCAACGATCACTGGACGCACGCCTTCAGCCTGCTCGGGCAGAAGCGCGCAGGGCTCACTTGAAGTAGGCGTGAATGACGTCGATGAGCTCGTCGGCGGCCTCGGTGCGCGTTCCGGCCGAGACCCGGCCGAGCACGTGCTCGCGCACGTGATCCTCGAGAACCTCGGCGAGCAGGCTGTTGATGGCGCCGCGCGCGGCGGTGAGCAGATGCATGACGTCGGAGCAGTCCGCGTTGCCCTCGAGGGTACGCTCGACGGCCTCGACCTGGCCACGGATGCGGCGGATGCGGTTGAGCAGCTTCTGCTGGTCGCGGACGGTGTGAGCCACGCGCGCCTCCCGTATACCCAATAGGGGTAATCTATACTAACGGTCGGTGGCGGGCAGCTCGCGGATCCAGATGTTGCGATAGCGTACCGGGGCGTCGTGATCCTGGAGCGCGAGCGGCAGTTTCTCCGGCTGCGCGCTGTAGGGCGGGCGCTGATGGTGGGCGGTGGGCCCGGTGAGCTCGGCGTCGTCCTGGACCAGTACTCCGTTGTGCAGCACCGTCATACGCGCCGGCCGCATGAGATGTCCCGCCGCGTCGAAGCGCGGGCCATGGAACAGGATATCGTAGCTCTGCCAGAGCCCGGGCGATCGTGAGGCGTTGACGAGCGGCGGAAACTGGCCGTAAAGGGCGGCGGCCTGGCCGTCGGGGTAGGTCGCGCTCCGATACGAGTCGAGTACCTGCACTTCGTAGAGCCCCTGCAGGAAGACGCCGCTGTTGCCGCGGTTCTGATCGTCGCCGCGGGGCGGATCGGGCTCGGCAAATTCGACGTGCAGCTGACAGTCGCCGAAGGCCTCGCGCGTGTAGAGGTAGCCGCTCCCTGGCGCGACCTCGAAGTAGCCGTCGCCGACCTTCCACTTCGGCGCGCCGCCGTCCTTGTGCTGCCAGCGTGACAGATCGCGTCCGTCGAAGAGCACGATGGCGTCCGACGGCGCGCGGCCCGGGGTCGCCTGGGTGCTCGCCGTCCCCGGCTCGATGGCCGGCGGCGGCGGCCGGTTGCGGTCGTGAATCGGGTAGTTGGGGTCGACGTGCGTCTGCGCGCGTGCCGGCCACACGGGAATGAGCAAAACCATGGCGAGGAATGCGAGCGGGGCGAGCGGCTTCACGGGGGATTCCTCAAGGGCGGAGAAAGCCGATTCTACCGTCGGAGCCCGCGCTCCGCCTCGCGCAGCCACTCGTCGCGGTCGGTCCTTGCCGGCAGCACGAGTGCCCGCTCGCGGGCCTGCTGCCAGGCGGCGTGCGCGGCTGGACCATCGCCGCTCTTCGCCAGGGCCTCGGCCAGCGCCAGCAGGTTGGGCGGATACCCGGGACGCAGATCCACGGCGCGGCGTGCGGCCGTGACGCCCGCGGCCGGATCTCCGGGGCCGAGTGGCCATCCCGGTGCCCGCGTCAACACCAGCGCCCGCACGCGCGCAGGGCCTGCCTCGTCATAGGCGGGGTCGGCCGCATCCGCACCATCGAGGTCGGCGAGCATTCGCTTGAGAAGCTCCGCGGCGTGCGCCGGACGGGCGCGCGCCTCGAGACCGAGCGCGAGTGCCTGACCGTAGAGACAGGGACCGGCTTGCGGCGCCATCGCCAGACACGCCGCGGCCTGCCGGACCGCATCCTCGGCGAGCGCCGCGCGTGCCTTGGAATCGGCCTCGTGCTCGCCGTCGCGCGCGTCCTGCATGATCGTCTGCACCCGCTGCTCGATCGAGGTTGGCGCACCCGGCGGCTCGGGCCGCGGTGCCGGCGCCGCACAACCGGCCGCGCACAGCGCGAGCGCAACGCCTGCGAGTGCGGGCCTCACTGCAGCGCCATGCGGCCGGGAAGCTCGCTCGGCACGAAGCCCTTGAGACGCATCCCCGCCAGCAGCTCGGTATTGGCCGGGCCGCGCGCGAGATCAAGGAGCGCGGCGCGGAGGCTCCGCGCGCGCGCTGCCGGCAGGCGTGAGTGAACCACGGCGAGCACGGCGACCGGCAGCTCAGGGGACTCGACGACCGCCTCGAGGTCGCTCGCAAAGGGCAGGCTCGCGAGCGCCGCCGTCCCGGTGTGATCGAGCAGCACCACGACGGGCTCGCCCGCGGCCGCGCGCCGTAGCGCACTCAGCACCTGCCCGCTCGCCGCGATGTGCACATCGCGCGGCAGCGGCCACGAGGGCAGCGCAGTGCGTGTGATGAAATCGGCGGCGTAGCCCGCGGTGCTGACGAGGGTGAAGCCCTCGAGCGAGGCGGGACCCCGCACGCGGCCGCGTCGCGCGATGAGTTGCCATCGCTCGCGCGGACCAACGCCCGTCACATCCGCTTCGACGAGCGGCGCGAGATGGAGCTTGTCCGCGTGCGCGACGAAGAAGGGATAAGGAACGAACGCGAGAGCGGCCTCGGGACGTTCGAGCCGCGCCAGGCCGCCCGATTCGCTCGGATCGTAGACCGCAGTGAGACTGCCCTTCGGCCAGCCGGCGGCCGCCGCCACCGCCTGCGCGAACTGATCGAGATAGGGCTGGGCGTCGCCGGTCTCGCCCGGATATCCCGGAGCGCAGAAGACCAGAGTAACCGCCACGGCCGCGAGCAGTGTGGCCATGCGTTTAGGCTATCATCGGTGCGCGCTGGGGGCCCGTGCGGCCGGCAGGAGCACCCATTCCATGAGTGTGCCCGCCTCATCGGGCCCGCACCGAATCTTCACCCGCGTCCTGCTCCTCAGGGGCTGGATCGCGTGCGCCTTCCTGGTGCTGGCCGCAGTCGGAGTGTACGGCGCGCTGCACGTTCCGGACGATGTCGCCATCGAGCATCTCATGGTACCGGGCGACCAGTTGGCCAGGGCGACGCGCGATTTCGAGCGTCTCTTTCCCGAGGGCGACCAGGCACTGCTGGTTCTCGAAGCGCCCGATCCCCTGAGCGATGCGGCCCTGGCAGCCGCCGACCATCTCGAGAGCGAGCTCGCGCGGATCCACGGCGTTGAGGCCCGCAGCCTCCTCACCCTCTACCGCCTCGCGATCCCGGGTGGCGGAGCGAGCGGGGCGCAGTCGGGGCGTCTGCGGGCCTTTGCGACCGGCACCGAGCTGTTGCGGCGCGCGGGACTCCTTGGCGAGCACTATCTGGGCGTCGCGCTCGAGTTGCGGGTGCGTTCCCCGGCCGAGCGCGACCAGATGCTGGCGGCGATCGAGGCGCGGCTGCGGCCCCTCGAGGGGAGCGGCTCACCGTTCACCGCCGTGCGGCGTGTCGGATCGCCCTGGCTCGATGCCTGGCTCGAGCGTCAGACGAGCCTCGCGACCAAGCGCTTCATGCCACTCTTCGGTGTCTTCCTGCTCGCGCTGGTGCTGATCGTCTATCGCTCCTGGCGCACGCTCGCAGCAGTTGTCCTGACGCTCGCCGCGGTGGTCGCCATCGCCATCGGGCTCGCCGCGCCCTTCGGCTTCTCGCACACCGTCGTTTCCTCACTGGTACCGCTCACCGTGATGGTCACGACCACCGCGACACTCGTCTACATTCACTCGCGTTACCTCGACGCGGGCGATGCCGGGACGCCACTCGAGCGCCACGCGCGCGCGCTCGCCGATAAATTCCTGCCGTGCAGCGCCTCGATTCTCGCGACCGCGGTCGGCTTTGCGGCGCTCGCGGTTTCCGACATCCGCCCGGTCCGTGAGATGGGCTTGTGGACTGCGAGCGGACTGCTGGTGGCCTGGGTCGCGAGCTTCAGCCTCTTTCCGGCGCTGCAGTCGCTGCTGCGGGTGCCGGTGCGCGCCGGCCGCGCGCCGGGCGCGGTCTGGTTCGAAGGCCTGGCCGACCTGCTCGTGCCCTGGACCCAACGCTGGCGGTGGCCGCTGGTCGGGGGCGCCGTTGCCCTGATGCTGTGCGGGGCGGCGGCGCTCTTCGGCATTCCTGGTCGGCTCGCGCCGCTGCCGCTCGAGACCGACGCGTTGAGTTACGTCAACGCGAACGAGCTCGTCGCGCAGGACATGCGGCGCTTCCGCGAGCTGGGCGGCGGCCTCGATGTGGTGGAGCTGTGGCTGCAGACATCTCCCGGCCATGCGCTGGATGCGGACTTTCTGCGCGCCGTCGAGGAGCTCGCCGAGCGCCTCGAGAGCGATCCGCGCATCACCGCCGTCGACGGGCCGACCTCGGTGCTGCGCTGGGCGCACTATGCGCAGACCGGGTCCGATCAGCTGCCGGCGGCTGCGGCTGCGTGGCCGAAGCTCGCCGCCGATCTCGAGCAGATCCTGCTCACCGAGCCGGGTGCACGCGGCTACGTCGACATCGCCGATCTTGCGAGCGTGCGCCTCAGCGTGCGCGGACGCGCCGAGCTCTTCGGGCCGCTGGGCGCGATGCGCAGGTTCGCCGAAGAGAGCGTGCGCGCGTGGCAAGCCCAGGAGCCGGCCGTGCGCGGCGTGCGGGCCCGGGCCGTGGGCCGCGGCGTGCTCGCCGTGCAGGTCAGCGAGCACCTGGTCCCGACGCTCACCGAGAGCTTCGGGCTCACGGCGGGCGTCATCTTGATGGCGTTCCTCTTCGTGTTCCGCAGCCCCACCGGGCGGCTGATGGCCATGATTCCTTCGCTGTTCGCGATCCTGAGCGTGTTCCTCGTGATGCGCGCCACCGGCATCCCGCTCAACATCGCTACCATCCTGATCGGCTCGACGGTGCTGGGCGCGACCGAGAACGATCAGATTCACTTCTTCTATCACTATCAGCAGGGCCGCGCGAGCGGCCCGACCGCCGCGGCATTGCATCGCGCGCTCATCGTGGCCGGCCGTCCGATCCTGTTCGCGACCGTCATCAACGCCAGCGGTTTCCTCGCGCTCGCACTTTCGGACCTGCCGCCGATGCGTCAGTTCGGAATCGTCACGTCCGCGGCCTTCGTGCTGGCGCTGTTGGCCGACTTCACCGCCCTGCCGGGCGCGTTATGGATTCTCAGGTCTGCGCGTGATCGCGTTCCGCTTTGAGTGTCGCCGGCCTGGCGCGCAGGAGCTCGGCATGCCGCGCGAGCTTCGCCAGCCGGGGGGCGAGCGGTGGCGCTCCCTCCGGGTACCACGCGGCGAGCATGTGCAGGTAGGGATCCGCCGCCGACAGTCTGTCTCCCAGTACGTAGGGAGATAGTTCGCCGTCCATCCGCTCGAGATGGGCGGTGTAGTCCCTGAGTGCCTGCGCCTGGATCGCGGGCGCTGCGCCCGCGCCTGCGGTGGAGTAGCGCTCGGGGTAGTAGTAGCGCAGGACCGCGTCGTAGAGGTTGGCCGACAGAAACACCATCCACTGCAGGAACCGGGCGTGCGCGCTGCTGCCGATGGGCGGAGCAAGTCCGGCTGCCGGGTGCGCGTCGGTGAGATGAATGAGTATGGCCGCCGACTCCGCCACCGCCGTTCCGTCGGGGAGCACCAGGCTCGGGACCTTGCCGGCAGGGTTGATGCGCCGCAGAGCCTCGAGATCCGCGGGCGTGGTGCCGATCCAGATCAGCTCGTAGGCAGCGCCGATCTCCTCGAGAATGATCTGCGGCGCCAGCGAGCCGGCGTTGCTCCGGCCGTAGAGCCTGTACTTGCCGCCAGCCATGTTGCCCCCTTGCCTCGCGCCCTCCGGTCATTCTATCTGCCGGCTACGCGGCTGCGCTCGCTCGGACTGCAGGTCGACGCCGCGCACAACGGCAAGGACGACTTTCATTTCGCTCGTTGAGTCAGATACTTATGCGGCTTGTCTCCTCTGCGTCTACGTGCCATTTTGCTGCTCTCTCCAGCGTCGTATATACTATAAGTATATACCTTGACCGGAGCACCCTCGATGAAGACCGCGAAACTGTTCAAGAACGGCGAGAGTCAGGCGGTGCGTTTGCCGAAGGAGTTTCGCTTTCCCGGTAAGGAGGTGTTCATCAAGCGCATCGGGAGTGCTGTCGTGTTGTTACCGAAGGCCGGGTCGTGGGACACACTGGTAGAGAGTCTCGCCAAGTTCCCGCCGGACTTCATGGACACTCGCGGACAGCCTGCTCAGATTGATCGTCGGGAACCGTTGCAATGAAGTGGATGCTCGATACCGACACTTGCATCGCGATCATTAAGGGCAAGCCGCCAGGTGTATTGAAGAAGTTACGCGGCAAGTCAGTCGGACAGGTGGGCATCTCGTCAATAACCTTGGGCGACCTTGCCTTTGGCGCTGCGAAGAGCGGTCGCAGCGATGAGTCCCGCGCGGCGCTTGCCGAGTTCCTGCTGGCGCTCGAGATCGCGAGCTTTGACAGCGACGCCGCGTCAAGCTACGGACAAGTGCGCGCATCGCTTGAAAAGCGCGGCACCCCGATAGGTCCCCTCGATACTTTAATTGGGGCTCACGCGGCAGCGTTAGACGTCGTTCTGGTGACCCACAATACGCGAGAATTTGGCAGGCTCGGCACTTTGCGGCTCGAAGACTGGACGAGCTCTTGACCGCATTCGACGCACGGACCTGTCGACATCAGCTCGTCGCATCGCTGAATGAGGCGAGCTTGTCTCCTCTATGGCACCTCCGCATGACTCCGTCCGGATGATTCAGTGGCTCGATGGCGGCAAGGCATTCGAGGCACTCTGGCGCTCCCCTAACGGTACGCCACCTGCCACACGCGTCGTTGTCGCTGACGGGAGGATGACAGCGGACGAGGCCTATGGTCTTGCCTGTCAAGGGACCGCGCTTCTGTGGCGCGGTGACTTTCAGGAGGCACGCCGGATGTTGAGAGCGTTGGGGAATCGCGCGGATCGTCCTCAGGGTAGATCGCGAACCTCAGCCGCACCTTCAATTGCCCGCCCGGCCGAAGCATTCCATCTCTACCGCCAGGCCAGGTCGCAACGGGCGCGCACGCTCAACGCCTTGCTGATCCCGCTCGACGACGACTACGCGATTCCGTTGCCAGGCGCACCCGATATCCGGCAAGCCTGCGCAGAGGCCTACGGCCCCGCGAAGACTGCATCAGTCACCTCGCTGCGAGCGCTGCTCGGTGTGATCGGCGCGCACGAGTGGCGCACAAAAGGCATCGAGCTTCCGGAGGCAGGAGGCCGAATTCATCCGCACTTCGGTGTCTTCGCGCCGATCCGCCGTGAGTACGTGGACCTCGTCAGCACGACGCTTCTGCCGGCTGTGTGCGCCTCATCCAGCGTTGCTTTCGATATCGGCACGGGCACCGGTGTGCTCGCGGCGGTACTTGCGCGGCGTGGCATCGCACGCGTGGTCGCTACCGATCTCGATCCACGCGCGCTGGCGTGTGCGCGGGAGAACGTTCGGCAGCTCGGGCTCTCGGAACGCATCGATGTCGTGCAGGCGGACCTTTTTCCCGAAGGTCGCGCGGCGCTCGTGGTCTGCAACCCGCCATGGATTCCCGCGCGGCCAAGCTCGACCATGGAAAACGGAATCTACGATCCCGAAAGCCGAATGCTGCGCGGATTCTTGCGGGCACTGCCGGAGCATCTGCAGCCGGGCGGTGAGGGGTGGTTGATCCTTTCCGACCTGGCGGAGCACCTCGGCCTGCGGACCCGCGCGCAGCTGCTCGAAGCCTTCGAGGCTGCGCGATTGCGCGTCGTGGGCCGAAACGACGTGTCGCCGCGGCATCCGCGCGCCGCTGACAAAACGGACCCGCTCCACATCGCGCGCGCGGCGGAAATCACCTCGCTTTGGCGGCTCGTGGCACGCTAGCGGTAACGGGATGTCGTCGCTCTCAGAACTTCTCGTCGGGTCGCAAGTACCGCCACTTGCCCAGCGGTAGCCCTCCCAATGGTACGTTGCCGGTGCGGACGCGCTTCAGCCCGGTCACGAAAAGGCCGACGAGCTCGCACATGCGGCGGATCTGGCGCTTGCGGCCCTGGCGCAGCACGAAGCGCAACTGGTGTTCGTTCTGCCATGATACCTTTGCGCGCTTCAGCTTCACGCCATCGAGCGTCAGGCCGTACTGCAGGCGCTTCATGCCGTCGGTGGAAAGGCTGCCTTCGACCCGCACGAGGTATTCCTTCTCGATCGAGGAGCCCTCGCCAATCAGCTGCTTCGCGAGGCGCCCGTCCTGGGTGAGGACCAGGAGCCCCGTAGAGTCGATGTCCAGTCGGCCGGCGGGGGCGAGCGCACGCAGGTGTTGCCGCTGGAACTTTATGGGCGAGGGATCCGCCGCCCAGCGATTCTCCGGGCGGATCAGCACGATGGCGGGTTGGTAGCCGTCTTCTGCCTGGCCGGAGACATAGCCCACCGGCTTGTGCAGCAGGATGGTGACCTGTTCGCTCTGGTGTTCGCGTGCCGCCGGATCGATCTCGATGCGTGCCTTGGGTGACACCCGCACGCCGAGCGTGTCGACGACCTCGCCATCCACTTTCACCCAGCCGCTGGTGATCCAGCGGTCCGCCTCGCGCCGTGAGCACAGGCCGAGTTCGCCCATGAGCTTGGAGAGGCGCGGCTGTTCCGGGCTTTTTGGAGATGTGGGCGGGCGTGTCATGCAGAAGATCCCAGGGCGCACAGGTGTAGCAGTTGAAGGCGCGGATGTGAACTATCGGGCCGCAATCAGTTATCGTGGACAGTGAACATGTCTGAAAATCTGAGACGCGGTAGGCGGTTAGATCGCAGGCTCTCCGTGGCCCCGATGATGGATTGGACCGATCGCCACTGCCGGTTCTTCCTGCGGGGCTTTTCGCCCGACGTCCTGCTCTACACCGAGATGATCACCGCCGCGGCCATCGTGCGCGGCGATCGTGCGCGGCTCCTCAGGTTCGAGCCCGAGGAACACCCGTTGGCACTGCAGCTCGGCGGCAGTGAGCCGCGCGAGCTCGCGGCCGCGGCGCGTGCGGGCGAGGAGGCCGGCTACGACGAGATCAATCTCAACTGTGGCTGCCCGAGCGAGCGTGTCGCGAGCGGTGCCTTCGGCGCATGCCTCATGCACGAGCCGCTGCGGGTTGCCGAGTGCGTGAGCGAGATGAGCGCAGCGGTGCGCGTGCCGGTGACGGTGAAGATGCGTATCGGCGTCGTGAGCGCCAGTGCGCGCGAGGCGCGCGGCGCGGCGGCGCAGTACACCGAGGGAGACTTCGAGGCGCTGTGCGACTTCGTGCGGGGAGTGCGCGCCGCGGGGTGTCAGGTTGCAATCGTGCACGCGCGCCAGGCGGTGTTGGGAGGACTCTCGCCCAAGGACAACCGCGAGGTTCCGCCGCTGCGCTATGACGTGGTCCGCAGGCTCAAGGGCGTGTTTGCTTCGTTGCCGATCGTCGTGAATGGCGGGCTGCGCGATGCCGACTCGGTGCGCGCGGTGCTCAGCTGGTGCGACGGGGTCATGCTCGGGCGCGAGGCCTATCACCGGCCATTCGTGCTGGCGGAGTTGCATCGCTCGCTCGCCGCTGAGCCTCGTGCCACGCCGTCGCGCGCGGCCCTCATCGAGCGTATGGCTCGCTATTGCGAGCGCGAGCTCGCCGCGGGCGAGCGCCTCGCCGCAATCACCCGCCACATGCTCGGCCTCTACAGTGGCGAGCCGGGAGCCCGGGATTTCCGCCGTACGCTCAGCGAGGGCGCCCGGGCCGCGGGCGCCGGTGCCGAGCTGCTGCGGCGCGCGATTCCGACAGCCGCGCGGGACTGAAGGCGCGGGGCCCCGAGGTTGGAATCGGCGGTTTGCTAGCGGCCCGGAGGCCCTCGCGTATAATCGTCCGGGTCCATGGGTAAGGACATCGAACTCGCCATTTTGTTTGCCGACGTCGTCGGATCGACCCGGCTCTACGACACCATGGGCGACCTGCGGGCGCGCGACATGGTTGCCACCTGTATCGATGTAATGCGCAGCGCCACCGAGCAGCGCCAGGGCACGGTCATCAAGACGATGGGTGACGAGGTCATGGCGACGTTTCCGACCGCCGATGCGGCGCTCAACGCCGCCGCGCAGATGCAACAGCAGATCTCGACCCACGCGCAGCTCAAGGTCGACGGGCAGCCGGTCTCGATCCGCATCGGCTGTCACTTCGGTCCGGTGATGCTCGAGAACCGCGACGTGTTCGGAGCCGCTGTCCACACGGCAAATCGCATGACCAGCCAGGCGAAAGCCGGGCAGATCGTGACCACCGCCGCGACCGTGGAGAAGCTCTCGCCCGAGTGGCGCGCCTCCTGTCGTCAGATCGACGTGGCGACCCTTAAAGGTCAGGGGAGCGAGGTGGTCCTCTACGAGGTGCTGTGGCAGACCGAGGACATCACCAGCATGGTGCCGGGCATCGCCGGCGCCGGCGCTGCCGACGCGCGTTCCGCCCATCCGCTGCGCCTGCGGCTGCGGACGGAAGAGCGTGAGCTGCTGGTCGACGAGCGGCACGCGAGCGTCACCATCGGCCGCGCCGAGGACAACGACGTCGTCGTCAAGGGAAACCTGATCTCACGCCTGCACGCCCGCATCGAGATCAGCCGCAACAAGTTCGTGCTCGTGGATCAGAGCACCAACGGCACGTTCGTGCAGACCGCCGATGGCGAGGAGGCGTTCGTGCGGCGCGACAGCCTCCAGCTCAAGGGTCACGGGATGATCGGCCTCGGCCGGCTGCCGGAGCAGGGCTCGCCGCAGACCATCCGCTTCAACTGCGAAGAGGCCTGAGACGCAGTCAGCGGCTCTTCAGCCGAGCCGGCTCTCGGTGGTGTTGAGCTCCGCGAGCAGCGCCGCCGGCAGGCGGCTGCCATAACCGCCGAGATACTCGCGTAGCTGCGCGCATTCCTTGCGCCAGACATCCGCGTCGACGGCGGAGAGCGCGGTGAGCGCTTCGCGGCTGATGCTGAGTCCCCGGGTGTTGACATCCGCCGGCAGCGGCAGCCGGCCGATAGCCGACTCGGTGGCGCCCACCTTTCCCGCGCAGCGTTCGAGCATCCAGGAGAGCACGCGCAGGTTCTCGCCATAGCCCGGCCAGAGGAACTTGCCCTCGGCGTCGCGCCGGAACCAGTTGACGTGGAAGATGCGCGGCGCACGCGTCAACCTCGCGCCGACATCGAGCCAGTGCTGCCAATAGTCCCCGAAGTTGTAGCCGCAGAACGGCTGCATCGCCATCGGATCGCGCCGTACCACGCCGACCTGCCCCACGGCCGCGGCCGTCGTCTCGGAGGCGAGCGAGGCGCCGACCAGCACGCCGTGCTGCCAGTCGCGCGCTTCGTACACGAGCGGCGCTACTTCGCGCCGCCGGCCGCCGAACACGATCGCGGTAATCGGCACGCCCTCGGGGTCCTCCATCCGCGCCGAATAGCTCGGATTACCCTTTGCGGCTACGGTGAAGCGCGAGTTGGGGTGCGCGGCCGGTCCCCGTGCCGGGTCGTACGGCCGACCCTGCCAGTCGAGCACCGGCTTACCCGTGGTGAGTCCCTCCCACCACGGTTGCTGGTCGGCGGTGAGCGCGACGTTGGTGAACAGCGTGTCGCGCCGGATCATCTCGTAGGCGTTGCGGTTGGTCTGCGGATTGGTGCCCGGCACTACCCCGAAGCAGCCGGCCTCGGGGTTGATGGCCCACAGCCGCCCGTCCGCTCCTGGATGGAGCCAGGCGATGTCCTCACCGATCGTGAGAACCCGCCAGCCGGGCATCGACTCCGGCGGCACCAGCATCGCGAGGTTGGTCTTGCCGCAGGCCGAGGGGAAGGCGCAGGCGATGTAGTGAGTCTCGCCCTGGGGGTTCTGCAGACCGACGATCAGCATGTGCTCGGCGAGCCAGCCCTCGGTGCGCGCCTGCCAGCTGGCGATGCGCAGCGCGTGGCACTTCTTGCCGAGCAGTGCGTTGCCGCCGTAGCCGGAGCCGTAGCTCTCGATGGAGAGCTCCTCGGGGAAGTGCATGATGAAACGCCGCTCGGGATCGAGCTCGCCGATCGAGTGCAGCCCCTTCACGAAGCGGCCGTCGCGCGCGATGAGCTCGAGCGCGGCGCGCCCGGCGCGCGTCATGATCAGCATGTTGAGCACGACGTAGGGGCTGTCGGTGACCTCGACGCCGCGGCGGGACATCGGTGAGTCGAGCGGGCCCATGCAGTAGGGGATGACGTAGAGCGTCCGCTCGCGCATGCAGCCGCGGAACAGGTCGCGCATGCGTGCATGCGCCTGCTGCGGGTCCATCCAGTGGTTGTTCGGGCCCGCGTCCTCCTGCGAGCGGGTACATATATATGTGAGGTGCTCGACGCGGGCTACGTCATTGGGCGCCGAGCGATACAGGTGGCAGCCGGGGAATTCCTGTGCGTTGAGCACCGTGAGCTCCTTGCTGCGCACCAGTTGTGCGGTCAGCTCGCGCGCCTCGGCGTCGGTTCCCTCGATCCAGCGGACGGCGCGCGGCTGAGTGAGCTCGCGCACCGAGTCCACCCACTCGGCCACCGCCCGGCTCAACTCAGACATGGAAGTCATCTTGTGCGCAGGAGCGGCCATTCGGTGGGTTCCTCTTGGCGGGCGGTCCCCGAAACCGCTAAGTATATCTCGGTCATGTGAGTCACCCTGCTAGAGTAGAAAATTCAGGAGGATATGCGTCTCGACAGCGGCCGCGCGGCACGCGAGGATGCTCACCCCGCGATGAGCCCGTAGATCTTCCCCGATGCTCGATCTTGAGGACATATTCGGACAGGGAGGCCCCCTGGAGCGCGCCCTGCCTGACTTTCGCGTGCGGCGTGAGCAGCTGCGCATGGCGGAGCGCGTCGCCGCGGCGCTCGCCGGTGGGGAGACGCTGGTGGTCGAGGCGGGCACGGGTACCGGAAAGACATTCGCTTACCTCGTGCCGGCACTCCTCTCAGGCAAGCGCGTCCTCATCTCCACCGGAACACGCACCCTGCAGGATCAGCTCTATTCGAAGGATCTGCCGCTCGTCGGCGCCGCGCTTGGCCGACCCGCGGGCGTGGCGCTCCTCAAGGGGCGCGCAAACTACCTGTGCCGCTACCGCCTCGAGGCAGCGACCGGGATGGGCGAGCAGCTTGCGATGATCGGTGGCGAGCTACCGGGCAACCGCGCGAGCCGCGCCATGGTGAGCCGCATCGCGCGCTGGGCCCGCACCACCCGCAGCGGCGATCTCGCCGAGGTCGGCGGACTCTCTGACTCGCATCCCGTGTGGGGGCAGGTCACCTCCACCCGCGAGACCTGTCTCGGCGCGCGTTGCCCGGAGATCTCGCGCTGCCACGTGGCGCTGGCACGCCGCGCGGCGCTGGATGCCGATATCGTCATCGTCAACCACCACCTGCTGCTCGCGGATCTGGCGCTGAAGGAGGACGGCTTCGGGGACCTGCTGGGATCGGCCGATGCCGTGATTCTCGATGAGGCGCACCAGATTCCGGATCTGGCCACGCAGTTCTTCGGCGCGAGCGTCAGCAGCCGGCAGATCGAGAGCCTCCTCAGGGAAGTGCAGCTCGAGCAGCGGAAAGTGCCGCCGGGCGGGGCGGCCCGGCCGGAGTCCGGCGCGCTCGCCGATCAGGCGCGCGCCGTGGAGGAAGGGCTGCGGGAGCTGCGGTCAGCGGGGCTACCCGCCGCGGCGGCTAGCGCGGGCCCGAGTCGCGTGACCTGGGCCGCACACGGCGGGCGTTTGAGCGATGCCGCGCTGCAGCTCGCGGATTCGCTCGGGCGGCTCGGCGAGTCGCTCGCTACACTCGGGGACGAGGCGGCGACACTGCAACTCACCTCGCGCGCGGCCGATCTCGCGGCTTCCCTGAGCCGGATCGCGTCGACGGATGAGCTCGAGGGGGCACGCGCGCTCGAGGTCACGGCGCGAGGAATCACGCTCAGCCTCATGCCGTTCGATATCTCGGCCCGGTTCCGCGCCCTCATCGAGGCGCGACGCGCAGCCTGGATCTTCACCTCCGCGACGCTGTCGCTCGGGGAGGAGTTCGGGCACTTCACCGGCCGGCTCGGCATCGCCGAGTGCTCGACGCTCCGGATCGACAGCCCCTTCGATCACGAGCGTCAGAGCCTGCTCTATCTGCCGCAGAGCATGCCCGACCCGCGCTCGCCGCAGTACGTGGCGGCGGTGATCGACACCGCGCTGCCCTTGATCGAGGCCGCCGGAGGCGGCGCCTTCGTGCTGTTCACCAGTCATCGCGCGCTGGCGCAGGGTGCAGCGCTGCTGCGCGCCCGCTGGAACGGCGCCGCGCCGCAGCGGCTGTTCGTGCAGGGCGAGGCGCCGCGCGAGCGGCTGCTGCAGGAGTTTCGCGAGGACGGCAACGGTGTGCTGCTCGGCACCGCGAGTTTCTGGGAAGGGGTCGACGTGAAAGGCGAAGCGCTGCGCCTGGTCGTGATCGAGAAGCTGCCGTTCGCATCGCCCGAAGATCCGCTGGTGCGCGCCCGCATCGAGCACCTGAACGCGAGCGGCGGCAACGCGTTTCGCGACTACCAGCTGCCCGAGGCGGCGCTCGCTCTCAAGCAGGGAGCCGGACGCCTGATCCGCAGCGAGGACGATTACGGGGCGGTCGTCATCTGCGATCCACGCATGATCGCGCGCAGCTACGGGCGGGTTTTTCTCTCGGCACTCCCGCCCATGACCGTCACCCAGGATCCCGACGAGGTGCGGCGCTTCCTGCGCAGGCATGCGCCGCGGGGCGCTCCGCGGGAGGTGAGCGCGCCGTGAAGATTCTGGCACTCGATACCGCAACCGAGAATTGCTCCGCCGCCCTCCTCATCGACGGGGAGCTCACCGCGCGTGAGCGCCTGCTCGAGCGCGGCCACGCCGATTGCATTCTGCCCATGATCGATGAGGTGCTGGTCGCGGCCGGCACCTCGCTCGCAGGCCTCACTGCGATCGCCTTCGGTCGCGGGCCCGGTTCCTTCACCGGGGTGCGCCTCGGCGCGAGTGTGGTCCAGGGCCTCGCCCACGGCGCTGGCATTCCCGTCGTGCCGGTGTCGGATCTCGCCGCGGTGGCGCAGAGAGTTCTCGGGGATGTCGCGACTGCCGAGCGGGTCCTGGTCTGCAACGACGCCCGCATGCATCAGGTGTACTGGGGCTGCTTCGTCCGCTCGGCGGACGATCTCGCCGCTCCGGTGAGTGAGGAGCGCGTGAGCGACCCGGGAGCGGTGGCACTGCCGGCCGCCTGGACACCGCGCTCAGGGACTTACGGCGCCGGTACCGGGTTCGCGGCGTACCCCAGGCTTCGAACCGCCTTTTCCGCCCTCTTGGCCGGAATCAGCGAAGTGCGTCCCCGGGCGGCCGAGATTGCGCTCCTCGCTGTTCCCGACATCGCGGCCGGGAGGCTTCTCAGCCCCGAAGAGGCCTTACCCGTGTATTTGCGCGACGAAGTGGCTCAGCCCTCGCCTGGCAGTCACTGAACTGAAACAAAGGCTTGCAGACTTGTCACGAATCTGCAACACAGTACCCCTGTAATACTCGCGCGCCAGCAGGGGAACGCTGCCAACGAATGCCCGCCAAACAGGTTCTCATCGTCGAGGACGAGCGCCCGATACGGGAGATGATCGCCTTTGGGCTGAAGCGAGCCGGCTTCGAGGTTCGTGAAGCCGAAGACTGCCGCGCGGCGCGCGCCGCGCTGGCCGATACCCGCCCGGACCTCGTACTGGTCGACTGGATGCTCCCCGACATGAGCGGGCTCGAGCTGACGCGCGCTCTCAAGCGCGACCGAGAGACGCGCGAGCTTCCGGTCATCATGCTCACGGCGCGCGCCGAGGAGGGTGATAAGGTCGCGGGCCTGGAAGGCGGTGCTGACGACTACGTCACCAAGCCCTTCTCGCCGCGCGAGCTGCTCGCGCGCATCAACGCCGTGCTGCGCCGCTCGGCGCCGACGGGAGTCGATGAGCTGATCGAGTTCGAGGGGCTGGTACTCGACCAGGGGAGCCATCGGGTCATCGTGGGTGCGCGCACCGTCGGGCTCGGTCCGACCGAATACCGCATGCTCGAGTTCTTCA
Organism: Steroidobacteraceae bacterium; assembly: GCA_035569755.1. Lineage (GTDB taxonomy): Bacteria > Pseudomonadota > Gammaproteobacteria > Steroidobacterales > Steroidobacteraceae > 13-2-20CM-66-19. The sequence goes on from DATMMK010000085.1 coordinate 27,729, forward strand.
TGACCCACCCGGAACGCGTCTACACCCGCGATCAGCTGCTCGACCGCATCTGGGGTGGCAACGTCTACGTCGAGGAGCGCACCATCGACGTGCACATTCGCCGCCTGCGCAAGGCGCTCGAGGAATTCGGGTACGATCGCTTCGTGCAGACCGTCCGCGGCTCGGGTTACCGGTTCTCCGCCCGAACGGTCTAGCGGCGCCGGACGGCTTTAGGAGAGGGCGGGGCGTCGATGCAGCCCGCGACACAGATGTGGTGGTTCACCATCGGGCGGCTGTTCGCCACGGTGCTCGTTGGGCTCGGTGTCGGGTGGCTGTTCGGCAACCTCGGCGCCGGGCTTGCCGCCGCCCTCGCCGTGCATCTCGGCTGGGTGCTCGCCAACCTCTTTCGGCTCGAGTGGTGG
>DATMMK010000086.1:0-3663 GCA_035569755.1 Steroidobacteraceae bacterium
GGCGACCTCGGCGTCTCACCCGAGCAGGGCACGTGGGTGATCACCTCCTTCGGCGTCGCGAATGCGATCGCGCTTCCACTCACCGGCTGGCTCACGCGGCGCTTCGGGCAGGTGAAGCTCTTCATGGCCTCGACGCTGCTCTTCGTGCTCGCCTCGTTCCTCTGCGGGCTCGCCCCGAGCCTGCCGTTCCTCATCCTGTTCCGCGTCATTCAGGGCGCGGTCGCAGGTCCCATGATTCCGCTCTCGCAGTCGATCCTGCTCGCGAGCTACCCGAAGAGCAAAGCCGGCACGGCACTCGCCATGTGGGCGATGACGACGCTGGTGGCGCCGGTGGTCGGGCCACTGCTCGGCGGCTGGATCACCGACAACATCGCCTGGCCGTGGATCTTCTACATCAACGTGCCGGTCGGCATCGGCGCGGCGATCTTCACCTGGGCGATCTATCGCCGGCGCGAGACGCCCACCGCGCGCGTGCCGGTCGACACGGTAGGACTCGGGCTCCTCGTCCTCTGGGTGGGAGCCCTGCAGGTCCTCCTCGATAAGGGGAAGGATCTCGACTGGTTCAACTCCTCGCAGATCGTGGCACTCGCGTGCGTCGCGGTGGTGGCCTTCGTGGTCTTTCTCATCTGGGAGCTGACCGAGGAGCATCCGATCGTCGATCTCTCACTCTTCAGGCGCCGCAACTTCTGGGTGAGCACGGTGGCGCTCCTCATGGGCTACGGGCTCTACTTCGGTAACGTGGTGCTGCTGCCGCTATGGCTGCAGCAGTACATGGGCTACACCGCCACGCTCGCGGGACTGGTGCTCGCGCCCGTGGGACTCCTCGCCCTGGTGTTCACGCCGTACATCGGGCGCATCGTCCACCGCGTCGACCCGCGGATACTGGTAACGATCTCCTTCGCGATCTTCGCGCTGGTTTTCTTCATGCGCTCGGATTTCAACACAGACGCGAACCTGTGGACACTCCTCGTGCCGACGCTGATCCAAGGCGCCGGGGCTGCGACGTTCTTCATCCCGCTCCTCACCATGACGCTCTCGGGGCTCCCGCCCGAGCGCATCCCCGCTGCCTCGGGACTCTCGAACTTCGCACGTATCACGGCCGGCTCCTTCGGCACCTCGATCACGACGACGCTCTGGGACCACCGCGCAACGCTCCACCACGCGCAGCTGGTCGAGCACCTGACGGCGGCGAACCCCGCCGCCTCCCAGGCCTTCTCGACACTCCAGGCGCAAGGCCTGGGAGCTGACCAGAGTAACGCGCTCCTCAACCGCCTGGTCGACAGTCAGGCGTTCATGCTCTCCGCCAACGACATCTTCTACGTCTCGGGAATCATCTTCATCGCGATGATCGGGCTCGTGTGGCTCGCGCGCCCGCAGCTGAGCGGCGGCGGCGCGGGTGCTGCAGCCTCTGGCGCACACTGAACAGGCAAGACTAACGCGCGGCGCGCAGAACCCTGGCGGGGACCAGCCACACGAGGCGCCCGCCGCGCTCGCGCGCGGCACCCTGGAACGCAAGCAGCGCGGCGCCCATTTTCCTCAGCCTGAAACCCTGCGCTGCCGGGGACCCCGGAAGTGACACGGCGAGGAGTCTGCCCAGTCCCGGCTCATGCCCGACGACCGCGATGCGTGTCTCGGGCATGCGCTTGAGGACCGCGAGCAGCGCCTCGGGGGAGCTGCCCGGGGCGAGCTCGGCACAATCTCTCGCCTTGGGCCACCCGGCCGCCTCGGTGAGGATTGCCGCCGTCTGGCGCGCCCGGATGAGCGGACTCGTGAGCACTCGCCCGGGTGCGCGCACCAGTTGTTTGAGGCCAGCCGCGGCCTTGCGTGCGCGCGCCACGCCCTGAGGAGAGAGGGGACGCTCACCGTCGTCCGGCCAGCGCTTCGCATCGGCCTCGAAGGCGATCGCATGGCGGACGATCAGCAGCTCCATGCGCGCTGCGCGGGATCAGTGGCTCGGGCGGGCAGCTTCTGCGGCAGGTGAGGCGTTGCCGAGGGCGGCGAGGGACGCGGCCAGCGGGTTGGCCGGTTGAGGTGCGCTGTGCTCGAACTCCCCGAGCCTCGCGCGCAACGCCTTCCAGCGCCGTCCGCGGACCTTGCGCCAGGACTTGGTGACCGTCGAGTGCGCCTGGCTCGTGACGCGCGTGTGGTGCTCGGCGAGCCGCCCCATGTGAAAGAGCGTCGCCGGAGGAAGCGCGCAGGCCGGGTCGGCGGCCAGGGCGTTGAGGTGACTGCGGGCCATGTGGGCGTCCTGATACGCGCCGAGCTTGTCCTGCATCCGACGCAGGGCTCGGAGCATCTCATCGGCAGGCTTCCCACACATGACCGCCCCGGACTCGAGCGCGTAGCGCAGCTGCTTCGCCCGGCGCCGCACCTTGTGATAGTCGTCCATCGATGAATCCGCGCGCAGGCGCCGCACGGCTTTGCGCAGCCGGCGGAAGCGCTGGCGCATCCGCTGCGGCATCACGGTGGCGACGGTCGCGGCCCCCGGGTCGTTCGCCGCGGGCGGGGCACCGGTTGCGGCGGTGAGCGTCTGGATCCAGCGGTGCGCCGGCTCCGAGTCGAGGACTCGCAACATGCGCGCGCGTGCCCGCGCGCGCTCGATCGTGAGGCGCTCCTTCAAGGGCTCGAGCACCCGGCGCTCTTGCTCCGGTAGCTCGTCACAGTAGGCGTTGAGACCTGCGAGCTGCACGTCCAGGTCGCGGGTGGCGCCGAGTGAGCGCAACAGGCTCTTCGCCGTCTTGCGCGCCTTGACGAGCGCCGCCGACAGATGCTGCTTGAAGAGGCTCAGCGTGGCATCGATGCGCCGCGCGGTCACCCGCAGCTGGTGCAGCTCCTCGGGATCATGCCCGAGGCGCGCCCCGGGCTCATGGGCGAGCCAGGTGCCGAGCAGGCGATGAAGTTCCGCCAGCGCCGCCTCGCCGGCCGCCAGCGATCCCACCGTCTCGAGGCGCAAGGCGGCACCTTGCGCGGCGACCGAGGTCTTTGCCTCGTCGGTGCCGCGCTCGACGGCGCCCTCACGGGGGCTGGAGACGATTTTGCTCACCGGAGCCGGCAACCTCATCGGGATCACAGGAGTGTAACAAAGGGCGCGGCGCAGCAGTATCAAGGAAAATTGACGCTCCGGAAGCCACTTACGTATGATTCGCGCCCCCGTGCGGCGGGGCCGGCTAGGGGCGCCTCGAAGTCGTGCCCGTAGCTCAGGCGGATAGAGCATCGGCCTTCTAAGCCGAGGGTCGCAGGTTCGAGTCCTGCCGGGCACGCCAACCGACGCCGGGGACGGGCGGTGGACGTAGCTCAGTTGGTAGAGCCCCGGGTTGTGATCCCGGTTGTCGTGGGTTCGAGTCCCATCGTCCACCCCAATTTTGATTATCGGGGGCCGTTAGCTCAGCTGGTAGAGCAGGAGACTCTTAATCTCTTGGTCGTAGGTTCGATCCCTACACGGCCCACCAATTTCCATGTGCGCTCGAGCTCCGGGGCGGTAAGACCGCATCGGCTATACTGTCGGCGCCCCGACGCGCGGCCGAAGGTATTGATTTGCGTCCAGGTTTGCCCTGAGAGGCAGCGGCCTAAGGCGAAAGTGGCGGAACTGGTAGACGCGCTGGATTTAGGATCCAGTGGGGAAACCCGTGAGAGTTCGAGTCTCTCCTTTCGCACCAGTCTCCT
>DATMMK010000087.1:0-2208 GCA_035569755.1 Steroidobacteraceae bacterium
GTGGTCGCGACCACCAGCGCCGGCGTGGCCGCGACGCTCGGCTATGAGGACCAGGAGGGTGCGCCGGCCGATGAGATGCTCGCCGCGGCCGCGCGGATAGCAAGGGGCGTCGAGGTGCCCGTGACCGTCGACGCCGAGGCCGGCTACGGGATGCAGCCCGCCGAGCTGGTCGCTGCGCTGCGGAGCGCCGGGGCCGCCGGCTGCAACCTCGAGGACACCGACCACACCGTCGGCGGCCTCCGCGATCCCGACCACCACGCGCAATGGCTCCGGGCGGTCCGCCAGGCCGCGTCGGCGGACGGCTACCGGCTCGTGATCAACGCCCGGGTTGATGTCTTCCTCGGTCCCTTCCTCGCCGGCGCCGGCCCCGGGACCCAGGAGGGGCTCGTTCCTGAGGCGGTCCGGCGCGCGAATGCCTACCTCGAGGCCGGCGCCGACTGCGTGTACCCGATCGTCCTATGGGAGACGGACGCGCTGCACCGCTTCACCTCGGAAGTCCGCGGCCCGGTGAACGTCGCACGCCTGCCGCAGATGCCGTCGCTCGCCCAGCTGGCCGCCGCGGGCGTAGCGCGCGTGAGCTGGGGGCCCTTCCTGTACCTCGACGCGATGGCTCGCTTCTCCGAACAGCTCGCCTCGCTTCAGGAGTGAGAATGGGCCGCTGATTCAGGCGATGCGCCAGCAGCGACAGGTGAACCCGCAGGTTGGCGTCGGTGATCTGGGTCTGACCGGCTAGGCGGGCAAAGCGGCGTGCTCCGCGCCCGGGAGCGCCCTCCGGAGCTCTTTGCGCGAACTGATACCGAGCTTCGGGAACACCTTGTGCAGGTGATACTCGACCGTGCGCGGGCTGATGAACAGCTGGGCGCCGATCTCCGGGTTCGTGTGCCCCTGGGCCGCGAGCCGGGCGACCTGCGCCTCCTGCGCGGTGAGCTCGTCGAGCGTCTCGACGGTACGTTTGCGTACCGTCTCGCCGGTGGCCGATAGTTCGTGACGAGCGCGCTCGGCGAACGCTTCCGCGCCCATGCGGCTGAACATCTCGTGGGCAACTCGCAACTGCTCGCGCGCGTCCGCGCGACGGTTCTCACGACGCAGCCACTCGCCGTACAGGAGCCGGCTGCGCGCCAGCTCGACCGCCGCGCGGCTGCGGGCGAGCCGCTCGACCGACTCGCGGTAGAGGGACTCGTCGTCGCTCAGCAGCGCACGGCAGCGCGCTTCGGTGCCGAGCGCCCATTCGGTGCCGCTCGCCCGCGTGCGCTCGCTCAGCCGGTCGAGCGCAGCGGCGGCCTCGTCCGGCCGCCCGCCGCGGACGCCAGCCTCGATCAGCTCGACCAGGGCCCAGCCGTACGCGATGACGTCCTCGTGCTCGCAGGCCCGCCGTGCGGCCGCGAGCGCCTCGCCGTAGAGGCCTTGACTGTTGTACAGCAACGCGTAAAGCCACGAGGCCAGTCCGAGCGCCGACCCCTCGCCCCGCTCGGTCACATTCCGCAAGCCCCATTCGAGCAGCGACAGCGCCTGCGCCTGATCGCCGCGCGCCACGAGCAGCGTGCTCGCCGCGTACCTGAGCGGCGGGATTCCGGTCGCCTGCGTGATCGGATCGACCTCGGCGATCAGCTCTGCGGCGGTAGTGAACGCCCCCGAATGCACGTTGAACGCGGCGAGGTAATTGAGCGCGTTCGGGAGCAGGTGGAGCGCGCCGGTCTCGCGCGCCAGGCGCACGCCGCAGGTCGCGAGCACGTGCCAGAGTTCGTCGTCCCAGAGATCCTGCGCGAGGCGGCACGCCAGCCACAGCCACCGCCTATCCTCGCCGCCGCCGTCGGGTTCGCCGAACGCACGCAGCGCCCGCGAAAGCGGCTCGACCGACGCCGCGTACCCCTCGGTGAACCGGGTCACGAGGGCGTCGAGGAGCCGGTCGGCCGGGCCCGGGGCCGGCACCCGGTTCGACGCGCGCGCCGCCTCGGCCACCTCATGCACATCCGGGCCGGTGCCGAGGCGCCCGGCGAACATCGCCGCCGCGATCGCCTCGAGATAGGTCTCGCGGGCCAGCGCGGCGTCCAGGGGATCGAGCCGCCTGGCCGCCTCGAGCAGCAGCGGCGGCGCGTCGCGCCCGCGCCGGCTGGCGAACGCGATCTGCGCGCGCAACCGTTCCAGCCGCGCCCGCTGGAGTTCGTCGACCGGCCCGAGCTCGGCGGCGGCCAGCAGGTCGGACGCGGA
>DATMMK010000088.1:0-4279 GCA_035569755.1 Steroidobacteraceae bacterium
CCGGGTGAACCTCATCGGGGAGCACGTCGATTACCTCGGAGGCGTCGTGCTGCCGGCCGCTGTCGATCGGCACACGCGGGTCAGCGGGCACGCGGCCAAAGAGTGGTCGATGGAAAGCAACGTGGGCGGCGGCCTCGACTACCTGCGCGCAATCGGCATCGAGCTGGGCGCGCCACCGCAGTCAGTGGCGGTGGAGTCCGACGTCCCACCCGGGTCTGGCCTCAGCTCTTCGGCGGCGCTCCTGGTCGCGATCACCGCAGGCCTACGTCCCGAGCTAGGCGGTGTCGAGGCCGCCCTTGCGTGTCAGCGTGCCGAGCAGGCGGCCACCGGAGTGCATGTGGGCGTGATGGACCAGTTCGCTTCTGCCCTCGGCCGCCGCGGGCATGCCTTGCTGCTCGACTGCGCGACCCTTGAATATCAAGCGGTGCCTTTTCCTGACGAGCTCGTGATCGCTGTCATCGATTCCGGCGAGCATCGCTCGCTGGCCGACACTCCTTACAACGAGAGGCGCCGCGAAGCGGAGGCGGGCGACCCGAAACGGCGCCGGCATTTCGAAACGGAGGTCGCTCGCGTCCACGCGTTTGTGGATGCGCTCAAGGAGCGCCGCTTCGAACGATTGGGCGTGCTGCTCAAGGAATCGCATCAGAGCTTGCGTGATGATTTCGAGGTGTCGACGCCGACGGTCGACGCGCTGGTCGAGCAGGCGTGGGGGGTCGAGGGCTGCTTTGGCGCCCGCATCATGGGCGCGGGCTTCGGTGGCAGCATCCTGGCGCTCATCGAGCGAGGCCGTGAAACATCTTTTGCCGAGGCGATGAAGCGCGAGGTCATCTTCTGCGCGACCGCGGACGGCGCCTTCGTCAGGACCACGCCCACCCGTCCCCCCAAGTCGAATTGAGCGACTGCCTTTTCCTCCCGCTGCCACAGCGGTCCGGCGGCATCCGCGAGCTCAGTGGCTGGGAGGCGGTGTGGATGCCCCTCGGCGAAGGCGAGGCCGAACGCCTCAACCTCGGCCGGGGACTGGGCTGGAAGCCGATCGAAGTTCCGCGCCAGCTCGCGGCGCGCAGGGACCGGCAGGCGGTGTGGTACCGCACCGAGTTTCAGCGTCCCGACCATTCCGGACGCGTGCTCCTGCGCATCGGCGGCGCATTTCTTGCCACCCACGCGTGGCTCAACGGCAAGCTGCTCGGTTCGCATTACGGATATTTCGCTCCGTTCGGCTTCGACCTCACCCCTTACCTGAAGGACGAGAACCTGCTCGTCATCTGCTGCGAATCGCCGGTCGAGACCCAGCCCGACAAGAAACGCCACATCATGGGCGTGTTCAACGACGGCGAGCTGAAGCCGTACCCGGCGTCGGCGTATTCGAGCCTGCCCGACCCATACCGTTGGGAGGTGCCGGTCGGGCTGTGGCGCCCGGTCGAGCTCGAGTACATCGGTCCGATCGCCATCGAGTGGATGCGGCTCAAGCCCGGTTTTGAAGCCGGCGACGGACGGCTGGAGGTCGAGGCGCGCCTGCGCAACCTCGACGGACGCCAGATGGACGGACAGATCGAGGTCGTGGTCTCCTCGGCCGGCGCGGAGCCAAACGCGGCGCCACTGCGCCTGCATCGCGAGGTGCGGCTGGCCGGCGGGGGAGAGCAAACCGTGTCGATGAAGCTCGCCCTCCCCCGCGCCAGGCGATGGGAACCGTGGCGTTTCGGCGAACAGCCGATGTATCGGGCCGAGATGGTCGCCCGCGCCGCCGGTGGCGCCGAGTCGACGCGCGTCGAGGACGCGTTCGCGTTCCGAGAGTTGAAGTGGGACATCGGGCCGCGTCGCTGGAGCTTCGCCGTCAACGGCCGGCCGATGTTCTTGCGGGGCGCTTGCTATGCGCCCTCGTATCGCCTCGACGAGCTCACCCCCGAGCGCTTCGACTCCGACCTGCGCATCGCCAAGGAAACCAACCTGGATGCGCTTCGCGTCCTCGCGAACGTCCTCCCAATCGACTTCTACCAACGCGCGGATGAGGCGGGGATGCTGCTCCTCCAGGAGATGCCACTCCTCGGCGCATACGCATATCACGCGCGCAGCGACGACGGGCGCTTCTTCGATGCAGCGGCGCGTGAGCAGCAGGCCGAGATGGTCGAGCTGCTGCGCAACCGTCCTTCGGTTGCCGTATGGGTCGCGCACAACGACCCGCCATGGCTCGCGGCCAACTCCGACCTCGGCGACGTGAATGCGGTGCGGCAGAACATCTCGATCGACCAGGAGCTGCGGGCGACGTTCGAGCGTCTCGACCGCACACGTCCCGCGCTGGCCGCTTCGGGTGACGTCGACCAGCATCTTTTGCTGGGGTGGGACTCCGGAGCGTGGCGTGACCTCACCGATGCAGAGCCGGTGATGGCCACCGCATTCGGTGCGCAAGCGCTGCCCGGCGTCGACTCGCCGGTGTGGGAGCTCATCGACGCCGGCGGTGCCCGCGGCGCTCGGTGGCCGGTCGCCGACGACGACGCCGCCTGGCGGTACGCGGGCTTTCAGCCCATCAACTGGGCCGAGCGTGGGGTCGGGCTGCCTTCAGCGCACACGAGCCTCGAGGCCTACGTCGAATCCTCTCAGGCATTTCAAGCCCACCTCGTGCGCGTAGCGGCGGAGCATTTGAGAACGCGGAAGTTCGAGCCTTGCTGGGGAGCATTTGCTTATCACCTCGTCGACCCGTTTCCAGGCATCGGGTTCGGCCTGCTGGATCACGCTCGCCGGCCGAGGCCGGCGCTGGAGGCGCTGGCGCAGGCCTTCAGACCCACGCGCCTGATCATCGAACCTCTCGCGTTCGATCCGGATCGACCTTTTGGAATCATCCAGCGGCCCGCAGTTCCCTTCAGCGCTCGACTCGTCATCGTCAACGACGACCCGGACCTCGGCGGATCAGCCGTAGTGCGCTGGACGCTGATGCGCGAGCGACGCGCCGGCCGGCGCGGCGTGAGTCATCTCGCGGACGCGCTGCAGCGGAAGTTCTCGGGCGCAGCTGATGTGGAGCTGCCTACCGCGTTCGAGCCGGCCGTCAACGCCACCACATTGAGCGTCCCCCTCGAGGTCGAAGGCGCGTACCGGCTCGACGCCTCGCTCAGCGTTTCCGGCCGGGTGGTCGACCAGGCCGAGCTGCGTTTCACGGTGACATCGACGCTGCCGTCGCCGCGGCCGCGGCCCGAGCTTCCACGCTACCTGGCCGAAGGCCTCGCCGACCTGGCGAGCCTGCGGGCGGAAGACGACGGCTTGAGCTTTGTGCTCGAGAACCGGACCCGACCCGCGGTGCTCGCCGGAATCGGCAGCCTGCGTCTCGATGGCGTCCCGATGCTCCGCCACGACATCCAGATCGAGACGAACGCGGGGCGCGCGCCCTTTCCACGCCACCTCGACATGCCCGTCGGCCGCAGCCTCCGCATTCACGTGGTCACCGGGCAGCCCCTCGGCGCAGGACGTCACTCGCTCGACGCCGACATCACCGTCCCTGGGGTGGCGTCCGGCCGCGTGCTCATCAGTGGCACCGTTTAAGGTCTGGCCGAGGTGCGAGTACGGATGGCATACTTCAGCACGACGCGTCGACACGCGACGAGAGCGCGGGTCCGCAGGCAGGTGTTTACGAAATTGATCCAAAGACGGACTCGGGACAAGGGAGGCCCCCCACCGGATGCCAGTTGAAACGGTCTATGCGGATCTAGTCCTCGCGGTCGCGGCTCTGATCGCGGGCCTTCTTTACCTGAGGGCGCGCCGGCGCCATGTCAGGCGCAAGAAGGCCGGCCCTCCAGTTCGCCCGGCGACGCCGGTCCCGAATTCGGCCGGGGCTCCGGGCCAATCCGTCACGACCTGGGCTCCGCCGCCCGCCGCCACCCACGCACCCTCTATGGCTCCGACGGTCGTCGCGCCGCCCTCGCCGAGCTGGGACCAGCCACCTGCCCGGTCCGCCTCGTCTGGGTGGGGTCCTGGGACGGCCCCATCGGCGGCTCCGGCCGCACCGCCTCCCGCGCCTCCGCCACCGCCACCTGCCGCCGCGGCTCCGCCTCCGCCTCCGGCATCCGCTCCGCAGGCGCCCGCGCCGACTTGGGGAGCGCCCCCACCGGCCGCGCCGGCGTCGCCAACTGCTCCCGCCGCCCCTACCTGGGGGGCCGCACCGACCGCGCCGCCGGTTGCGCCGAGCGCGCCGTCGTGGGGGCCGTCGGGCGCCGCCGCGCCGCCGGCTCCGACCTGGGGGTCCCCGGCGCCCGCGCCATCGCCTTCCGCGCCGCCGCCCGCACCTTCATGGGAC
>DATMMK010000089.1:0-5438 GCA_035569755.1 Steroidobacteraceae bacterium
GGTCAAGAAGAACCCCAAGGCCTTCGAGTAGCGGTAACGCGCCGCACCGCGGGGCGCTCAACCCTCCGCTTCGAGCGCGAAACTCATGCCGACGGTGCTGAAACCGCTGTCGACATAGAGGATCTCGCCCGTGATCCCGGCCGCAAGATCCGAGCACAGGAACGCCGCGGCGTTGCCAACGTCCTCGGGCGTGACGTTGCGGCGCATGGGGGCAACCTCCGCGACGCGGCTCAGCATCTTGCGAAACCCCGGAATGCCGGCCGCGGCGAGGGTCTTGATCGGGCCCGCCGAGATGCCGTTGACGCGGATCCCCTGCGGACCTAAATCCGCGGCGAGAAAGCGCACATTGGCCTCGAGGCTCGCCTTGGCGAGACCCATGACGTTGTAGCCCGGGATCGAGCGCATCGCGCCGAGGTAGGTGAGGGTGAGGATCGCCCCCGCGCGGCCGGCCATCAGGGACTGCGCGCCGCGGGCAAGCGCGGTCAGGCTGTAGCTCGATACATCGTGCGCGACGCGAAACCCCTCGCGGCTGGTCGCCGCGACGAACGTGCCGGTGAGCGCTTCGCGCGGCGCGAAAGCCACCGCGTGCACGACGACATCCAGTGTGCCCCACTCGCGCTTCAGGAGCTCGTAGGCCGCGTCGATCTGCCCGTCGACGGTCACGTCGAGCGGCATGGTGAGACGCGAGCCGAGCGAGTGGGCTAGCGGCTCGACTCGCTCCTTCATCTTGTCGTTCACGTAGGAGAAGGCGAGCTCGGCCCCCTCACGGTGCATCGCCTGCGCGATGCCCCAGGCGATCGAGCGATCGGTCGCAACGCCCACGATGAAGGCGCGCTTGCCGGCAAGAAATCCCATGTGGAGTCCTCCCGGCTTCGATTATGCCGGATCAGGTATGCCGCACCACGTGGATGCGCAGCTTCTGCCCCGCATGAATGTGCGGATGGGCGCCTAAGCCGTTCCACGCCGCCAGCTGCGGCACGCTGCACTGGAAGAGCTGGGCGATCCCGGCCACGGTGTCGCCGCTGCGCACGGTGTAGAGGACATGCCGGTGAGAGCGCGAGTGCCCCGAGGAGCTGGCGCTGCCGGCGACCTTGATCCTCTGACCGGCGCGCAGCGCATCTCCCGGCTGCATGCCGTTCATCGCGGCGAGCGTGCCCACGTCCATGCGATTGCGGCGCGCGATGGAATAGAGCGTGTCGCCGTGGCGCACGACGAGCACGTGAGGGCGGTGGCCGCGCACGCGACCATCGACACGCGCCGCCGCGAGCACCACCTTTGCGGGGAGCTCCGCATCCGCCGGCACCCGCAGGTCCTCGCCCACGGTGAGGCGTCCTTCGGGCAGGTCGTTCAGCTGGCGGATGACGTTGACGGTGGTGTGGAAATGCTGCGCCACCGAGGCGACGGAGTCGCCGCGCTTCACCCGGTACTGCGTGACCCCGAGCAGCTGGTCGGGCGAGAGCTGCGCGGTGTTCTGCGTGAACACCTCTGCGGCGTCCACCGGCAGCAGCAGGTAGTACGGGCCGACCGGGTCGGTGGCCCAGCGATGGAAGGCGGGATTGAGCTCATAGAGCTCATCGGGCGTGATGCCGGCGATTTCGGCGGCGACTTTCAGGCTGATCTGGCCACCGGTTGCGACTCGCGCGAAATAGGGTTGGTTCGCGACCGGGGTGATCTCGAGGCCGTAGGCGCGGGGATCGAGTACCAGGCGCCGCATGGCGAGGAGCTTCGGCACGTAGGCGCGCGTCTCTTTCGGGAGCCACAGGCTCCAGAAGTCGATCGGGCGACCGGAGGCGCGGTTCATCGCGACCGAGCGCTCGACGATGAGCTCGCCGCAATTGTAGGCGGCGATCGCGAGCAGCCAGTCGCCGTTGAACTCATCGTGGAGCGATTGGAGGTAATCGAGCGCGGCGCGCGTCGACTCGACGATGTCGCGACGGCCGTCGTACCACCAGTCCTGCCGCAGTCCATAGCGCGAGCCCGTTCCCGGGATGAATTGCCACAGTCCCGTCGCGCGGGCGCGCGAGTACGCGTAGGGCTCGAAGGCGCTCTCGACGACCGGCAAGAGCGCGAGCTCGAGCGGCATGCCGCGCGATTCGAGCTCGGTCACGATGTGGTAGAGGTAGAGGTCCGCGCGTCCGAAGGAGCGCTGCAGATAGTCCGGATTGTTCGCGTACCAGCGCAGCTGCTGATCGATCGCCTTGTGATCACCGTCCTCGAGCTTAAATCCCCCACGCATCCGCTCGAAGAGGTCGCTGTACTGCACGGGTGAGGCGACCGGTGACTCGGGCGCCGCGCTCGCCACGGCCGCGGGCGGCGTGCTATCGCCCGCCGACGCGGCGCCGGCAGCCGGCGGGGCTGCGGGACCGGTCTGAGATGTGGGGGCCGGGGGAACGATCGCCTCGACCGCAGGCGCTGCGACCGCAGCTTCGGGCGCCTCCGCGGCGGCCGTGCTCCCCGGAGCTTCTGTCGGCGCGGTGGCTGACGGGGAGGAGGGCGGAACAGACGGTGAGGGCAGCGCGACTTCGGTAGGGGTCGTCGGCGTTGCCACCGCGGTCGGCGTGGGAGCCACGGCGAGCCGTGGGGGAGAGTGCGCGCACGCACAAAGGGCGATCAGCGCGGTCCAAGCCAATCCCTGGCGCACTCGTGTCATCGCTGCGGTTCTCAAGGTTTCGTACCCCCGGTAGCCGTGCTAAGTTTCCCGACGCCCTGGGTCCCTCGGGCGCGGGTTCTTGGTATTGGGACGCTACTGGTTCAGGACCCGGAATTTAACCGGGAAGTTCACATATTTACCAGCCTTTCTATCGTGCCAGTTCGCACTTCAAGCATTGGTGAGCGCGACGCGGCCCTGGCGGCCTGGTGGGGCACTCCGCTGGGGCGCTCGGTGCTTGCCGTCGAGGCAGAGCTCTTGGGCGAGGCGATGGAGGACGTCTTTGGGTGGGAGCTGCTGCAGATCGGGGCGTGGGGAGGCTCCCGGGACCTCCTGGCGCGGGGTCGTACACGCCGCCAGAGTCTCGTGGCCACCTCCGGCTTTCCAGGCGGTGCCGACATCATCGCCCGCCCCGCGCACCTTCCGGTGACGAGCGATTCGATCGACGCGGCGCTCCTGCCGCACACGCTCGAATTCGCGCCCGATCCGTACGCGATCCTGCGCGAGGTGGATCGCGTGCTGGTGGGTGAGGGGCAGCTGCTGATCCTCGGCTTCCGGCCCTTCAGCCTCTGGGGTCTGCGTGCGCGGGCGAGCCGCAACGGCTTCCCGCCCGGGATGCGCCGCGTGTTGTCGGGGAATTTAGTACGCGAGTGGCTGGTGCTCCTCGGCTACGAAGTCGTCGCCGCGACGCGCTATCTCTACTTGAGCCCCTGGAGCCGCGGGCGCTCTCCCGGCAGGGGAACCGGACGCTTGCTGCACCCCGGGCTCACGTACCCGCTGCCGGCGGGCGCGTATCTCCTCAAGGCGCGAAAGCGCCTCTACACGATGACACCGATCCGCCCGCGCCTGCGGGAGCAGCGGCCGGCGGTGATCGGCGGGCTCGTGAAGCCGACGACGCGCTCGGGGCTTTGAGAGCAAAGACGCCTCTACCCAAGGTGGCAGCTGCGCAAACAACCGGCGCCGTCGAGATCTATACCGACGGTGCGTGCCGCGGCAATCCTGGCGTCGGCGGCTGGGCGGCGCTGCTGAGGCGCGGCACGCACGAGAAGGAGATTTCCGGCGCCGAGCCTCACACCACCAATAACCGCATGGAGCTCACCGCGGTGATCCGTGCGCTCGAAGCGCTGCAGCGTCCGGTCGAGGTGCGCGTCTACACCGATTCGGAGTACGTCCGGCGCGGCGTCACCGAATGGCTCGCTTCGTGGAAGGCGCGGGGCTGGCGGACGGCGGACAAGAAACCCGTCAAGAACCAGGATCTCTGGGAGCGGCTCGATGAGCTCATTGTTCCACACCGCATCGAGTGGCACTGGGTGCCGGGACACGCGGGCGTCGAAGGCAACGAGCGTGTCGATCGCCTCGCCAATGAGGCGATCGACGCCTTAGGGCGGTCCGCCTTACGGTAGACTCGCGCCCCATGCGACAGATCGTTCTCGATACCGAGACGACCGGCCTCGAGCCGGGGCTCGGGCACCGGATCATCGAGATCGGCTGCATCGAGCTCGTCAACCGCCGCGCCACGGGGCGCACCTTTCATCGCTACTTAAATCCCGAGCGCGAGATCGACGAAGCGGCGCTCGCCGTGCACGGCCTCTCGCGCACCGAGCTCGACGGCCAGCCGCGCTTTGCGGAGATTCACGAGGAGCTGCTCGCCTTTCTAGCCGATGCCGAGCTCGTTATGCACAACGCCGAGTTCGACGTGGCGTTCCTCGATGCCGAGCTCGCACGCCTTCCCGGCGAGATCCGCCGCGTCGCCTCCGTCTGCCAGGTGCTCGATACGCTCGCGCTGGCGCGCGAGATGCACCCGGGACAGCGCAATAGCCTCGATGCGCTCGCTAAGCGCTACGAGGTCGACAACTCGCACCGCGAGCTCCACGGGGCGCTCCTCGATGCGCGTATCCTCGCCGACGTCTATCTCGCGATGACCGGCGGCCAGGGCGCGCTCGCGCTCGCAGAGGCCGCAGACCCCACGCACGCGGCCGAAGGAGCACGGCTCACTCGGATGCTGGTGCGCGCGGGACTCGAGCTCATCGTGCTACCGGCCTCGGACGAGGAAACGCGAGCGCACGAGAGCATGCTCGCGCTCATCGCGCGCGCGAGCGGCGGACGGTGTCTGTGGCCTCTCACCGACCCGGGGCTCGCTGCCGTCGCGCAGCGCTCCAGCGCCTGACGCGCACCGCTCAGTGATGCGGCGACCCCCTTCGATTGAAAGAACGAAATGCTGAAGCTCCGTAACTGCCGCATTGCGGTGGTGGGTCTTGGGTACGTCGGACTGCCACTCGCGGTCGAGTTCGGCAAGCGCTTCGATACGGTTGGCTTTGACGTCAAGCCCGAGCGCGTGGCGCAGCTGCGCGCCGGCCGCGACACTACCCTCGAAGTGACGTCCGAGGAGCTCAAGAGCGCGCAACGCCTGAGCTTTACCACGGAGCTTACCGACCTCAAGCGCTGCCGGGTGTTCATCGTGACGGTGCCGACCCCGATCGACGGCTACAAGCGGCCGGACCTGACACCGCTCGTGCGCGCCAGCGAGACCATCGGCAAGGTGATGCGCACTGGGGCGGTCGTGATCTACGAGTCGACCGTCTACCCGGGCTGCACCGAGGAAGTCTGCGTGCCGATCCTCGAGCGGGAGTCGGGCTTGAAGTTCAATCACGACTTCTTCGCCGGCTACAGCCCCGAGCGGATCAATCCCGGCGACAAGGAGCATCGCCTCACCACCATCCGCAAGGTGACCTCCGGCTCGACGCCGGAAGTGGCGGAGTTCGTCGACAAGCTCTACGCATCGATCGTCAAG
>DATMMK010000090.1:0-46398 GCA_035569755.1 Steroidobacteraceae bacterium
CGTGCGCGCCTCCTCGAGCCCGGCCTCTGCGGCGAGCTGTGCGGCGCGCGCGAGCAGTACGCGCTCCTGGGCGCGGGCGAGCGCGAGACCACGCGCATCGCCCGCGGTGCGCGCCTCGGCTTCCTCACGCTCGAGGAGCGAGAGCTGACCGCCCGTGCCCGGCGCGGCGAGCGCGCCGCGCTCCGCGGCGAGGCGCTGCGCCTGGGCATCGAGCCGGCGCAGCTGATTCTCGAGCTCCCCAATGCGGGTGCGCTCGACCTGGGCGGTCCGCTCGGCGGCAGCTGCCGCGAGCGTGTGCTGTTCCCAGCGCTGCTGCGCCTCGTTGAGCGCCTGCTCGCCGGCCGCGAGCGCGCGCGCCGCGTCGCGCTCCGCCGCTTCTGCCGCGGTCAGCGCCGGCGCGAGCTGCGCGAGCTCGGCGCGCACCGCGGCGAGCTGCGCCTCGTCGCGGCTGATGTGGGTGGCGAGCTCGGCGAGCGTCGCGGTCGCCTGGGTGAGATCGCCGCGCTGCCGCTCGCGCAGCTCGCGGGTGTGCTCGATGCTCTGCTCGAGGCGCGAGATGTCCGCGCCGGCCTCGTAGTAGCGTGCCTGCACCGCGCTCATGCGTTCGCTGTCTTGAGCTTGCGCGGCACGCTGCTTCTCGAGCGCCGCCTCGGCGGCGCGCTGCCCGGCGAGCTCCGCCTGCATGGCGAGCTCGCGCCCGCGCAGCTGCGCGTCGTGAACCTCGGCGCCGCTGTCGAGGTCGCGTAACTTCAGGGCGATGAGCTCGGCCACCAGCCGCCGCTCGCCGTCCTTCAGCCCCTGATAGCGGCGCGCCGTGGCGGCCTGGCGCTGCAGGTGGCGGATCTGCTTTTCGACCTCATCGCGCACGTCCTGCAGCCGCTCGAGGTTCTCGCGTGTTTCGGCGATGCGCGCCTCGGTCTCCTTGCGCCGCTCCTTGTAGCGGGAGATGCCGGCCGCCTCTTCGACGAACGCGCGCATGTCCTCGCTGCGGGCGTCGATGACGCGCGTGATCATCCCCTGCTCGATGATGGCGTAGCTGCGCGAGCCGAGGCCGGTGCCGAGAAACAGATTGGTGATGTCCTTGCGCCGGCAGCGCACGCCGTTGATGAAGTAGGCGGACTGGCCGTCGCGCGATACCTGGCGCCGGAGCGAGATCTCGGCATAGCTCGCGTACGGGCCGCCGATCTTGCCGTCGGAGTTGTCGAACACCAGCTCGACGCCGGCGCTCCCCACCGGCTTGCGCGCGCTCGAGCCGTTGAACACCACGTCGGCCATGTTGTCGCCGCGCAGCGTCTTGGCGGACAGCTCGCCCATGACCCAGCGCACCGCGTCGATGACATTCGACTTGCCGCAGCCGTTGGGGCCAACGACACCGGTGAGATTGCTGGGGAAGCTGATGGTGGTGGGATCGACGAAGGATTTGAAGCCGGCGAGCTTGATCTTGGTCAGCCGCATCTGTGCCTTCTATCCCCCGCGACGCAGCCGGAGTCGCCGCAGGCGATCCCGGCCGATGGTGTAGTGTAGTGGAATATGCCCGCGACGCCCACCACGCAGCTCGAGACGTTCGCGAATCCCGAGACCGGGCGTGACTACACCATCCGCATGCACATCCCCGAGTTCACCTGCCTGTGTCCGCGCACCGGACAGCCGGATTTTGCGACGCTCGATCTCGAGTACGTTCCGGACCGGCGCTGCGTCGAGCTGAAATCTCTGAAGCTCTACATCTGGTCGTTCCGCGACCGGGGTGCCTTCCACGAGGCCGTGACCAATGAGATCGCCGATCACCTGGACGCCGCGGTCGCGGCGCGCTACCTGCGCCTGACGGCGCGCTTCAACGTGCGCGGCGGGATCCTGACCACCATTGTCGCCGAGCGCAGACAGCCGGGCTGGCAGCCTCCGTCCCCGGTCGCTCTGCCCTGAAGTCCGCTGCGCCGCACCGCGCCAAGACCTGCAGTAAATGCCCGTCTGTACACGCCAAAGTCGGCCGGTATAATCGCGCGTTCTTCAAAGACCCTGATCTCTCGAGGAGCGATTGATGCCGGCCAAGAAGACAGCGCCTAAGTCCGCCAAGGGCAGGAAGGCGACAGGCCGACCCGCGGTGCGCAAGATTGCCGCCGCACGTAAGACCGAGACCGGGCGTGGACGCGCCGCCGTCCACGGCCGCAAGAGCCCCAGCCCCCCGAAGAAGCCGCTCGCCCATCCCCCCGCGCCGGCCACTCAGCCGGTCGATGCGCGCAGGATCGCCCGCCCGGCTGGTGCGCCGCCAGTGCCGCGCGAGCCCCCGCGCCCGGTGAGCCCCGTGCCGCCGGCAGCCCGTGCGGCCCCCGGGGACGGCGACGATGTCGAGGGAGCAGAGCCGGGGAGCCTGCTCGCCGGGCCGCGCAACGTACAGCCGTACATCGTCAAGCGCGGCGAGCAGTACATGAGCAAGGAGCAGCTCGACCACTTCAGGAGCATCCTCAACAGCTGGAAGCGCGACCTGATGGTCGAGGTGGACCGCACGGTCTCCCACATGAAGGACGAGGCGGCGAACTTCCCTGATCCCAACGACCGCGCCACCCAGGAAGAGGAGTTCAGCCTCGAGCTGCGCACGCGCGACCGCGAGCGCAAGTTGATCCGCAAGATCGACGATGCCCTGAAGCGCATAGACGACGGCTCCTACGGCTACTGCCTCGAGACCGGCGAGGAGATCGGCATCAAGCGCCTCGAGGCACGCCCGGTGGCAACCCTCAGCATCGAGGCGCAGGAACGGCGCGAACGGCGCGAGCGGCAATACGGCGACCGCGACGACCGCTATCGCTGAATCGCCTTACGTCGGGCGCTTCGCGCCCTCGCCCACCGGGCCATTGCACCTCGGCTCGCTGGTTGCAGCCCTCGGAAGCTACCTGGACGCCCGCCACCACGGCGGCGGCTGGCTCGTGCGCATGGAGGACCTCGACAGCGAACGCGAGATCCCCGGCTGCGCGGATCAGATGCTGCGCACGCTCGAAGCGCACGGGCTCGCCTGGGACGGCGCCGTCGAATATCAGAGCAGGCGCCGCAGTGGCTACGCCGAGGCGCTCGAGGAGCTCGCGCGGCAAGGCCTCACCTTCGAGTGCAGCTGCAGCCGCCGCGAGAGGAGTGGCGAGGGCGGCTACCCTGGTACCTGCCGTAACGGTCCGCAGCGCTCCGGAGCGACCGCCACGCGCTTTCGCGTCGACGACGGGCTGACCGAGTTCCACGACCGCGCGCAGGGCCTGTGCTCGTTCAGGCTGGGCGAGCGCGGCGACGTCGTGCTAAGGCGCCGCGACGGGACATTCGCCTATCAGCTCGCGGTGGTGGTCGATGACGCGCGCCAGGGGGTCACCGACGTCGTGCGTGGGGCGGACCTTCTCGATAACACGCCCTGGCAGATCGCCCTGCAGAGGGCACTTCGGCTCCCGACGCCGCGCTACACCCACCTTCCCCTCGTCGTGGAGCGGGAGAAAGGCAAGTTGAGCAAGTCGCGCCGATCGCTGGCGCTTGACTCGCAAAAGACAGGTGCCCAGCTATATCAATCACTTACGCTGCTTCGGCAAACCCCTCCGCCTAAGCTCGAGCTTGAGCCGCCTGCCGCGATCCTCGCCTGGGCCCGCGCCCATTGGAGCGTCGAGCGGTTTCACGGCATCAAGGAGGTGCTGCTCGAGCGGTAGAACGGGTGCGACAAGCGGTGTTGGGAGTTGGGTTCGTGCTGCCGATGTACTAAGGTAGCGTCAAACGCCCTGCACTAAGGAAGGTGCACCACCCATAGTGAGGGACGTGCGATGAGCGAGCCGCGCACTATAAAAAAGTATCCCAATAGGCGGTTGTACGACACGGTCGAGAGCCGTTACATCACCCTCGCCGACATCCGTCGCCTGGTGATCGAGCGCATCGACTTCGACGTCATCGATAAGAAGACGCAGGAGGACATCACGCGCTCGATCCTGCTGCAGGTGATTGCCGAGCAGGAGCACGGCAGCGAGCCGCTGATGAGCCGCGACTTCCTCTCGCAGGTCATCCGCTCCTACGGAGTAGCGACGCGCGGGGTGGTCGGCAGCTACCTCGAGCAGAGCCTGCGTCAGTTCGCCAGTCAGGCCGCGGGTCGACCGCCACAAGCCTGAGGCCAGCCGGGCGTACGCGCCTCAATGAGCCAGCGGATTTAATGAGGCGCGTCGACGTCGCGCATCGACAGGCGGATGCGCCCCTGCCGGTCGACCTCGAGCACCTTGACGCGGATGACATCGCCCTCGCGCAGCTTGTCGCTGACGCGCTCGACGCGCTCGTTTGAGATCTGCGAGATGTGCACCAGGCCGTCACGGCCGGGCAGGATGGTGACGAACGCGCCGAAGTCCATGAGGCGCGCCACCTTGCCCTCGTAGATGCGCCCCACCTCGACGTCGGCGGTGATGAGCTCGATGCGCCGCTGCGCCTCGCGCCCCGCCGTACCGAGAACGGAGGCGATCTTCACCGTGCCATCGCTCTCGATGTCGATGGTGGTGCCGGTTTCCTCGGTGATCTGGCGGATGACCGCGCCGCCCTTGCCGATCACGTCGCGGATCTTCTCCGGATCGATCTTGAGCGTGATGATCGACGGCGCCCACTCCGACATCTTGTCGCGCGACTGGTGGATGATGCGGTTCATCTCAGCGAGGATGTGCAGGCGGCCTTCGCGCGCCTGCTCGAGCGCCACCTTCATGATCTCGGGCGTGACGCCCTCGACCTTGATGTCCATCTGCAGCGCGGTCACGCCGTCCTTGGTGCCGGCGACCTTGAAGTCCATGTCGCCGAGGTGATCCTCGTCGCCGAGGATGTCGGTCAGGACCTTGTAGCGCGAGCCCTCGAGCACGAGTCCCATGGCGACGCCGGCCACCGGCGCCTTGATGGGAACGCCGGCGTCCATCAGCGACAGCGAGGTGCCACAGACGCTGGCCATGGAGCTCGAGCCGTTCGACTCGAGGATCTCCGAGACCACGCGGATCACGTACGGGAAGGTAGCCATGTCGGGCATCACGGCGTTCACGCCGCGCCGGGCGAGATTCCCGTGGCCGATCTCGCGCCGCTTCGGCGATCCCATCATGCCGGTCTCGCCCACCGAGAATGGCGGGAAGTTGTAATGCAGCATGAAGGGCTCGCGCCGCTCGCCCTCCAGGCCGTCGATGATCTGGGCATCGCGCGTGGTGCCGAGCGTCGTCACGACCAGCGCCTGGGTCTCACCGCGGGTGAAGAGCGCCGAGCCGTGCGTGCGGGGCAGCACGCCCACGCGGACACTGATCGGGCGCACGGTGCGTGTGTCGCGCCCGTCGATGCGCGGCTCGCCGTTGAGGATGCGCTGGCGCACGATGTTGCTCTCGAGCTTGAACAGCACGTTCTCGACGGCTTCCTTGGTCCACTTCGGCTGGTCGCCGCCGGTAAGCGCGCTGAGCACCTGGTTCTTGATCTCAGTGAGGCGCGTGTGGCGCTGCTGCTTCTCGGTGATGCTGTAGGCCTGACCCAACGCGGCCTGCGCCTGCAGCGCGACCGCCGCGCTGAGCTCCGCGTTCTCCGGCGCCGGCTCCCACTTCCAGCGCCCCTTGCCAGCCTCGCTGACGAGCGCCTTGATGGCGCCGATGGCCACCTGCATCTGCTCGTGACCGTAAACGACCGAGCCCAGCATGACCTCCTCGGAGAGCCCCTTGGCCTCCGACTCGACCATCAGCACGGCGTGCCCCGTGCCTGCCACCACCAGGTGCAGCTGCGAGCCGGCGAGGTCCTTGGCCGTGGGGTTGAGCAGGTACTGCCCATCCCGGTAGCCGACGCGCGCGGCGCCGATCGGACCATTAAAAGGAATGCCCGAGAGCGCGAGCGCCGCCGAGGCGCCGAGGAGCGCGGGGATATCGGCGTCGATGTCCGGATCCATCGACAGCACGGTCGCGACGACCTGCACGTCGTTGTAGAAGTTGTCGGGGAACAGCGGCCGGATCGGGCGATCGATCAGACGCGAGGTGAGCGTCTCCTTCTCGGTCGGCCGTCCTTCGCGCTTGAAGAACCCGCCGGGGATACGGCCCGCCGCATAGGTCTTCTCGACGTAGTTGACGGTAAGAGGCAGGAAATCCCGTCCCGGCGCTGCGCTTTGCTGCGCGCACGCGGTGACCAGAACCACGGTGTCGCCCATGGACACCCGTACCGCGCCCTCGGCCTGGCGGGCGACCTCGCCCGTCTCGATGGTGACCGTGTGCGGGCCGTAAGGAAACGACTTGCTGACGACGCTCAAAGCTTCATTCCTCGAAAGTTGGAGGTTCGGCCAAAAACGACGAGGGCCGCGCGTCCATGACGGCGGCCCCGAACGTTCTCAGCGGCGCAGTCCCAGGCGCTCGACGAGCTCCTGGTACTTCTGCGGTTGGGTGGCTCTGAGGTAATCGAGAAGCTTGCGACGCTGGTTCACCATCTTCACCAGACCGCGCCTCGAGGCGTGGTCGCGCTTGTGTGCGGTGAAGTGCCCGCCGAGATCGTTGATCCGCTCGGAGAGCAGCGCCACCTGCACCTCGGGTGAGCCGGTGTCGGCTGGCCCGCGGCGGAACTGCGCGAGGATCCCGCCCTTCTTCTCACTGGTTAAAGCCATTGTCCTCAAGTCCTAACTACTTGTCCTAAGAGCCCTTTTGGTAAGCCGCGCATTCTACCTGCCCAAGCGCCTGAGCGACAAGCATGGGGTGACCGGTGGAGTGAGCGCCGAGCGTCAACGGGAACCCGCCCCGCGCGTTCCGTGCCTTGCAGCGCACCCCTTGCGGGCATAGGCTCCTTAACGAGGTGATTGCCATGCTGAAGTCTCTCGCCCTGAGCGCAGCGCTCGCCCTCGCCGCCTGCGCGGCCGCTCCCGACAAGACCACGGCCGTCAAGACCCCGGTCGCAAGCGCCAAGCCTCCCGCGGGCTGTGTCGGCCAGACGGCCACCCGTATTCCGCTGAAGGATGAGTCCACGGCGTGCGCCGGCTTCGGCAGTACCTATTCGAAGCAGGACATCGACAGCACGGGGCAGACAAATCTCGACCGCGCGCTGCCGATGCTCGACCCGGCGATCACGCGGCATTGAGCCGCTAAGCCTCCGGATTCAGCAGCCGCCGCGGCCTGACGGCCCCGGCGCCGGCTGCAACCCCGATTCCCAGGAATCGCCCTGCCTCGTCATAGAGTCGCAGGCGTCCCGCCTCTGGCCCTGCGGGGTGCTGCGCTGCCGGCACCGGCGCCGGGACCGCCTGGCCCTTGCGAAGCCGCGCGGCATCGGCCGCGGTGAGCTGAACCGCCGGGAGGTGGCGCAGCGGGTAGTCGGCGGGCAGGAGCGGCGGCGCGCCGCCCGCGGCGCAGGTCCGCTCGAGCGACTCGAGCGTCTGCATGGGCTCCGAGTCGAACGGCGCCACCGAGAGTCTGCGAAGCGCGCTCACGTGCCCGACGGTGCCGAGCGCGGCGGCAATCTCCTCGGCCAGGACACGAACGTAGGTTCCCTTCGAGCAACGCGTCTCGACTTCGAGCGATCGTGGCTCGAGGGCGAGCGCCGCCAGATCGTAGAGCTCGATCGCGCGCGCGGCACGCTCGACCGTGCGCCCCGCGCGTGCCAGCCGGTAGAGCGGCTCCCCACCCTGCTTCACCGCCGAGTACATCGGCGGCACCTGGGCGCGCGGACCGACAAAGCCCGCGAGCACCGCCGCGACGCCCGCGCGCGTGAGCGCCGGCACCGCCGCCTGCTCGGTCACCTCACCCTCGGCATCCGCCGTCGCGGTGCGCGCTCCCAGGGCTATCGTGAAGCGGTAACGCTTGGCCCCGGCGACGATGTCACCGGCGATCTTGGTTGCCTCCCCGAGGCAGATCGGCAGCATGCCGGTGGCGAGCGGATCGAGGCTGCCGGCGTGACCGGCCTTCTCGCCGTCGAAGAGCGTCCGCACGCGCTGCAAAGCGGCGTTCGAGGAAAGGCCGTACGGCTTGTCGAGCAGCAGGATCCCGCTCGGCACGGCCAGGCTCTCAGCGCGGCGGCGGGTCGCCGGCGCCGGCACTCCCTGCGGCGGGGCCGTCGGCGCCGCCTGCGGTGCCCTCGCCGGCAGGCTCACCACCGTGCGCGGCGCGATCGGCGGCGACCGCGCGATCGATGAGACTGGTGAGGCGTGCGGCCCCCTCGGCGCTCTCATCGAACACGAACTCGAGGCGCGGCGCATGCCGCAGCGACAGCCGTCGGCCGAGCTCCCCGCGCAGGAAGCTCGCGGCGTGGGTCAGCCCCTGGCGCACCTGCTCGGGTGGCACGCGACTCGCGAACGGCGTGAAGTACACGCGCGCCGAGCCCATGTCGGGCGCGACGTGCACCGCCGTGATCGTGACGTTACCGACGCGCGGGTCCTTGACCTCGCGCGCGATCAGCGCCGCGAGCACCCGCTGGATTTCCGACTCGATGCGCCGGCTGCGGGCCTCGCTCATGCTGCAGCGCTCGCACGGCTCATGACAGCGTCCGGGCCACCTCGACGCGCGCGAAGCATTCGATCTGGTCGTTGACGCGCACGTCCTGGTAGTTCTTCACGCCGATGCCGCACTCGGTGCCGGCGCGCACTTCGCTCACGTCGTCCTTGAAACGCCGCAACGACTCGAGCGCGCCCTCGAAGATCACCACGTTGTCGCGCAGCACGCGGATCGGATTGTTGCGCCGGACCAAGCCCTCGGTCACCAGGCACCCGGCCACCACGCCGAACTTGCTCGAGCGGAACACCTCGCGCACCTGCGCGACGCCCACGATCTGCTCCTTGATCTCCGGCTGCAGCATGCCGGTCATCATCTGCTTCACGTCGTCGATGGCTTCGTAGATGATCGAGTAATAGCGCACCTCGACGCCGGTCTCCTTCATGGCATCGCGCGCGCCGGCATCGGCGCGCACGTTGAAGCCGATGATGTGCGCACGCGAGGCGGCGGCGAGCTGCACGTCGGAGACGGTGATTCCGCCCAGACCGCTCGCGATCACCTTTACCTGGACCTCCTCGGTGGAGAGCTTGTCGAGCGCCTCGGTGAGCGCCTCGGCACTGCCCTGCACGTCGGCCTTGATGAGCACCGCCACCACACCCGCCTTGGCCTCGCCCATCTGCGAGAACACGTCCTCGCTGCGGGTGGTCTGGCGCGCGAGCTTCACGTCGCGGAACTTGCCCTGCCGGTACAGCGCGACCTCGCGCGCCTTGCGCTCGCTCTCGGCCGCGAGGATCTCGTCGCCGGCGTTCGGCGGGCTCGAGAGCCCGAGCACCACCACCGGCATCGAGGGCGGCGCCTCCTCAACCGGCTTGCCGCTCTCGTCGAACATGGCGCGCACGCGCCCGAACTCGGAGCCGGCGATGATCGGGTCGCCGACGCGCAGCGTGCCCTTCTTCACCAGGACCGTCGCGACCGCGCCACGCCCCTTCTCGATGCTCGACTCGATCACCACGCCCGAGGCGAGGCCGGTGCGCGGCGCACGCAGCTCGAGCACCTCGGACTGCAGCAGGATCGCTTCGAGCAGCTGGTCGATCCCCTGACCGGTGCGCGCCGAGACGCTTACGAACATGTTCTGACCGCCCCACTCCTCCGCGATCACCTCGTGCTTGGAGAGATCGTTGCGCACGCGGTCGATGTCCGCGTCGCCCTTGTCGATCTTGTTGACCGCGACCACGATCGGCACGTTGGCGGCGCGCGCGTGCTGGATGGCCTCGATGGTCTGCGGCATGACGCCGTCGTCGGCCGCGACCACCAGCACCACCACGTCGGTCGCCTTGGCGCCGCGGGCGCGCATGGCGGTGAAGGCCGCGTGGCCCGGGGTATCGAGGAAGGTGATGACGCCCTTGGGCGTCTCGACGTGGTAGGCGCCGATGTGCTGCGTGATGCCGCCGGCCTCGCCCGCGGCCACCTTGGTGCGGCGGATGTAGTCGAGGAGCGAGGTCTTGCCGTGGTCCACGTGACCCATCACGGTGACCACCGGCGGGCGCGGCTCGACCTCTGTCTCCGCCTGCCCGCCCTGCAGGTTGGCCTCGATCTGATCCTCCTTGAGGAGCTTGGCCGTGTGGCCCATCTCCTCGACCACCAGCACCGCGGTGTCCTGATCGATGGGCTGGTTGATGGTCACCATCACGCCCATGTTCATCAGCACCTTGATCACTTCGTTGGCCTTGACCGCCATCTTCTGTGCGAGCTCGGCCACGGTGATGGTCTCGCCGATGCCGACCTCGCGCACCACCGGCGCGGTGGGCATCTCGAAGCCGTGGCGGCCTTCGGCGGCGCCCGCCAGCGGCCGGGCCTTGGTGCGGCGCTTCTTCTTGTAGCGCGAGCTGACGTCACCGGTGACGTGCAATTCCTGGCGTCCGTAGCGCGTGTGCTTGTCGTCAGCTGGCGGCGCGACGGTGGCCACCGGGGCGCGCTCGCGCGGTGCGGGCGGGGCGGCGGCAGCCGGCTGCGGCCGCTCGCGCTCGCCGGCGCCCCGCTCGTGCTCCTCGCGCTCGCGGGTGCGCCGTGCCTCGTCGTCGCGCGTGCGCTGCTCGGACGCGCGGCGTGCGTCCTCCTGGGCGCGGCGGCGAGTCTCTTCCTCCTCGACGCGACGGCGGTTATCGGCTTCGAGCCGTTCGCGCTCGCGCCGCTCGGCCTCCAGCTTCTCATGCTCGAGGCGCACGGCCTCCTCGGCCTCGTGGCGCCGGTGATCGAGCTCGTCCTGCTGGGCGCGCGCCTGCTCCTCGAGCACGTCGCGCTTGATGTAGTTGCGGGTGCGGCGAACCTCGACATTCACGGTGCGGGCGCGCCCCTGGGCGCTGGCGAGCTTGAGCTCGCTCTGCGTCTTGCGCTTGAGGGTGATCTTGCGCGGCGCGCCGTCGCTCTCGGCCTCGCCGCCGTGGCTGCGGCGCAGGTGCGTCAGGAGCTCGAGCTTGGCATCGTCGCTGATGCGATCCTCGGGCCCTTCGACCTTGATGCCGGCCTGATCGAGCTGCACCAGCAGCCGGTCGACCGGCACCTTGAGGACCTCCGCGAACTGGGAAACGGTCACTTCCGCCATAGATTCAAGCCTCGCTCGCGAACCACGGGGCACGCGCCGTCATGATGAGCTGCGCCGCCTTGTCCGCCGCCAGCCCCTCGATGTCCGCGAGCTCATCCACCGACTGCTCGGCGAGCTCCTCACGGGTGCGCACGCCGCGCCGCGCCAGCGCCAGCGCCAGGTCCGGGCTCATGCCCTCGAGCAGCAGCAGATCGTCCGCCGGCATCGACTGATCGAGCGTCTCCTCGCTGGCGATCGCCTGCGTGAGTAGCACGTCGCGCGCCCGGTTGCGCAGCTCCTTGACGATCGCCTCGTCGAACTCCTCGATCGCCGCGAGCTCGGCCTGCGGCACGTAGGCGATCTCCTCGATGGTCGAGAAGCCCTCCTGCGCCAGGATGGTGGCGACGTCGGCGTCGACGTCCAGCTGCTTCATGAAGTTCGCCACCAGCTCCTTGGCCTCCGTCTCGCTCTTGGCCTCGGCGTCGGTCTCGGTCATGACGTTCAGATCCCAGCCGGTGAGCTGGCTCGCGAGGCGGATGTTCTGACCGCCGCGCCCGATGGCCTGGGAGAGCTTCTCCTCGGAGACCGCGATGTCCATGCTGTGCGAGTCCTCGTCGACCACGATCGACATCACCTCCGCCGGCGACATCGCATTGATCACGAACTGCGCCGCGTTGTCGTCGTGCGGGATGATGTCGACCCGCTCGCCGGCGATCTCGTTGGAGACCGCCTGCACGCGCGAGCCGCGCATGCCGACGCAGGCGCCCACCGGGTCGATGCGCGGGTCGTTGCTCTTTACGGCGATCTTGGCGCGCACGCCGGGATCGCGCGCGGCGCCGAGGATCTGGATCAGGCCCTGGCCGACCTCCGGCACCTCGAGCTTGAAGAGCTCGATCAGGAACTCGGGAGCGGTGCGGGTGAGGAACAACTGCGGCCCGCGCGGCTCGGAGCGCACCTCCTTCAGGAACGCCTTGATGCGGTCCTGGGGCTTGGCCTGCTCGCGCGGAATCATGTCGGTGCGCGGCACGAAGCCCTCGGCGTTGGCACCCAGATCGACGTAGATGCCGTTGCGGTCGATGCGCTTCACCACGCCCCCTACGAGCGTTCCGACACGGTCGCGGTAGGCCTCCACGACCTGAGCGCGCTCCGCCTCGCGGACCTTCTGCACGATCACCTGCTTGGCCTGCTGTGCGGCGATGCGTCCGAAGGCCACCGACTCGATCGGCTGCTCGACGAAGCCGCCGATCTCGGCCCTGGGATCCATCTCGTGCGCATCCTCGAGCCGCAGCTCGCGCTCGGGCACCTCGAGCTCCTTGGAGTCATCGGCGAACACCTTCCAGCGCCGGAAGGTCTCGTAGTCGCCGCTCTTGCGGTCGATGGCGACGCGCGCATCCCACTCCTCGCCGTGCTTCTTGCGAGTCGCGGACGCGAGCGCGGCTTCGAGCGCGTCGAAGATCACTTCCTTATCGACGCCCTTCTCGTTGGAGACGGCGTCCACCACCATCAGAATTTCCTTGTTCACTCGTCTGTACCTCTCAAATCGCGCATCGGTGCACCGCCGCTCAGGAGGCGAGCCGCGCCTTGCCAATCTCCGCGAATGCGACCGCCACCCGCTCCCGGTCGACGTCGAGCGCAATGCCCTCCTCATCGACCGCGAGCAGCTGCCCCGTATAGCGGCGCCGCCCTGCGCGCGGCTCCTTCAGCTCGACGAACACCCGCGAGCCGACGAAGCGGCCGAAGTGCTCGCGCGTGCGCAGCGCGCGGTCGAATCCCGGCGACGATACCTCGAGCGTGTAGCCGCTCGGAATCGGGTCCTCGACGTCGAGCAGCGCCGAAATCTCGCGGCTCACCCGCTCGCAGTCATCGACGCCCACGCCGGCGGCGGAGTCGATGAACACGCGCAGCGTCCCGTGCCCGCGTCCCGCACCGTACTCGAGCTCGACCAGCTCGTAGCCGAGCCGCGCCGCCAGTGGCTCGATGAGCGTCATCAGCCGCTCCCGCACGGATCCAGCCATTCGCCCTCGCAAAACAAAAATGGGCCCCAAGGCCCATCCACCAATAAAAAAGCCCCACAGGGGGGCTTTCCGTCATCTTGTCTCGGGGGTGCCGCGGCTCGGAACCCGCCGAACCCGCGCCACCAGCCACCCGTCCCCGCGGCACACAGCCCGCGGGGGCGCGCATTCTACCCGAACCCGTCAGGCAGGGGAACACTCGAGGGCTGTTAAGGCGGCGCCGCGGACCTTTATCATGAATGGTTGCGCCGGGGACTTCCTTCAAGAGCCGGCGCGAGGAAAGTCACGCCATGAACGACCCTGGCAACCGGCCAACGCTGCGCGCTCCGCGCGGCACGACCTTGAGCTGTCGCAGCTGGCTCACGGAGGCGCCGCTGCGCATGCTCCTCAACAACCTCGACCCCGAGGTTGCCGAGCGCCCCGGGGAGCTCGTCGTGTACGGCGGCATCGGCAAGGCGGCGCGCAACTGGCAGTGCTTCGATCAGATCGTCGCGGCGCTGCGTGCCCTCGGTGACGAGGAGACACTCCTCATCCAGTCGGGCAAGCCGGTCGGGGTGTTTCGCACCCACGCCGACGCGCCGCGCGTGCTCATCGCCAACTCCAATCTGGTGGCCCGCTGGGCCGACTGGGACCATTTCAACGCCCTCGACCGCAAGGGCCTCATGATGTTCGGCCAGATGACCGCCGGGTCGTGGATCTACATCGGCAGCCAGGGGATCGTGCAGGGCACGTACGAGACCTTCGCCGAGATGGGCCGCCGGCACTTCGGCGGCCAGCTCGCCGGCAAGTGGATCCTCACCGCGGGCCTGGGCGGCATGGGCGGCGCGCAGCCGCTCGCCGCCACCATGGCCGGCGCCTCGATGCTCGCCATCGAATGCCGGCCGGAGCGCATCGCCAAGCGCCTCGAGACGCGCTACCTCGACCGGCAGGCGGCGAACCTCGGGGAGGCGCTCGAGCTCCTCGAGCGCGCGCACCGCGACGGCAAGCCGCTGTCGGTCGGGCTGCTCGGCAACGCCTGCGAGGTGCTGCCGGAGCTGCTGCGCCGCGGGGTGCGCCCGGACGCGGTCACCGACCAGACCTCGGCCCACGACCCGGTGAACGGCTATCTCCCTGAGGGCTGGACGGTCGAGAAGTGGGATCGCCTGCGGGCCGAGGATCCGGCGCAGGTGACGCGCGAGTCGCGGCCCTCCATGCGCCGCCACGTGGAAGCGATGCTCGCCTTCCGAAGCCAAGGCATCCCGGTCTTCGACTACGGCAACAACATCCGCCAGGTGGCGTTCGACGAGGGCCTGAAGGACGCTTTCGCCTTCCCGGGCTTCGTCCCGGCATACATCCGGCCGCTCTTCTGCCGCGGCATCGGCCCGTTTCGCTGGGCGGCACTCTCCGGGGATCCGGAGGACATCTACCGCACCGACGAAAAAGTGCGCGAGCTCTTGCCCGCGGACCGGCACCTTCATAACTGGCTCGATATGGCGCGCGAGCGCATCCAGTTCCAGGGACTGCCGGCGCGCATCTGCTGGGTGGGTCTGGGCGACCGGCATCGCCTCGGCCTCGCTTTCAACGAGATGGTGGCGCGAGGCGAGCTGCGCGCGCCGATCGTCATCGGGCGCGATCACCTCGACTCCGGCTCCGTCGCGAGCCCCAACCGCGAGACCGAAGCGATGCGCGACGGCTCGGACGCGGTGGCGGACTGGCCGCTGCTGAATGCGCTTCTCAATACCGCGAGCGGCGCCACCTGGGTGTCGATCCATCACGGCGGCGGCGTCGGCATGGGCTACTCGCAGCACGCCGGGGTGGTCATCGTCTGCGACGGTACGCCCGCGGCGGCGCGCCGCATCGAGCGGACCCTGTGGAACGATCCGGCGACCGGCGTGATGCGCCATGCCGACGCGGGCTACGAGGAGGCGATCGCCTGTGCACGCGAGCAGGGCCTGAATCTGCCGTTCCTCAGCAGCGCGCGCTGAAGTCTCCGTGTCCGGGACGCTGAAGCTCTGGCGCAACGCGCAGCTCGCGACCTGCGACGCCGCGCTCGGCGTCATCGGGCGCGGGGCGCTGGTGACGCGCGGCGGCCGCATCGAGTGGGTGGGGAGCGAGGCGGCGCTGCCGGCCACGCTGATCGCCGCCGCCGCGGCGGGAGCGGCGCCGGAAGAACACGATCTCGGCGGTGCCTGGGTGACGCCCGGCCTAATCGACTGCCACACGCATCTGGTCTTCGCCGGCAACCGCGCCGGCGAGTACGCCGAGCGGCTGCGCGGCAGGAGCTACGAGGAAATCGCGCGTGCCGGCGGCGGCATCCTCTCCACCATGCGCGCGGTGCGCGCTGCGAGCGAGCAGCAGCTCATCGACGAGAGCGCGCCGCGCCTCGCCGCGCTCGCGAGCGAGGGCGTGACGACGCTCGAGGTGAAGTCCGGCTACGGACTCACCCTCGCCGACGAGGCCAAGATGCTGCGCGCGGCGCGCCACCTGGGGCGCGCCTTTCCGGTCACCGTGCGCACCACGCTGCTCGCGGCGCACACGCTCCCCCCCGAGTATCTCGGCCGCGCCGACGCCTACATCGACACCATTGCGCGCGAGTGGCTCCCGGAGCTCGCCGCCCAGGGGCTGGTCGATGCCGTGGACGTATTCTGCGAGTCGATCGCCTTCAGCGTCGCGCAGGCGCAGCGCCTGTTCGAGGCGGCGCGCGCTCTCGGCCTGCCCGTCAAGATGCATGCCGAGCAGCTCACGAATCTCGGTGGCACCCTCATGGCGGCCGGCCAGGGCGCGCTCTCCTGCGATCACCTCGAGTACGCGGACCGGGCGGAAGCGGCGGCCCTCGCCCGCTCGGGAACCGTCGCGGTGCTGTTGCCGGTTGCCTTCTATTGTCTTGCCGAGGGACGCAAGCCGCCGGTCGCAGCGCTGCGCGCCGCCGGGGCGGCGATGGCGCTCGCGAGCGACTGCAATCCGGGCTCGGCACCCGGCGCCTCGCTGCTGCTCGCCATGAGCATGGGTACACGGCTCTTCGGGCTCACCGCCGAGGAGGCCCTGGTCGGTGTCACACGCCATGCCGCCCGTGCCCTCGGCCTCGAGGCCGAGCGCGGTACCTTGAGTCCGGGCAAGGCGGCCGACTTCGTGGTATGGAACGTGCGCTCCGTGGAGGAGCTCAGCTACTGGATTGGTTTCAACCCGCGCCGGACCGTGATCCGCGCGGCCGAGGTTCTCAGATGGCCGAACACGACCCGCTGAAACTGGGCGCGCGCCCGCTCAAGCTCGCCCAGCTGCGCCGCATCTACGAGCGTCCGCTCACCGTGGCGATCGAGAGCGAGGCGCTGGGCGCGGTCGACGCCGCGCACGCCGCGACCGCACGGCTCGCGGCAGCCGAGGCGCCGGCCTACGGCATCAACACCGGCTTCGGCCTCCTCGCCCGGACCCGCATCCCGACCGCACAGCGCGCGCTGCTGCAGCGGAACATCATCCTCTCGCACAGCTGCGGCGTGGGACCGCTGCTCGATGAGGCGGTCGTGCGCCTCACCCTGGTGCTGAAGCTCTCGAGCCTGCTGCAGGGATTCTCGGGGGTGGGCGCGGAGCTGGTGCGCTTCCTCGAGCGGCTGATCAACGCCGGGCTCACGCCGTGCGTGCCGAGCCAGGGATCGGTCGGGGCCTCGGGCGACCTCGCGCCGCTCGCGCATCTGTCGCTCAGCGTGCTCGGCCTGGGCGAGATCCGCCGCCATGGCGAGGTGCTGCCGGCCGCGGAGGCGCTCGCACAGGAAGGGCTCACCACCCTCACCCTCGGGCCCAAGGAGGGACTCGCGCTCCTGAACGGCACCCAGGTATCGACCGCACTCGCGCTCGCGGGGCTCTTCGAGCTCGAGACCGCGTTCGCCGCCGCGGTGGTGAGCGGCGCGCTGTCGGTGGATGCGCTCGCCGGGAGCGACGTGCCCTTCGATGCGCGCATCCACAGCGTGCGCGGCCACGGCGGCCAGGCGCGGGTGGCGCAGGTGTACCGCGAGCTGCTCGAGGGCAGCGCGATCCGCGCCTCGCACCGCGACTGCCCGCGCGTGCAGGATCCCTACTCGCTGCGCTGCCAGCCGCAGGTGATGGGCGCGTGCCTCGACCTGATCTGCCAGCAGGCGGCGACGCTCGCCACGGAAGCCAACGCCGTCACCGACAATCCACTCATCTTTGCCGACACGGGCGAGGTGCTCTCGGGCGGTAACTTCCACGCCGAACCGGTGGCCTTCGCCGCCGACATTCTCGCGCTCGCGGCGACCGAGATCGCCTCGATCGCCGAGCGGCGCGTGGCGTTGCTGGTCGACCCGAACATGAGCGGCCTGCCGCCGTTCCTGGCGGCGGAGAGCGGCGTCAATTCCGGCTTCATGCTGGCACAGGTCACCGCGGCGGCGCTCGTGGCCGAGAACCGCATGCTGTGTCACCCGGCGAGCGTCGACAGCATTCCGACCTCCGCCAATCAGGAGGACCACGTCAGCATGGCGACCCACGGCGCACGGCGGCTGCTCGGCATGACGCGCAACACGCTCACGGTCGCCGCCATCGAGTTCCTCGCGGCTGCACAGGGTGTCGACTTCCGCGCGCCGCTCAGGACCTCCGCGCGGCTCGCCGGCGCTCACGGAGCGCTGCGGCTCAAGGTACCGTTTGCTAAGACCGACCGCCTGCTGGCGCTTGACATCGAGGAGGCGATCCAGACCGTGCGGCTGCCTGAAATTCAGTCGCTGGCGCGGTCGCTGCTGCCGAGCTATCGGTGATCGTCAGGCGTAGCCGGCGGACTTCTCCGGCGCCCGGTCCGAGTCGCCAGCATTGCCACCGCCGGACCCGTCTCCCTGCTGCTCGCGCTTGATGCGCTCGTAGATCTCTTCCCGGTGAACGGCGACGTGCTTCGGCGCGTTGATGCCGACGCGGACCTGGTTCCCCTTCACCCCGAGAACCGTGATAGTCACTTCGTCGCCGATCATCACCGTCTCGCCGACTCGTCGCGTGAGAATCAGCATTCTCTTGACCCCCGTTATAATTCTATAGCTGCGACGCAGAACCGAGCCAAGAGGCCCTCCGTGCGCATGTTCTGAGGTTACGCGGAAATTGTGTGGAAAGATATTTTGCCGCGCCGCAATACCGGTAGTGTTTGAACGTGCCTGCCATGGGGTGAACACCGCATAGCGCGCTCACCTCAGCAGCCGTCCAATAGCAGCTGCGGCCTCAGGTGCGCCCGGGCCGGTGAGTACGTGCGCCACTCCGACACTGGGTAACGCGACGCCGCGAAAGCCCAGCGCGCGAACGGCCCCCGCATCGATCCTGCCCGCGTCGGCCACACTCACACGCAGCCGACCCGCCACTGCCTCCACTGTGCGCACATTGGCGCGGCCACCGAGCGCGGCAAGCAGCCGCTCGGCGTCGACCTGATCGGGCGCACCTGCTGACTCAACCGCACCGGCCTCGCCCGCGGCGCGCAGCACGGCGCGCATCTCACCGGCAAGCTGGTCGGCGACCGGGCCCACCACTACCTGCAGCGCATCGGGTCCCGGGCGCACCAGGCCGGCGGCCCCGAGGCGCTTCAGGGCCGCCGCATCGACCGCGGCCTGGTTCGCCACCCGCAGTCGCAGCCGCGTAGCGCAGGCATCGAGCGCGACGATGTTGGTGGCCCCGCCGAGGGCGGCCAGGTAGTCGCGCGCGCGCTGCGCGGGTGGCGCCGCAGCCGGAGCCGCAGCGCTCTCGGTGGGATCGCGCCCCGGCGTGCGCAGATCGAACTTCACGATCACCACGCGGAACAGGAAGTAGTAGAGCGCGAAGTACAGTGCCCCTACCGGCAGCAGCAGCAGCGGGCGCGCGGCGCGGTTGAAATTCTCCACATAGTCAAAGAGTCCCGCCGAAAAAGTGAAGCCGAGGCGCACCTTGAGGGCGTTCATGATGATGAAGGCGACCCCGGTGAGCAGCGCGTGCACGGCGTACAGCGCCGGCGCGAGGAACATGAAGGTGAACTCGATCGGCTCGGTAACGCCGGTGAGGAACGAGGTGAGCGCAATCGAGCCGAGCAGCCCCCCGACCACGGCGCGTCGCTCCGGCAATGCCGTGTGGTACATGGCGAGGCAGGCCGCCGGCAGCCCGAACATCATCACCGGGAAGAATCCAGACATGAAGGCGCCGGCGCTCGGGTCGTTGGTGTGGAAGAAGCGGTTCTGATCGCCCGTGATGCCGTGGTATTCGCCGAGCAAGAACCAGGCGATGCTGTTGATGATGTGGTGGAGCCCGGTGATGATCAGCACGCGGTTGAGCACGCCATAGACGAACAGCCCGGCGGCGCCGACGTGCAGCACCGCCTCGCTGAGCGCGTTCATGCCGGCCTCCACGCTCTGCCACAGCAGGCCGAACACCAGCGCGAGCCCGAGGCCGGCGAAGCCGCTGACGATGGGCACGAAACGCCGGCCACCGAAAAATGCCAGATAGCTCGGCAAACTGATGTTGTAGAAGCGGTTGTAGAGCGCACCGGACATGAGCCCGCAGAGGATGCCCACCAGAACACTCAGCTTGCCGATCTCGTGAGCCTTGTAGTCGGCGAGCGCCAGATCGCGTGCCCGGTCGGCGAGCCCGGTGAGCGCGTCCGGCGGCACGGCGATCAGTACTTTGGCTCCCTCGGTGGCGACCAGATACGCCACCACCGCCGCGAGCCCGGCCGCGCCGTGATTCTCGCGCGCGAGCCCGACCGCGACGCCGGCGGCAAACAGCAGCCCCAGATTGGCAAAGATGGCGCCGCCGGCTGCAGCCATGGAGGCGGAGTTGAGCAGATCCGGCTGGCCGAGCCGCAGCAGCAGGCCCGCGATCGGCAGCACCGCGATCGGCAGCATCAGCGCGCCGCCGACGCGCTGCAGGCTGGCGAGCACCCCCTTCACTGCGGCACCTCGCTCCCCTCCCTCAGGGCACGCCGCGCGAGCGCGCGCACGGCCGCGGCGTCATCCGCCGCCAGCGCCTCTTGCGCCAGGGCGCGGCACTCGCCGACGGTCACGCGGCTCAAGTGTGCCTTGAGCTGCGGAATGACCGCGCCGACCGCCGAGAGCTCATGCACGCCCAGGCCCACCAGCAGCGTTGCGGCGAGCGGCTCGGAGGCAAGCCCGCCGCATACGGCGACCATGCGCCCGCGGGCAGCGGCAGCGCGGGCGGCGGTGTCGATCAGCCGCAGCACCGCCGGATGCAGGGCGTCGAGCCGCGGGGCGAGCAGCGGGTGGCCACGGTCCATGGCGAGCGTGTACTGAGTGAGATCGTTGGTGCCGATCGAGAGAAAATCCGCAACCGCAACCAGCCGGTCCGCGAGCACCGCGGAAGCCGGCGTTTCGATCATGACGCCGAGCGCGGGAGGGCGCTTCACGGCTAGCTCTGCGCAGATCGCCTCGAGCAACCCGCGCACCGAGGTGACTTCGCCCGCCTCCGTGATCATGGGCAGCAGAATCCGGCACTGCTCGAGCGGGCGAACGCCGAGGATCGCGCGCAATTGCGTCCTGAGGAGCGCGGGGTTGGCGAGACTGGTACGCACGCCGCGCAGTCCCAGCGCCGGATTCTCCTCCGGGGGCTGTGGCAGGTAGGCGATCGGCTTGTCGCCGCCGGCATCGAGAGTCCGGATCGTAAGCGGGTGTCCGCCGAGCGCGTCCGCGATCTTCTGGTACGCGGCCCGCTGCTCGGCCTCATCGGGTGCCGAGTGGCGCTCGAGGAACAGGAACTCCGTGCGCAGGAGACCGCAGCCTTCGGCGCCGTTACGCACCGCGGCCGCCGCTTCTGCGGCCGAGCCCACATTGGCGAACACTTCGATGCGGGTGCCGTCGGCGGTGCGGCACTCGCGCTGTGCGGCGGCGCGCTCCGCGGCGGCCCGCTCGCGCCGGGCGGCGAGGGTCGCGCGCGCGGCGTTCGCCCGCCCCGCCGCCGGCTCCACCTCGAGCACGCCGCCCTCGGCGTCCAGCACCAGGGAGGTCCCCTCGCGCAGCGCGAGCACCGCGGGCCCGAGCGCCACCAGCGCTGGAATCTCCATCGCCGCGGCGATGATCGAGACGTGCGAGGTCGCCCCGCCCGCCGCCATCGCAAGACCCGCCACGCGCGCGACATCGAGCGCCACGAGCTGCGAGGGCAGGAGCTCGCGCGCGACCACGATCGAGCTCTCGGGGAGCTCGGGTGCCGCCGCCGCCGGCACGCCCGCGAGCGAGAGCAGTACCTGGGTCTCGAGGTCGAGGAGATCGTCCACCCGCTCCCGCAGGCGCGGATCGGTGAGCGCGCGCAGCTGCGCGGCGGCGGCCCGCACTGCCTCGCGCCAGGCGTGACCGGCGCTGCGCCCCGCGGCGATGCTGACCCGCGCCGCGGCGAGCAGCTCCGGGTCCTCGAGAAGCTCGAGGTGCGCCGCGGCGATCTCACCCGCCGCCCGTGCGCCGGGCTCCTCGCCGGCCGTCGCGGCACGGCGCTCCAGGCGGGTGCGCACGGCCGCGCGTGCGCGCTCGAATGCGGCCGTCTCCTCGGCTACGCCCGAGCCCGCTGCAGCCACGGCGATCTCCGGCCGCCGCAAATGAAACGCGCGGCCGACGCCCAAGCCCCGGCTCGCGATGACGCCCGGGAGCCTCGCGCCCGGGGCGGGCGCGGCGTCACCGGGGGAGCCGAGGGCGACGGCGGGCGGTTGGCCAGCGAAGGACTGCGCGCGGCTGGCGGATGCGGCCGCGCGTCTCGCCGGGGGCGCTGGCTCGGCGCCGAACACGGCGGCCAGCGCACTCGCTGCGAGCGCCGCATCGGGGCCCGTGGCCCGGATCTCGATCTCATCGCCGCACTGGACGCCGAGCGCCATGAGCGCCACGGTGCTGCGCGCGTTGGCCTCGCGCCCCCGCAGCGCGAGGCGCACGTCGGCGGCCAGATTGCGCAGCGAGGCCGCAAGGAGCGCCGCCGGGCGCGCATGAATGCCGTGCTCGAAGGTGACCGTGACTCGCTGGATGGCTCCCGGCCCCGGCGCCGTGGCGGCGGGGGTTGCCGCGGCTCCTGCGGGGGATGCATCCGGCACCAGATCCATGAGGGGATCGCCGACTCTGACCTCACTTCCGACGACGCGCCGCGCGATGCGAAAGCCGCTCTCCGCCGTGACGATGACCGGCGTGAGGAGGCTTGGGGCGCGCCGCGCGAGCAGATCGAGATCGAAGCGCAGCAGAAGGTCGCCGCTGCGCACGCGCGCGCCTTGCGCGGCGACCGCCGTGAAGCCCTCGCCGGCGAGATTCACGGTGTCGATACCGACGTGCACGAGGATCTGGCAGCCCCCCGCGGTGCGCAGCGTTACCGCGTGGCGCGAGGGGGCGAGAACCACGAGCTCGCCATCGCACGGGGCGTGCAGCGCGCCTGCGGTCGGATCGATGGCGACGCCGTCTCCCAGCATCCTTGCGGCGAATACCGGATCCGGCACCTCCTCGAGCGGAGCGCTCCAGCCCGCGAGCGGCGCCAGCAGCGCGATCGTGGGCGGATCGGTAGGCGACGCGTCGGCGCTCACTGCGAGAGCTGCACCCAGTCGATCGCCCACATTGGATCGAGGGTGCGCTGCGTGAAGCGGAAGCAGAGCGTGTGCGCTCCCGCCACGGCCGGGAGCGCGGCCGCCGGCAGCTCCGTCACGGCGTCGCTGCCGGCCGCGGGGGCGAGCGGCAACACCGCGGCCGGTTCGCCATCGCAGCGGTCGAGCCGCACTTGCAGCTCGCCGGCCTCGCTGCGCGGGGAATTCAGGTGGATCCGCTCGATGTCCTTGCCTATCTCGAAGTTGAAGGGCACCTGCCCAACCGCCGCGGTGAGCGTCGCGCCGTGTGTCAGATCGATCGCGGGCAGCATCCAGCAGGGATCCATGATATCGATGAGAAACACCGCACGCGGACCCGCGAGCGGCGCATCGTCCTCGAGATTGAGCGACGCCTTGGTGCAGGTCTCGAGGTCCTGACTGTAGTGACGCTCGAACGGCCCTACCTTGCGCGCCGGGGCGAACACGTCGTCCGAGAAATGGACACCGAGCAGGCGATAGCGCTCGAACTCGGCGCCGAGCCGCTCCATGAAGCCGTTCCACTCGATCCGCGCAGGTGGTGACCAGCCGACCTCGGCGAGCGCCGCCGCGCGCGGCCAGGTCATGTAGGCCGCGTCCGCCTCGGTACGCACGTGCTCGGTCCAGAGGTTGGCCTGAACCCCGAGCACGTGGCTCTGCTGCTGCACGAGCGATCCCGGGAGCGGATCGAACCGATAGACCTCCTGAAGCGTGGTCACCGGGGCGCGGCCCGCAGGCTCGTTCGGCCCCGAGCCCTGGCGGAAGTCAAGATAGAGAGTCGGCGCCGGCGACAGCACCGTATCGTGCCCGCTCGCGGCGGCGGCGATCGCCCCCTCGACTCCGCGCCACGACATGATCGCGGCCTCGGGCGGTACGCCGCCTTCGAGGATCTCGTCCCAGCCGATCTGGCGTCGGCCGTGGGCGGTCAGGTAGCGGCCGATCCGGGCGGTGAAATAGCCCTGCAGGGCCTCCTCGTTGGCCACGCCGAGCTCGCGCATGCGCGCCTGAATCCGCGCCGAGGCGCGCCACTGGTCCTTGATCGCCTCATCGCCTCCGGTGTGGATGTACTCGCCGGGAAAGAGCGCTATCACCTCATCGAGTACGCCTTCCAGAAAAGTGAAGGTCTGGTCCTCGACGTTGAAGAG
The DNA here is from genome assembly GCA_035569755.1 of Steroidobacteraceae bacterium. Lineage (GTDB taxonomy): Bacteria > Pseudomonadota > Gammaproteobacteria > Steroidobacterales > Steroidobacteraceae > 13-2-20CM-66-19. The sequence goes on from DATMMK010000090.1 coordinate 23,667, forward strand.
ATTGGGGAAGACCCCCCACGCTGCGGTCACGGTTGCAGGCGGGTGCTCGGTCACGCCGAGGCGCGGGTAAGCGACGATCGCCGCGGTCGCGTGCCCCGGCATCTCGATCTCCGGAACGACGGTGATGTTGCGCGCGGCCGCATGGGCGACGATCCGCCGCACCTCCTGCTGCGTGTAAAAGCCGCCGTAGAGCCGCGGCTTGCCGGTCTTTGGATCGATGTCCCGAAGCGCCGCCCGCCCTGCCTCCACCCGCCAGGCGCCGACGCTCGTGAGGCGCGGGTAGCGCTTGATCTCGAGCCGCCAGCCCTGGTCGTCGGTCAGGTGCCAGCCGAGCACGTTGAGCTTGTGCAGCGCCATCCAGTCGAGCGTGCGCAGGATGAATTCGGGCGACTGGAAATGGCGCGCCGAATCCAACATGAGCCCGCGCCACCGGAACCGCGGCGTGTCCTCGATGCGCACGGCGGGCAGCACGACGGCGCCGTCGTGCAGCGGCTGCGCGCTCGCGAGCTGCCAGAGCGTCACCGCCCCGTAAAAGAGACCCCGTGCTTCGCGCGCCGACACCACCACCTGTCCGGGTGACACCTCGAGGCGGTAGCTCTCGGGGCTCGCGCCTGAAGCGGCGGGGTCGAGCGCGAAGCTGATCCCACCCTCGTGGGCGCGGGCATCTGCGCGAGTGACCACGCTGAGCCGCAAGCCGTGGCTGGTGCGCATTAGCGCGGCGAAATACTGCGCGATGCGCCCGACCTCGGGATCCTTCGCGCTCGTGACCTGCGTGTCTTCCCGCAGCGCGAAACTGCCGGGCTGCGGGACCGCAGCCGCGGGCATGGGAATGACGTCGGGCAGAGCGACCCCGGCCGCGGCGGCGGCCGGTGCGTCCACGGCCCCGAGCAGAGCCGCTGCACTCAATGCGCAAAGCGCCAGTACTCGCATCACTTCTCCCTTTTCAGGCTCTGCGCCAACTGCTCGCGCAAACGCGTGGTCTCGGCCGGTGTGAGAGAGCCGAGCAAGCCGTGGCGATGCGGCGGAATGTGGCCGGTGACCTGGCCCGGCTCCCCGAATACGTAGTAGTCGAACAGCGCCCGCCACGCCGCGCGCGCCGGTGCCGGGAGCTGGCGGATGTTGAGAATGGCGTGCCGCAGGCTGTCGTAACCGGAATCGCTCCCGAGCGGCGCACCGCTCGCGTGCCACCAGTAGTTGATGAGCACGTTCAGGGGAGCGAGCGACTCGACGTTGTGCCACCACAAGGGCGGAATGAAGATGGCATCGCCCGGTGACAGCTCGGCGCTGCGCGCCGCGGCCAGCGCCGCGCGAAACCGCGGGAACTGCGCGAAGTCGGGCGCGTGCAGCTGCACCAGGCTCATCGGTGCCCCGGTGGGCGCGTAGTCGAGCGGCCCGATGTAGAGGTTGCCGATCTGCTCGGGCGGAAACAACGTGAAGCGCCGCCGTCCACTCACCACGCAGCCGACGTTGAACCACTCGTCGAGATGCGTGGGCGTGGTGAGCGCGTTGCCTAGCCAGATACGCGGCCGCGCGGAAGGATCGGCCGCCGGCAGCGGGTTGGCCGCGGCGAAACCCGGCAGGCACTCGCTCACCGGGGCGCTCTGCACCGCCACGGCTGGCGCGCGCGCATGGCCGGCGTACCGCAGGGCCTGCTCGGCGACGGCGGTGAGCGACAGACGGTTGCGCACGAAGTTGAAGCCCTCGAGACCCTCGCGGTAGAAGATCCGGCCGGAGAATTCGGGCGGCGTCATGATGGCATCGACCGGCGCGCCACTCTCGAAGCGTCGCAGGTACTCGAGAAGCGCGCCGGGGGAAGCCAGGCCCGCGGCGACGGCCGGCCAATCGGCCACCAGCCCGCGCAGCACGACCGGCTCGCCGCCCTCGAGCACCTCGCGCCGGATGCGCTCCGTGTCGCGCGTCTCGAGCTCGCGGATCGGCGCGACCGGCTGCATCGGGACGACGGCCACCACGCGCGCGGCGCCTACCAGAAGTAGGCCTGCAGCGCCGGCTCACGCCGCCGCGGCGGGATGTGCGTCAGTGTGCTCTTGTGGTCCGGATAGTTCGCGGCGCTGCGCTGCATGAGGTTGTCGATCTCCTCCATGCTGTAGCGCGCCTCGGCGGCGCTCGGTGCACGCAGGTCCGGGGCATCCGGAAACACTCCCATGCCGGCCATGAGGGCGTACCAGGAGAACACCGGGTAGCCCCGGCCAATCAGCTGCTGACGGATCGCGGGCACGATGCTCTTGCCGTTCATCCACAGCGAATAGAGCTTCTTCAGCTCGTCGGAGAGGCTGAGATTCGCGGCGTTGGCGCGCCAGTACTCGCTGTCGGTGCGCGTGTTGGTCTTGTAGTGGGTGACGATGTAGTCGCGGATGCCCTCGAAGTGCGCGTTCATGGCCGCATTGAAGCGACCGTGCGCCTCCTCGCCCAGATCGCCCTGGTCGAGAAACTCGGCGAAGGTCGTGGCGGTCTGCTGGATGAAGAGCAGCGCCGTAGCTTCGAGTGGCTCGATGAAGCCCTGTGCAAGTCCGACCGCGAGGCAGTTCCTGTTCCAGTGCCGCGTGACCCGCCCGATGCGCATTTTCAGATGCCGCGCCTCGACGTCCGACTCGAGGAGTCCCAGGTGCCGGCGCAGCTCCGTTTCCGCCTCGTCCGCGGTGCAGAAGCCGCTGCTATAGACATAGCCGTTGCCGTAACGGCTGGTGAGCGGGATCTTCCACGCCCAGCCGTGCCTGAGCGCGGTCGACACCGTCTCGCAGGGAATCGAGTCTTCCATCGGCGTGGGCAGAGCGACCGCCGCGTCGTTGAAGAGATTCTCCGTGAAGCTGATCCAGGGCGTGCGCAGGGCCTTCTCGATCAACAGACTCGCGAAGCCGCTGCAGTCGACGAACACGTCCGCCTCGATCGTCTCGCCCTCGCGGGTGCTCACCGAGGCGATCGAGCCATCGGCCGTCAGGCTGGCGTGCGTGACGTGGCAGCTCTGGTAGCGTACCCCGCGCTCGAGTGCCTTCTTGTGCAGGTACTGCCCGAGCAGCACCGCATCGAAGTGATAGCCGTGCCAGACGTCGAACGGGAAAGCCTCGGGTGCCTTGGGCGCGCGGTGCTCGCGCGCCAGGCGGGTGGCGATGAAGAAGCGGTCGGGATGCGCGTGCAGGTCGGCACCCTGGATGCGCGCCTCGACGTTGTGCACGAACTGGCTCATCGTGAGGTTGTCGAGCATCGAGGCGAAGGGGTGGAAGTAGCGCGTGAAGCCGGGCCGCGTCGACCAGCCCTCGAAGGTGATGCCACATTTGTAGGTGGCGTGGCAGGCCGGCATCCACTCTGCCTCCTCGATCCCTAAGCTGTCGAAGAAGCCCCGCAGCCACGGAGTCGAGCCCTCGCCAACCCCGATGGTGCCGACGGCGGGCGATTCGAGCAACGTAATGCTCACCCCGCGGCCAATGAAGGAGCGCGCCAGGATGAGCGCCGTCATCCAGCCGGCCGTACCGCCGCCTACGATCACGATGCGGCGCACTCCGGCGGGCGGCGGTCCGGTCGGCGCCGTGCTCGGCGGGCTATAGGAATAGTTGAAGAGCGTGGCGGTGGTCATGGCGAGTGCGTCGCGCGCAGATGATGCGCCTCACGGCGCCGCGGGTGCCACAGTCTCGAAATCACGCCTGGGATGGGTGCGAACCCACCCCAGGCGTCCAGGCTCGATCAGAACTTCGCGCGCAGCGTCAGGTAGTACTGCCTGCCGTTGCGGTAAAACGCGCGCGGCTGGTCCGTGTTGAGCGCGTAGTACTTCAGCGTCGGGTTGTTCAGGTTCTGGCCATCCAGAGACAGGCTCAGGTTGTCGTTGTAGTAATACGCGAGCGAGGCCGCCAGCGAGCCAAAGTCGTCCTGGGAGAACGCCGTGCTGCGATCCAGGCCGCTGTAGAACGCCGAGCGGTAGTTATAAGAGACGCGGGCACTGAAGTGCGCGTTCTCGTAATAGCCGCTGATGTTGTAGACGTCCTTGGAAGCCCCCACTAGACGCTCATCGCCTCCCACCGGTACGTCCGAGGTCTGCTTGGCATCGGTGTAGGTGTAGTTCAGGTCGACACCGAAGTTGCCGAAGGCCTGCTGGTAGGCGATCTCGATACCCTGCGCGCGTCCGGTGGTGTTGATCGGAACGGTCAGGAGGTACGGTACCGAGACAATACCCGGCGGGAAGCCCGAGGCAGCCGATCCGGAGGTCGGGTAGTTGATGGTCTCCGAGCCGTAACCGATGTAGTTCTTGAGGTCCATGAAGAACAGCGTTCCGGCGAGCAGCGACCGCGGCGCGAAGTACCACTCGAGTCCGCCGTCAAAGTTGCTGGAGACGATCGGCTTCAGATACGGGTTGCTGCCCGTGCCACTGCCGGTGCCGGGGAAGTTCCCGGGCGGGGTCAGACTGGTGGTGCTCGAGAGCGCGGAGTAGTCGGCACGCGTCATGGTCTCGGCGGCCGCCAGGCGGCCGATCAGGTCCGGGCTGATCTGATAGCGCAGATTCCAGCTCGGCAGGATGTCGTCGTAGGACTGATTCACCGGGATCCCGGCGAAGGCCCCGAACAGCGAGCCGACCACGAGATTTGGCGTGCTGGCCGGGCAAGGGTTTGCCGACGGCGGGATCGACGCCGTGCAGGACAGCGGAATGTACTGAATGGTGTCTTCGGTGGTGTGCACGTAGCGCACCCCGAAGTTCGCGCTCCACTTATCGCCGCCGCTGAAGTCCGCCTGAACGTACAGCGAGGTATCGGGCTCACTCAACGCAAACCACTGGGGCGGATAGGCGCGCTGCACCGGATCGCGCTGCACCAGCCCCGGACCGTTGTAGGCGGCGAGCTGCCCCGGCGTCCAGAACCAGATGCCCGTCGGGATGCTGCCTCCGAAGGTGTTGTAGTTCGACGGATAGTTCGAGTAGGTCGTGGGATAGTTGAGCGGACTGGTGCCGCCGCCGTTCGGGCCGGAGAAGGTCGGGCCCTGCGCGATCGAGCCCACCGAGCTGCGGTCGTGCTTGGAGTAGCGGGCGCCGAACTTCAGGTCCTTCCAGGCGCCGCCGTCGGTCATATCGAACGTCCCGTCGAGCTTGGCCCAGGTCTCCTTGTCGATGGTGTCGATGAACTGGCCCCCGAAGATCCAGCCGAACTGGAGCGCCGCCGGGTTGCCCGGCGGGAACGGCTGCGTGTAGTTGACGTTCGGCAGTCCCCAATCCAGGTTGCGGGAGATGCCGTTGAGAGTCCAGAAGGCGCCCGTACCAACCCCGGGCCCAGTCTCGGAGACGTTCTGCGTTGGGGTCTTGCCGTGGCCCTCGGACCAGCCGAGCTGCCCATCGACGTGGAATTGCGGGTTGATGACGAAACTGCCGTCGAGATTGACGAAGGCCGAGTCCGCGGACTCGTCCGGACGGGAGATCTGATCGTAGATCCCGTAGTTGGTCGTCCCGAGGCCAGCGAAGGTGGCGTTGGTCAGCGTGTTGTTTACGACCGTATAGCCGGGCTGCAGCCCGATGCCCGGATAGCAGCCATTGGGTGCATTGGCTCCCTGGGCGGCGCAGGTAGCCGCGAGTGTCGAGCCTGCGGGCACCGCCGGCGTCACGCCCGCACCGTTGTTGATGAAGTGCGTCGCCCACATCAGGTAATTGCGGTTGTAATTGGGCGCCTCGATCTTGGCGTAGAAGCCGGACAGGTCCAGATTGGCCGCATCGCTCGGGCGGACTTGCACGTTGATCAGGCCACCGGTGCGCTTGCGCTCCTGCTCGAAGAACGCCGAGCCGATGTCATGCGGAACCCAGACATTGGCGAGGTCGGGATGGGCCAGGGCAAGGTTGCTCCCGGGGGTGATCTGGTCGTAGCCGAGGATCTCGGTACCGTCGCGGCGCAGATGACGGTCCTCGTAGAAACCCTGGGCCAACACGCCGAAGTTGGAATCGGCGTCCTTCCAGTTGAGCAGCGCGCTGAACTGCGGGTCGGTCTTGCTCGGCAGGTCCGCGTAGACCACGCCCGCCGACGCCTCGACCGTAAAGGGCTTGCGGAAGTCGTCGAGCGGCTTGCGTGTGACGATGTTGACCGAGCCCGCGACGCCGCCTTCGACCAGACTTGCCTCGGAGCTCTTCTGCACCACGACGCGGCTCACCAGCTCCGAGGGCAGCAGCGTGTAGCTGACGCTGCGACCGACGGTGCCGGTCTGGTCGAGCACGAACCAGTCGCCGGAGGCCACGTTGTGACCGTCGATGAGCGTCTGCGTCAGGCTGGGACCGGTACCGCGCAGGGAGACGCGGTCGTTCTCGTCGAAGCCGCCTTCGTTGGCGCCGGCGGAGCTGACCGTGATGCCGGGCACGCGCTTGAGAGAGTCAGCGACGTTCCTGTCGGGCATCTTGCCAATGTCCTCGGCGGTGACCACATCGACGACCGCGGTCGACTTCCTCTTGAGCGTCAGCGACTCCTCGAGCGAGGCGCGAATGCCGGTAATCACCACTTCCTGGAGCTGGTCGCCTTGCGCAGGCGCTGCTGCCGCAGCCTGCGCCGGGAGCGCGCCGTCGGTCGGCGGCTGCACCACCGCCTGCGCATGCAGCGTCGCGCTGCGCCCGAACAGTGCCATGGCGACTGCTGTTCCGATCAAGGTCGACCGTGCGATTCTCATGATTTACCCACCCCGAAAAATGTTTGTCGTTTGCCTTTGGAGCGCGCGTGCCGGGCGTTCCATGAATGGTCCTTACAGTCGGACCAGTTACATGCCAATATAGTACCAATTATCGAGAAACGCTATACCTTCCATACCAGACGTCGTATTGCAATTTTTATCAATAAAAAACATATCGTTATGGATCGGTTTGTCTTCTAATCGCAACAGACTGGTACTATAGTGGTAGCGTAATGACCCCCGCGACCCCGCCCGGAGAAGCGCCTTGACGCTGCTGTCACAGACGGTCGGCAAACTCGACGAGAAGAGCAGCCTGCCGCTCTATCAACAACTGCAGCGCGCGCTGCGCCAGGCGATCGAGACGCGCGTGTTAGGTCCGGACGATGCCCTGCCGCCCGAGCGCGACCTCGCCGAGGACTTCGATGTCTCGCGCATCACGGTGCGCAAGGCCATCGAGGGACTGGTCGGCGAGGGCCTGCTGGTGCGCCGTCAGGGATCGGGCACGTTCGTGCTCGCACGCGTCGAGAAGAATTTCTCCAAGCTCACCTCGTTCTCCGAGGACATGCGTGCCCGTGGACGCAATCCGCGCAGCGTGTGGCTGCGCAAGGCAGCCGGCACGGTGACGCCGGAGGAGGCGCTGACGCTGCGCGCGAGCCCGGGCACGCCCGTGTACCGCTTCCATCGCATCCGTTTCGCGGACGATGCGCCGATGTCGCTCGAGTACGCCACCATCCTCGCCTCCTGCCTGCCCTCGCTGGAGGCGGTCGAGTCCTCCCTCTATGCGGCACTCGAGCGTGCCGGCAATCGTCCGGTGCGCGCCCTGCAGCGGCTGCGCGCGGTGCTGTTTACCGCCGAGCAGGCGGAGCTCCTGCAGGCGAAGGAGAGCGACGCGGGCCTGCTGGTCGAGCGCCTCGGGTTCCTCCAGGACGGGCGCGCCGCCGAGTTCACCCAGTCCTTCTATCGTGGCGACATCTACGATTTCGTCGCGGAGCTCAGCATCGCCACGTGAGCACAGACCCCGCCAGCACCCGCATGTATAGCGAGTCGGCGCAGGCGCCCGCCGTGGTGCGTGCGCAGCTCGCGGCCAACGCGGAGCGCGTCGCGCGTCTCGCCGAGCGGCTGCGGCAGGCGCCGCCGCGCGCGGTGGTCACCTGTGCGCGCGGCAGCTCTGATCACGCCGCGACCTTCGCCCGCTACCTGATCGAGACGCACCTCGGCGTCCTCACCTCCTCGGCCGCCCCGTCGGTGAGCTCGGTGTACGAACTGACCCCGGATCTCGAGGGCGCGGTGATGATCGCGATCTCGCAGTCGGGTGCGAGCCCGGACCTCCTCGCCACGGTGAGCCGCGCGCGCACCAACGGGGCGCGGATCGTCGCCATGGTGAACGCCGAGACCTCACCGCTCGCGCAGCTCGCCGATGACCTGATTCCGCTCGGCGCCGGAGCGGAGCTGAGTGTCGCCGCCACCAAGAGCTATATCGCCTCGCTGGCCGCCATCGTGCACCTCGTCGCCAGCTGGGCGGGCGATGAGGCGCTCGCCGCAGCCCTCGCAAACGCGCCGGACGCCCTCGCCCGCGCCTTCGAGCTCGACTGGAGCGCTGCGATCGCGCGCCTGACGGGCGCGAACAGCCTCTACGTGATCGGGCGCGGCCTCGGGCTCGGGATCGCGCAGGAGGCGGCGCTCAAATTCAAGGAGACCTGCGGGGTGCATGCCGAGGCACTCTCCGCCGCGGAGCTGCGTCACGGTCCGATGGCGCTGGTGCGCGCGCACTTTCCCCTCCTCATCTTCACGCAGGACGATGAGAGCCGCGCCGGAGTGCTGCAGCTCGCACGTGAGCTCACCGTGCAGGGCGCGGCGGTGCTCATCGCCGGTGCCGAGGTGGCGCAGGCCACCGTGCTGCCGACCGAGCCCGCGCACCCGGTGATCGAGCCGCTGCTCTTCGCTCTGAGCTTCTATCGGCTGGTCAACGCGCTGTCGCTCGCGCGCGGCCGCGATCCGGACCGCCCGCCGAACCTCTCCAAGGTGACCGAGACCCTCTGATGAGCCTGGCACTCGTCAACGGGCGCATGCTGCTCGGCGCCGGCCGCGACGGCGGCGGGTTCACCGAGGGGCGCGCCGTGCTCATCGCCGACGGCCGCATCAGCGAGATCCTTGCAGAAGGCGATCGCCGCATCCGCAAAGTGCCGCGGCACGACCTCGACGGCGCGCTGCTGCTGCCCGGCTTTCTCGACTTGCAGGTGAACGGCGGTGGCGGCGTACTCTTCAACGACTCCCCGAGCGTGGAAGCCATCCGCGCGATCGGCAGCGCGCACCGCCGCTTCGGCACCACGGGCTTCCTGCCGACGCTGATCAGCGACGATCTCGACGTGGTCGCGCGCGCCATCGCCGCGGTCCGCAATGCGATCGAGAGCGGTGTCCCGGGCGTGCTCGGCATCCACATCGAGGGGCCGTTCCTCAACGTCGAGCGCAAGGGCGTGCACGATCCCGCGAAGCTGCGCGAGCTCGACGCGAGCGCGGTCGGGCTGCTCACTTCGTTACGCATCGGCAGGACGCTGGTGACGCTCGCCCCCGAGATGACGACACCGGAGATCATCCGCGGACTGGTGGCAGCCGGTGTCGTGGTGTCCGCCGGCCACACTAACGCGACCTACGCGCAGATTACGACCGCGCTGCGCCACGGGCTCACCGGCTTTACGCACCTCTTCAATGCGATGTCGCAGCTCACCGGGCGCGAGCCGGGCACGGTAGGCGCGGCGCTCGAAGACACCGCGAGCTGGTGCGGCATCATCGTGGATGGCCTGCACACCAGCCCGGTGGTGCTGCGAATTGCGCTGCGCTGCAAGCCGCAGGAGCGCTTCATGCTGGTGACCGACGCGATGCCGAGCGTCGGCACCAGCTTCACCTCCTTCGAGCTGCAGGGGCGGCGCATCCTGGTGTCCGGCACTGTATGCGTGGACGAGGACGGACGGCTCGCCGGGTCCAACATCGACATGGCGAGCTGTGTCCGCAACGCGGTCGAGATGCTGGGGGTGTCGCTGCCGCAGGCGGTGCGCATGGGCAGCGAGTGGCCGGCGGAGTTCCTCGGCCTCGGCAACGACACCGGTCGCATCGCTGCGGGCTATCGCGCCAATCTCGTGGCGGCCGACGATCAGCTGCGGGTGCTCGAGACCTGGATCGACGGCCGCTCGACGCAGGACGAGGGCAGCTAGACGCGCCCCACTCTCCCCTCGGCCACGGGGCTGGGGCATGATGCACCCAGTCATGAGGCCGGGCGCCACCGACGCTTTCCACACGCACGCGAATTGCGCGTTGCTCGCCGCCGTGCTGGCCGGTGTGGCCGTGCTCGGCTGCGCGCGCTCGCCCGACGGCGCGCCCGCCTCCGCCGCCGAGCGCCAGGGCGGCGTGCGCGAGCTCACGGTGGACGGTGTGCGAGTGCGCGTCGACCTCACGTCCGACGATTTCAAGGCGGGCGGCGAGGTGCTGATTTCCTGGGTGCGCCGTTCCGCCGGCATCGTTGCCGACTACTACGGCACCTTCCCGACGCCGCGCCTGACGATCGAGGTGCGCTCACAAGCCGGCGCCGGCGTGCAGGGTGGCACAACCTATGCCGACCCGGACGCACTCATCCGCGTGCGGGTGGGGCGCGAGGTGACGGACGCGCAGCTGAAGTCCGACTGGGTGATGGTGCACGAAATGACGCATCTCGCGCTGCCGGATGTCGGCCCCGAGCATGCCTGGCTCTCCGAGGGCCTCGCGACCTACATCGAGGGGATCGAACGGGTACAGGCCGGCAACCGCACCGAAGAAGACGTATGGACGGAGGAGCTGCGGCAGATGCCGCGCGGGCTGCCGCAGGCGGGCGATCAGGGGCTCGATCGAACCCACACCTGGGGGCGCACCTACTGGGGCGGCGCGATGTTCTGCCTCATGGCCGACGTCGACATCCGCCGCCGTACGCATGAGGCCAAGGGCCTGCAGGATGCGGTGCGCGCCATCGCACGCGCGAGCGGGGGACTGAGCGCCGAATGGTCGATCGAACGCGTGCTCGCGACCGGGGATGCGGCGGTCGGCACGACGAGCCTCGAGGACCTCTATGCGCGCATGAAGGACTCCGCCTACACCCCCGACCTCCCGGCGCTGTGGCGCGAGCTCGGCGTCGAGTCCGACGGCGACGCGGTACGCCTCACCGACGCTGCACCGCTCGCCGGCGTGCGCCACGCGATCATGACGGGAACGAAGCCGCGATCCTGAGCCGCGCAGCGCGCCATGGCGTGGCGCATCGCGCCATGGCGTGGCGCATCGCGCCACGCACCCACAATTTCACACAGTTGTCACGGACACGCGCATTGCAGCGTCGTGGAACTTGCGACATGATCGGCGCGTCTCACGGAGCACAGGGACTTGCATGGCGCGCCGTCGAACTCCGCTCCTCGTCGCTTCGCTCGCCGCACTCGGCGCGCTGCTCGGGGGCTGCTCGACACGCACCAATGTGTCTGCGACCGGCAACAGTCCCGCACTCTATACACACGTTTACCTCACCGCCCAGGCCGTCTGGTTCAACAGCAGCGCCAGCGCCGGCCCCGCTGATGGGGGTTGGGTGAAATTCACACCCACGACACCGGTCACTCTCGACCTGGTGGCCGACTCCGGCGGCAACTTCGCCAATCTCGCGACCGACCTGAAGCTCACGCCGGGCTCCTACGCGCAGCTGCGCCTGATCCCGGTCGACGCCTCGATGCCGCTCACCGTCTCGGCGCAGACGCTCGGCGCCAAGTACAACATGGAAGCCGACTGTCTCGACGGGAGCGGCGTGACGCATCAGCTGCCCCTCGAGCTCCTCAACCCGGACCAGGGACTCGGGATCCAGACCTCGCTCAGTGTTCCCGTCGGTAACATCGGCGCAGCCTTCGGCGCACTGAGCTCGACGAGCACCACGGCGCCGTTCGGGACGACCGGAACGACCACGGCGAGCACGACCAGCAGCTCCACGAGCACTCAGACTACGACCGCCGAGTTTGCGCTGGCTTTCGACGGCGCACGCGACCTCACGGCCTTCAACTTCGGCGGCACCAGCGCCGTGTGCGGCGGCACCGTCAACGGCGTGCTGCTCAGCTCCCACGTCAGCGCCTACGACCTGTCGCGCGCGGGCGGCATCCAGGGACAGCTCACGCTCACGAATCTCACCCTGCCGACGAGCGCAAACGGCACGACCGGCCTCGAGGTGAACGCCGAAGTCCTGAGCGCCGACGGAACACGGCATCTCGTGGTGGCGCGTGCGCCGGTGGCCTCCGACGGCAACTTCACTCTCTATCCGCTCGCGGCGAGCACCTCGAACAACACCAGCTACGACATAGTCATCCACGGTCCGGGCATCGCCACGATCATCATCAAGAACGTCCTCATCCCGACCACGGGCCGCAACGGCGTCAGCACCACGGCAACGGGCACGACCGGCACCACGACGAATCCCGACACCTCGCCCATCACACCGTCGAACCTGGTCTCTCTCGGCACGCTGATTCCGCGCGCCGCAGGCACCTACACCGCCAACATCACGACCGCTGCCGGCGCGCCACTGCCTGCCGGCGCCGAGGTCGCGTTCTACCAGACACTCCCCTCCTTCGACGAAGTCCCGTACGTCATCGAGGCCGCGCCGATCGATCCCTTCAACCAGGTGCTCGCCAACCCGCAGTCCCTGGCCACCGGCACGGTGGATTCAGGGACCTATGTCTCGAGCGCTGCCACCATCACCGTCGTGAGCGCGGCCCCCGCGGAAACCGCGGGTACCTACCAGGTGGCTGCGAGCGCGCCGCTCTATGTGGACGGCCTGCTCGGCACCACGGTCGCGGCCCCGACGACGGCCGGCACGACCGCGGCACCGCCGGTTACCGCGGGCACTCTGACGCTCGCTGCCGGCAATACCGCGGCCTCGGTGTCCGCGACCGTGAAGCCCGCCTCCCCGGGCCTTTACCTGCAAGGAGAGCTCCTGCTGAGCCAGAACGGCCAGCTCATCGCGACCGCTCCGCTCGATGCGGCGCTGGCCGCCGGCGGCGGCACCGTGCAACTGAGCGGCGTTCCGGGCGGCACGCCCACGAGCATCTACTACCTCGGCGTGCGCGAATGGACCGCGGACGGCACGGTTGTGCGGCAGTGGTACCCGACCCCGGTCGACCTGCGCAGCGGCACCTCTGCCAGCATCCAGCTCAGCGTCGATTAAGAGCGGCGACCACCCGGCCGCCGCGAAACCGGTAAACTAGGCGGTTTTCGGGGTCGCAACGGAACGGAGCTCGCACCGGCGTCTCTAAGGACGGGTGCGGCATTGACGATCGTCGCCTGAGAATCGCTGAAGGGGATAAAGCCTGATGACAGCCGTTCGTGCCCGCCTGCTGAGGCGGCTCCTCTCGACTGCGTGCGTCCTCGTCCTGGGGGGCACCGCTCTGCTCGCGAGCTGCAGCGGTAACACCAACATTTCCTACGGCACGGCGGTCGTCACCCTGAGCGATGTGAGCGGGGGCTTTACCAGCTACATCGTCAACATCGACGCCATCACCCTGACGCGCAGCGACGGCATCGTCGTCGAGCCGCTCGCGACGCCCGAGACGATCGATCTCGTCAAGGTCGGCGATCTGACCGAGCTGGTCGAGGCACCGGCCGTGCCGGCCGGCACTTATACCGCTCTCACGCTGACTCTCGACTACACCGCACAGACCTCCGGGAACATCACGGTGGACGTCAACGGAGTGCCGACGGATGCAGCCGCCAAGGACCCGAGCGGCAACGCCATGAGCGTCTCCACCCTCACGGTGACCTTCGATCCGAAGAATCAGCTGGTCATCACCGCCGGCGCCTGTACGCGACTGGCCATCGACGTCAACCTGGCGGCCTCCAATTCCGTTGACCTGAGCACCTCCCCGCCCACCGTGACGGTCCGGCCCTTCGTTACCGCCACGGTGGCGCCGGTGGATCAGACCGTCATGCGCGCTCGTGGGATCTTCGTCATCGCGCAGCCCTCGAGCAGTGACTACATCGTCAACATGCGCCCGTTCAACGATCTGGTGAGCGCGCTCGGGGCGCTCACCGTCAACACCACGAGCTCGACGTACTTCAATATCAATGGCGTCGTCTACAGCGGGGCGGCCGGACTCACCGCGATGCAGAGCCTGCTGATCAGCACCCCGATCGCGGCCTACGGCACGCTGGGAAGCCTCTCGACCATCACCCCGAGCTTCAACGCGACCGCGGTGTACGCCGGGACGAGTCTCGAGGATCCGCTGGCGGACTTTCTGACCGGCACGGTCAGCGCGGTGAGCGGCAATACGCTCACGCTTCACGGCGTGAGCTACGTACCGCGCATCGGTCTCCCCACCATACGCGTCTTCTACGCGGACATTCCGGTCACCGTGGGTCCGGCGACGATCATGAGCGAGGACGGGGTTGCGGCGAGCGGGCTCTCCACGCAGTCGGTCTCGGTAGGTCAGCGGATCACCGTCTCCGGCCAGGCCACGGAGGACACCACTTTCCTCCTCACCTCGCTCGATGCCACCGGGCAGGCCCCCAAGGGTCAGGTGCGGCTGCAGCCGACGCCCGTCTGGGGCACGCTCAATTCGGGCGCTTCCGGCAGCATGTCGCTCGACGTGCTCTCCCTCGGTGACTTCGCGCCCAGCGCCCTCACTTTCACCGGGACCGGAACCACTTCCGCCAACGATGCGGTCGCGACGAGCTACGCCGTCGACACCCCCGGCATCGATGAGAGCGCCACGCCCGCCACCACGCTGCTCGAGGCGGTCGGCTTCGTCACGCCGTTCGGCTCCGCTCCGCCGGACTTCATCGCGAGCGCCGTGACTGCCGGTACCGCGACGCCGCAGACCCTGGTCGTCGAGTGGAACGGCGGGGCCGCGAGCCCGTTCTCGAGCGCGAGCAGCGCCGGGCTGGTCGTTGACCTGAGCAATGCGAACCTGAGCAGCACCGTGCGCTACATCGCGACCGGTCCGACCACGACGGACCTGACGACCCTACCAGCGAGTCCGACCATCGCGTTCGCCGCCGGTGGCGCGCTCACGCTCGCGGTCGGCAACAACTTAGGTATAGATGTCTTCAACGACCCCTCCGGCTTCGCCACCCAACTCTCGACCTCCCTCAACGGCACCAATCTGGTCTACCGGCTGGTATGTGTCGGCCAGTACTCGAGCGCCACCAACACCTTCACCGCGACGCAGGTAGCCGTTAATCTGTAGGGCATGCCCTGGAAACGGCGCCCATTCAGGCGCGGGACCCTGGCCCGCGCGCGCAACATCGCAGACCTGCGCGAGCTCGCGATACGCCGGGTACCGGGCCTGGCGTTCGAGTACGTCGAGGGAGGCGCGGAGGATGAGAGCACGCTGCGCACCAACCGCAGCGCCTTCGAGGCACTGCGCCTCCTGCCGCAGACCCTGGTCGACACCTCGCGGCGCCACCTGGGCACCACAATCCTCGGGGCGCCGTCCATGGCGCCGCTGGTCATCGCGCCTACCGGGCTCAACAATATGCTGCATCCGGGAGGCGACCTGGCGCTGGCACGCGCCGCGGCGCGCCGCGGCATCCCCTTCACGCTGAGCTCACTCTCCACTACCCGCCTCGAGGAGGTCGCCCGGCAGGCCGGCGGCCGGCTCTGGATGCAGCTCTACGTCCTCAAGGACCGCGGCATCGCGCGCGACCTCATGCAGCGCGCGGCGGCTGCGGGTTACGAAGCGCTGGTGTTCACCACCGACGCCAACGTCTTCGGCAGCCGCGAATGGGACCAGCGCAACTTCAGTGCACCGGGCAGGCCCACGCTGCGCGCCGCGCTCGATACGCTGCGCCACCCGATCTGGCTCTACAACATGCTGGTGCGCCACGGGATCCCGCGCTTCCGCAACGTGGAGTCATTTCTGCCGCCCGGCAAGGCCAGCGCGGTGGGCGGGAGCACCGTGCTTCCGGGGCTGTTCGAGGCGACCATCAGCTGGGACGACATCGCCTGGATCCGGCAGTTCTGGCGCGGCAAGCTGCTCATCAAGGGCGTACTCGCCGCAGCCGATGCCGAGCGCGCCCTGGCGCTCGGCTGCGACGGCATCGTGCTGAGCAATCACGGCGGGCGCCAGCTCGATTACTGCGTGGCGGCCCTCGAGGTGCTGCCGGAGGTCGTGGCCGCGGTGCGCGGCCGGCTGCCGGTCGTCATCGACGGCGGCTTTCGCCGCGGCACGGATATCGTCAAGGCGCTCGCGCTCGGCGCCGAAGCCGTGATGCTCGGGCGTGCAACGCTCTACGGTCTCGGTGCCGGGGGCGAGGCCGGAGTCGCGCGCGCACTCGAGATGCTTTGCACCGAAACCGATCGCGTGCTCGGCATGCTGGGGTGCAACTCGGTGAGCGACCTCAAGCCCGCGCACGTACGGCGCGCGTGAGGCTCAGCGCTCGGGAGACTTGAGCAGCTCGGCGAGCTCCTGTTTCCACAGCGCCGCTACCGTATGAGATCCGTGGCCGCGGGTGCGATCACTGAAGGGAATCACGATGGCGCGGCCGAGTGGCACGCGCTTGATCTCGCGCTCCAGGATGCCGAGCTCCGGGGGATTGATCAGGTCGTCCGCGAAGTTCACCGCAAGGAGCGGCGCCTGGATCTTCTCGAGGCCCGGCCCCGGATCGTAGTCGTGCGAGGCCTCGAGCGCATACAGCAGGTCGTTGGCGTCCTGGGTCTTCAGGTTCTCCTCGACATACGCATCGATCACCTGGTCCGCTTGCGCGAGCGTCGGTGCCTCTGCCTGCCGCAGCACCGGGTTGCTGCCCATGAGCCACAGCATCTCGATAGCCGTGCGCAGCGACGCTGGCCCGCTCGTGTACTCACCAGCCTTCCACGCGGGATCGTTGCGGATCGCATCGATGACGGTACGCCGCCAGACGCGGTTGCGGCCGGAGATCTGCGTGGGCAGGCTCGCGAGCGGCATGAGCGCATCCATGAACTCCGGATGCTGCTCCCCCCACAGCCAGGTGTGCATTCCGCCCATGGAGGTGCCCATCACGAGGCGCGCATGATTCACCTTCAGGCCCTGCGTGAGCAGCAGGTACTCCGCCTGCACCATGTCGTTGTAACCATAGTGGGGAAAGTGCGCGTGCCGGCCGTCGCTCGGCTTGGCAGACGTGCCGTGTCCGATATCGTCGGGCAGCACGAGGTAATAGCGGGTCGCATCGAGCGGCTGGCCTGGACCGAAGAGCTCACCGGCGAAGCTCGGGCGGACGAACTGCCCGCCGCTGCCGCCCGTGCCGTGCATGATGAGCACGGCGTTGCGCACCACGCCATGCGAGTCGGTGTGCGCAGTGCCGAACGTGCGGTAGTGGATGCGCAGCTCGGGGAGCGACTCGCCGGAGGCGAATGTGAAGTTGCGGATGAGGTAATCGCCTTCGGCGGCCGGGTAGGCGGGGACCCGCGCCACGGCCGCAGCGAGCAGCCCACCGCACAGCGCTGCTGCGAGCCGCGGCAGTCTCATGTGGCAGCGCTTCCCTTGAGGCGGCTCGTCACCCAGTCGTCGATCACGCGCTCGAGCACCGCGAGCGGCATGGGCGCGGCCGAGAGCCCTGCGTCGTGGAAGTCACGGATGTCGAACTTCGCGCCGAGCCGCGCGCGGGCATCGGCACGCAGCTTCAGCCAGCGGGTCTGGCCGACCTTGTAGCTGGTCGCCTGACCCGGCCAGGTGCAGTAGCGCTCCACTTCGGTCGTGATGCCGCTGCGGGGATCGCCGGTGGTCTCCGCCATATAGTCGATCGCGCGCTCGCGGCTCCAGCCCTTGGCGTGGATCCCGGTATCAACGACGCAGCGCGCCGCCCGGAACAGCAAGGACTGCAGCATGCCGAGCCGGCCGAGCGGCTCCGAGTCGTACACGCCCATCTCGTCGCACAGCTGCTCGGCGTACACGGCCCAGCCCTCGGTGTTGGCGGAGAAGCCGCCGCCGGCCTTGCGGATGAGCGGCAACTGCGGCATCTCCAGCACCAGCGCCAGCTGGAAGTGGTGCCCGGGCTCGGACTCGTGATAGACGAGCGTCGGCAGCCGCCAGCGCGCCCGCTCGCTGGTGTCGCGCAGATTGATGTTGAAGACCCCCGGGCGCGAGCCATCGAGCGTCGGTCGCTCGTAGTAGCCGCCGGGTGCTCCGGCTTGCGTGTAGGCCGGCACGCGGCGGATCTCCACCGGCGCCTTGGGCATGATGTGGAAGTACTGCGGCAGATGCGGCTGCAGCTGCCTGATGAGGCCGTTGCAGTACTCGAGGATCTGCTGCCGGCCCTCGTCGGTGTTGGGATAGAGGTACTTGGGATCCTTGCCGAGGGCCTGGGCGCGCTCGCCCACCGTTCCGTTCGTCAGCCCCTGAGCCTTGAGGATCACCTCCATCTGCGCCGTGAGCTCCCTGGCCTGAGTGAGGCCCAGCTCGTGGATCTCGTCCGCCGTCATCTCCGTGGTCGTGCCCTCGCGCAGCGCCACCTGGTAGAGCTCGGGCCCCTGCGGCAGGTGGCCGACGCCGGCTTCGTGCTGTGCCCGCTGCCGCAACTCGCCGAGCGCGGCCGCCTGGCGGTCGAGCGCCGGATACACCTCAGCGGCGACGATGCGGGCCGCGTCCACGCCCCAGTCCCCGCTCAACCCGAGCTTCCTGGTCCGCGTTGCAATCGAGGTCGAGAGGATCGAGTCGACGGGCGCAGCACCGCGCAGGGTCTTCATCTGCTCGAGCGTGCGCTCGATGACGAAGTCCGGTGGGATCACCTTGAGCCCGGCGTCATGCCGCACGCGCTCAGTTTCCTGGTCGAGCACGACGGCGAAGGCCTTGAGGCGCGCCAGATAGGCCTCCGCATCGTCCTTGGTCGTGATGCGGTGCTGGCGGTCGAGGAAGGTCGGCACGCTCTGGTAGTGGCCCGTCAGCTGGCTCACCACATACGGCCGCACTCCCTCGCCGTACGCGAACGGGGCGTAGCGCTCGGCGGTCACCAGCGTGAACATCACGGTGTCGTAGTTGGCGCGGTCGGCACCGGTTAGCGAATTGCGGTCGAATGCTCCGAGGCGCTTGAGCTGTGAGGCGCTCTGGCGCTTGTCCTCCTGTACGCCCTCGAGCGACTGATCGCCGAGCTTGGACTTCGCCCAGGCGTATTTGCCGGTGTCGAGCCCGAGGCTCGTGAGGAACTGTGGGCGGCGGCTGAATCGCTCGTCCATGAAGACATCGAACAGCGCATTGAGCCGCGTCGCGGGCGTGCCCGAGCCTTCGGACTCCGCGCCCCCCGCGACCCGCGCGAGCGCTGCGGCCACCGAGGCCCCGATCACCGCGCCCGCCACCGTCACGAATTGTCTGCGATCCATCACGACTGCTCTCCCTGCGCGCCCCACGAGGCGGCGCGTCGCTCGATCAGACCTGGCAGGCGGCGCAGCCGCCGCCCCTTACGCCGCCAGCGTGCCCTTCTGCTTGGCAGAATGCGTTGCGATCAGGTCCATCAGTCCAGGCGAGAGGCAGTCGTACGGCTCGAGCTTCAGCTCCTTCAGCCGCGCGCGCACTTCAGCCATTTTCGCGGGCGGAAACCCCGACTCGATGATCGAGGAGACGAAGGCGGCGAATTCCGGCGCCGACCAGCCGCTGTCCTTCGAGAGCTCGGTGTGCACGAAGTCAAAGCCGTAGAAGGGATGGTTCTTGTTCTCGATGCGCCCGTACATGTGGACACCGCACGCGGTGCAGGCGTAGCGCTGGATCGGCGCCTTCTCGTCGACGATCCTGAGCTTGCTGCCGTTGGCGCTGACCGTGAGCTTGTCGCGCCCGATGACCGCGACGATGGAGAACAACGACCCCTTCGGCTTCCAGCACTTGGTACAGCCGCACACGTGATTGAAAGCCGTGTTGCCCTGCAGCGTTATGGTCACCGGCGCGGACGTGCACAGGCAGGTGAGAGTCCCGCCGGGGAAGTCTGTCTTGCCGGGCCTCACGCCGTTATCGACGGCCGGATGAATCTTGGTTGCCATGAGCATCTCCTGCGTTCGCAATTGTCGGTCATGGGCGCCGGGCAGCCGCGCTGCCCGCGCGCTCCTTTAGAACGTGACCACCGAGCGGATCGACTCGCCGCGGTGCATCAGATCGAAAGCGTCGTTGATTTTCTCGAGCGGCATCACATGAGTAATGAGGTCATCGATGTTGATCTTCTTGTCCATGTACCAGTCGACGATCTTCGGCACGTCGGTGCGCCCGCGTGCGCCGCCAAACGCGGTCCCCTTCCAGACGCGCCCGGTGACCAGCTGGAACGGCCGAGTCCTGATTTCCTGGCCGGCGCCGGCCACGCCGATGATGACCGACACACCCCATCCGCGGTGGCAGCATTCGAGTGCCTGGCGCATGAGATCGACGTTGCCGACGCACTCGAAGCTGTAGTCGGCGCCGCCGTCCGTGAGGCTCACGAGGTGCTGCACCAGGTCCCCGCCCACCTCTTTCGGATTCACGAAGTGAGTCATGCCGAAGCGCTCGGCGAGCGCCTTGCGGCGCTGGTTGATGTCGACCCCGACGATCTTGCTGGCGCCGACCAGGCGCAGCCCCTGGATGACGTTGAGCCCGATCCCGCCGAGGCCGAAGACGACCGCGTTCGCTCCGGCCTCGACCCTGGCGGTGTTGATCACGGCACCGATGCCGGTCGTGACGCCGCAGCCGATATAGCAGACCTTCTCGAAGGGCGCGTCCTCGCGGATCTTCGCAACCGCGATCTCGGGCAGCACCGTGTAGTTGGAAAAGGTGGAGCAGCCCATGTAGTGATGCACCATCTGGCTGCCGAGCGAGAAGCGGCTGCTGCCGTCGGGCATCACACCCTTGCCCTGGGTGGCGCGAATCGCGGTGCACAGGTTGGTCTTGCGCGACAGGCACGACTTGCACTGCCGGCACTCGGGCGTATAGAGAGGAATGACGTGATCGCCCGCCTTCACCGAGCTCACGCCCGCTCCGACTTCGACGACGATCCCGGCGCCCTCGTGCCCGAAGATGACGGGAAACAGGCCTTCCGGGTCCGCTCCCGAGCGGGTGAACTCATCCGTGTGGCACACGCCGCTCGCGCGGATCTCGACCAGTACTTCGCCGGCCTTCGGACCGCCGAGCTCCAGCGTCACGACCTCGAGCGGCTTGCCGGCGGCGTAGGCAATCGCAGCCTTGGTCTTCATGCCAGTTCCCCGTGTTCTGGTGGCGCGCGCAGCGAGCGTGTGAGTGTACGCGCATGGGGTGCGAAAGCCATTAACGACTTGTCACGAGGCGACCTCCCGGAGCGACAATGACGCCCGGGAACAATTTGCAACGCGAGGCGTCCATGGCAGACACGGTGTTCGACAAGATCATCCGCGGTGAGATCCCCTGTCACAAGGTGTACGAGGACGACAGGGTCCTGGCGTTCCTCGACATCAACCCCTTGAGCACCGGGCACACGCTCGTAATTCCCAAGGAGCCCGCCGAGAGCATAGATCGTCTCTCGGACGAGTCCGCCGCCGCGCTCGGGCGCGTGCTGCCGCGCCTCTGCCGCGCAGTGGTTACAGCGACGGGCGTGCGCGAGTACAACGTGTTGGAGAACAATGGCAGCGGCGCGCATCAGGCGATCCCGCACGTGCATTTCCACATCATCCCCAAACCGAACGCGCGCGAGGGATTGGGTATCGGCTGGCCGATGCAGAGCCTCGATTCGGCGGCGGGGGCCGCACTCGCCGCCCGCATCGCCGCGGCGGTCTCCTGAATCTGCGCGTGCGCGCGGCCAGCACGCGCCCGGGAAACTTTTTGTGATGCCGCCGGCCCAAAGGTCGGATGGCCTCCAACGCCGCCTCGCCGCGCGTTCTGTTGCTCGCGACTGTCGTGGCCGTGCACGCGGGCGCGCTGCTCGTGCTACTCACCGAGACGCGCACGCGTGCCGTGCGCGGTGAACCCGAGGCGAGCGCGCTCATCCTCATGCTGCTCGAGCCTCGCGAGCAGGAGACTCGCGTCGCACCTCGGCGCCTGGAAGCGATCTCACCCGCGTCTCGCTTGGACCCGGCAACGGCGGCCGAGGCCGCCGTTGCGGCACCCGCCGTAGCGCCCGCGCCGGGCGCGGCGATCGACTGGACCAGTGAGGCCGGGCTATCCGCCGCGCGGCAGATCGAAGCCGATGAGCAACGCGGCCGTCAGCGGCGGGCACTCGCCGTCGATGCAAGCCCGATGTTCGCCGCGCGGCCGCAGCGGCCCAGGTTCCACTGGAACTACGCCGCAACTCATCGGGTGGAGGCGGTCGGGGGACTTGCCACCGTCATTCATCTCAACGACCAATGCGCGATCGCGCTATTCCTGATCATCCCCTTTGCAGGGGGCTGCGCCCTGGAGAAGCCTCCGCCGCGCGGCGATCTTTTTGAGCACATGCATGATCGCGATCCTGCACCGGAGCCGTGAACGGCCGCGAGACCACTGGCGCCGCTCGCGTTTTTGAGGTCCGCAGCCCGCGCTTGCTGCCCGGGGGGTGCGCTTGTAGAATGCGCGCCCTCCTGGTGCGGGGTGGAGCAGTCTGGCAGCTCGTCGGGCTCATAACCCGAAGGTCGCAGGTTCAAATCCTGCCCCCGCTACCAATCTCAATGTGTAGGGTCTCAGGACTTCGGTGACACCCCGGCTGAGGCTTTTCTGGCCAGGAGCCGCTCGTAAGGCGTCTGCCCATCGAGGGCTCCGTGAGGCCGATGATAATTGTAATAGTCCTCCCATTCCTGAAGCTTGTTGTTGAACAAGTGGATGTCGTCGCCAATGCCGTCCTTATCGAGGAGCTGGTAAAACTCCTGTTCGTCGACTCGGTGTGAGCGTTCGACCTTGCCGTTCAGGCGGGGTGTTTTTGGCCGGATGTAGACGTGGCGGATGTCCTGTCCCTCCAGGTGCCAGTGGAAGTTGGACTGGAACTCGGCGCCGTTGTCGGTCTGGATGACGAGTACCCTGAACGGAAGTCGACGGATAACCTCGTCTACGAAGCTGATGGCTGACTTTTGGTTGCACACGTCGTATATCTTGAGCACACGGATGCGGGTGCAGTCATCGATGGCAGTGAACTGATAGAGACGTTTCCTGGAGCCTGCGATCCGCTCCAGGAATTT
>DATMMK010000091.1:0-42208 GCA_035569755.1 Steroidobacteraceae bacterium
AAGATGGGCGTGTCCGCGATCGTCGGGCTCGGTAACAAGTCCGACATCGACGAGGACGACCTGCTCGACTTCTTCGAGCAGGACGACAACACCCAGATCATCTGCCAGCACCTCGAGGACCTGAAGGACGGGCGCGCCTTCGCCGAGGTCGCCAAGCGCGTCTCGAAGAAGAAGCCGGTGGTGGTCCTGAAGGCCGGCCGCACCAGCATGGGGGCGCGCGCCGCGAGCTCGCACACCGGAGCGCTCGCCGGCAACGACAAGATATACGACGACGTATTCCGACAGGCCGGCGTCATCCGCGCGCGCACGCTGCGAGACATGCTGGACTTCGCGCGCGGCATCCCGCTGTTGCCGACGCCGAAGGGCAATAACGTCGTGATCATCACCGGCGCCGGCGGCTCGGGCGTGCTGCTCTCTGACGCCTGCGTCGACAACCAGCTGCAGCTGATGGCGATGCCGCCGGATCTGGATGCCGCCTTCCGCAAGTTCATCCCGCCGTTCGGCGCCGCCGGCAACCCGGTCGACATCACCGGCGGGGAGCCGCCGACCACGTACCAGAACACCGTGCGGCTCGGACTCGAGGACCCGCGCATCCACGCGCTCATCCTCGGCTACTGGCACACCATCATCACGCCGCCGATGGTGTTTGCGCGTCTGATGGTGGAAGTGGTCGAGCAGCTGCGCGCCAACGGGATCGTGAAGCCGGTGGTCGCTTCGCTCGCCGGCGACGTCGAAGTGGAGGAAGCGGCGGAGTACCTCTACCAACACGGTATTCCCGCCTATGCTTACTCGACCGAAATTCCAGTGGCAGTGCTCGGCGCCAAGTATCGCTGGGCACGCAACGCCGGTCTCATACCCGCGATATGAGCGCCGGTGGAGGGAGCTACGTGTCGCGGAGGTCGCCTGACTAGGTCTCGGTTCAATCAAACCTCGGAAAGGGGGATGTTTATGTGTAGCACCCGAGTGCTCCGGTCGCTGATAGCGCTGGTCGCGGCACTGGTGATGGCTTGCGGCTATTCCGCTGCAGCCTTCGCGCAGTCCGCCGATCAGTCGCAGGATGCGAAGATCCGCATACTGCAGGAGCGCATCGACGCGCTCAGCAAGGAGCTCAAGTCCATCAAGGACGAGCAGGATAAAACGACCAAGACGGTCAGCACGGTCGACAAGGCGTGGAACACCTTCATCAAGGGCTTCTTCGGCACCCTGGACGTTTCCGTCGACGAGACCACCAAGGGGATGAGCGACATGATCGCCTATCATTGGGGCTCGGCCGCGAACGGCGGCCCTCCCTATGTGAACAACGGCGCGAAGTCACCTCCAGGCCCGTTCGGCCGGGTCAGCTGGATGTCGATGATGTCGAGCAACGGCTCGAACATCGGCTACCGCGGGAGTCACAAGATCGGCTCGTCTGACGTCGACTTCATCTATCAGGTCTCGACATCGATCGACATGGCGGCGGCGCCTGGCCTGCAGAACACCTGGACCAAGTCCTCGAATACCGTCCAGGGAGCGATCGGGCTCGGCGATACCTGGGTCGGCCTGCGCGGCAAGGACTGGGGACAGCTCCGGTTCGGTGAGATGTACACGCCCTACAAGACCTCGACCGACCGCCTGAACCCCTTCACGGGCATGCTCGGCAACTACAGCGTGGTCATGGGCAATACCGGTGGCGACAACCGCGTCGAGTTCGGCACGCGCATGGATCACGTGGTCACTTATATCTCGCCCAGCTGGTCCGGCTTCAGCTTCGATGCCTCCTACAGCTTCGGGCAGAACGTGGACCCGTACAACAACACCACGCCACTCGGGTCTGCGGACTGCTCGGGAGCCAACAATCCGGGTAGCGGCAACCTGTTCCTCAATTGCGATGACGGCGGTTTCAATTACTCGTACGGCGGCGATCTCAAGTTCGAGACCGGCGGCCTTTATCTGGTGGTGGCCTATGAGCTTCACAGCCAGGTCAACCGCGCCAGCGACGGCATCGGCTCGAACAACCCCTACTATGGGGCCCTGCCGGGGGGAGGCGATCTTTGCACCAATCCCAACCCCTCGCCGCTGATCGACTGCGGGACCTACCTGGCCTTTGCGGCTGAATTTCCAGGAGCGGCCGCTGTCAGCTCGGCCCCATACACCGACGCATACGATACGGCCGATGAGTCGGCGGTCAAGGTCGGCGGGCAGTACCGCTTCGGGTTCGGGCTCACGGTCTCCTACCTGTGGGAAGAGATGAAGCGCAACGTTGCCGCCGTCATGCAGTTCCAGAACGAGCGTCAGCGCACCGGGGACTGGCTAGCGCTCGAATACGAGTTCAACGGCGGTGCGGACAAAATCGCGGCAGGCTGGGCGCATGCCGGTGCCACGCCTGGAGACCCGGGCGGGCAGCACAACTACTACCCGGGCGGGATCGGCAACAACCAGGCCAACATGTACACGTTCGCCTGGTGGCACAAGTTCGACAAGCAGCTGACCTGGTACTTCGACGTGGCCGACACGGCGAACGACGGCAACGCGCATTACGACATCGGCGCCGGCGGCCATGGCATCAAGACCGACTGCCACGACGCGACGCACACGACGTTCATCGACTACAGCAGCGCCGGCCCCACAACCTGGGGTGGCTGCCATGAGATCGGTCTCTCGACGGGGGTGAACTTCAAGTTCTAAGCTCTCGGCTGCCCGACCCTGGACCGGTGGCCAGGCACGACCGGATCGGCCCACTCCTGGTGGCAACACCAGGAGTGGCCGCTCTTGCGGCCCGGCCCAGGGGGATAGGTGTGGTATACATTGCATCGGCAAACGAAGGAGGGAACGAAGTGTCCCGAGTGATGAAGCGCGTTTCTTTCTCGATTGCGGTGGCCGTGTTGTGCGGCGTGGCGGCCTGCGCCTCGGGCCCGCGCAAGACCGACGCGCAGCTGCAGGTCGATAAGGAAACTGCCGCGCGCGTGGAAACGGCATTGAACGCCGACAAGACGCTCTACGCCAAACACATTTCCGTTCATGCTGACAATGGCGTCGTACGCCTCACCGGTTACATCTGGGACCCGTCGGACTTCCAGACCGCTACGCTCATCGCGGAGGGCGTCCCGGGGGTCACCGGTGTGGTGAACAACCTGGAACTGAACCGGAACGGGAACGAGAACGGGGCGGTTTCGCGCTAGCCCCTGAAGCCCGCCCCGGCGAAAGAGCCGGGCGCCGCTGCGGGGGCTGAGCCCTCCGCGGATCCCGGTTGTCGAACGACCGAGCCTCGTGCGGGTCCAACTGACGGAGGTCAGGCATGACACGCCGATGCAAAACCCGATGGACGACGGTCATCATAGCCGCGGCCACGCTGACCGTGTCCTGCGCGACGGCTCCTCGGGAACGATCACGGGCGCCGGTCGCGGGATCGGAGGGAGCCGGTGAGGCTCCCACAAACGATGCTCTGGCGAACGCTGTCTACTCACGGCTGAACGCCGACCCCGTCTATTACTTTCGCCACGTCGACGTGCGCGTCGACCACGGTATCGCCAATCTCAGTGGCTACGTCTGGAGCACTGATGCGATCTACCACGCCCGGTACATCGCCCAGTCGGTGGCGGGGATCAGCGGGGTCGTGACGAGTCAACTCGAGCTGGAGCGCAATGGGCGCGCCGATGGTGTGGCCAGATAGGCTCACGATCCCCAGCGCGGCGCGCGCTTCTCGATGAACGCCTGCACCCCCTCGAGGGCGGCCTCCTCCATCATGTTGCAGGCCATGGTCTCGCCGGCTGCCTCGTAAGCGCTTGCGAGTCCGAGCTCCGCCTGGCGGTAGAAGAGCTCCTTGCCCATCGCCACCGCGACACGCGGCTTGGCGACGATGCTCGCCACCAGCCGCTCGGTCTCCGCGTCGAGATCGTCCGGCTCGGCCACGCGGTTGACGAGGCCGCGCGCCTGGGCCTCGCGGGCATCGATGAAGTCGCCCGTCACCAGCATCTCGAAGGCGCGCTTGCGCGCGACGTTACGTGACAGCGGCACTCCCGGGGTCGAGCAGAAGAGCCCGAGGTTCACCCCGCTCACCGCGAAGCGCGCGCTGCTCGCGGCCACGGCGAGGTCGCACTGCGCCACCAGCTGGCAGCCCGCGGCCGTGGCGATCCCCTGTACCCGCGCGATCACCGGTACCGGCAGCCGGGTGAGGCTCAGCATCATGCGGCTGCACTGCGCGAACAGCCGCTGGTAGTACTCCTGAGAGGGTTGCGCGCGCATCTCGCGCAGGTCGTGGCCCGCGCAGAAAGCCTTGCCCGCGCCGGTGAGCACCACGACCCGCACCGACTCGTCGGCGGCGAGCGCGTCGAGCTCGCGCTGCAGTGCGCTGAGCAGCGCCTCGGAGAGGGCGTTGTAGGCCTGGGGACGATTCAGGGTCAGCGTGACCACGCCGCGCGAATCGCGACTACGCTTCACCAACGGCTCATCGTTCATAGTTGTCCTCCGCGGCCATTGTGCCGCGCTCCCTCACCAGCAGCCAGTTCACGCTGGCCGTCAGGATCACCGCGAGCAGGATGAGTGACTTGCTGAAGTCGACTCGTGTCAGCAGCGCGAGGCAGATGAGGACCCCGAGCACCGGCACGACCGGCCCACCGCGCAGGCGAAAGGCCGCAGCCCCGGGCTGCTTCACTCGCAACACCGGTATCGCGGCACACACGGCGCCGTAGTAGAAGAGCCGCGCGACCGCCGACAGCGTCAGATTCCAGGTAAAGCTGCCGAGGAGTGCAAAGGCCCACACGAGCAGCGCATACACCGCGATGGAAACGTACGGCGTGCGGAAGCGCGGATGGATCGCCGCGAAGGGTGCCGGAAAATCCCCGCGCTCGGCGAGCGCGAACGTGCCACGCGGCCCCCCCAGCAGGTTCGCGCTGAGATACCCGTACACCGCGATCAGCGCGCCGACCGAGATGAGCGCCGCGCCGCCCTCTCCGAGCATCACCCGCGCGACGTCGGCGAGCGGGCGCTCGCTGTGCGCGGCGGCCGGCAGCACGCCGACCACGACGAGCTGCAGCACCGTGTAAAGCACAGCCACGACGAGCAGCCCGGTGAAGAGGGCGAAGCCGGCATCGTGGCGCGGGTCCTTGGCCTCGCCCATGGGAAAGAGCGCCGCCTCGTAACCGCCGTACGCAAAGATCAGCAGCAGCACGGCCTTGAGCCACGCGTCGAGGCTGCTGGCGGCGGGGGCCGGCACGAGCGCCGGGTGAGTCGCGAGCCAGGTGAGGCCGACGGCGGACACCAGGGCGAGCGGCACGAGCTTCGCGACCACCGACACGTTGCTGACCAGCGTGCCTGCGGCCACGCCGCGATAATTCGCCACACCGAGCGTCCCCACGAACAGCGACACCACCGCCAGTCGCGGCAAGGGTGCGCCGGCGCGCGGCCAGAACTCCCCGAGCGAGATGACCAGCAGGTTTACCGCGGCAGCGCACGCCGTGAGGCGACTGAGGAGCGTCATCCACCCGACCTGCACGCCGGCGAAGCGCCCGAAGGCACGTCGCACATATAAATAGTGCCCGCCGTTCTCGGTGAATTGCGAGGCAGCTTCCGCGTAGCAGCCGATGATGGCCGTCATCGCAAGTCCCGCGAGCAGCACCGCCACCGGGCTCCATCGGCCGACGAGCCCCGCCACCACCGACGGCAAGCCGAAGATGCCGCTGCCGATAATGCAGTTCACCACCAGTGCTACCATGCTCCAGCGGCCGATGGCGCGCACGAGTTGCGGCGGCGTGCTGTGCGAGAGCCCCTGCGGCATCGTGCTGTTGTATCACAAGCGGGAGCATCGAGTGCGCTACTGCTACGCGACCCACCTCGAGTGCAGCGCCACCGGCGAGCGCCATGACATCGCGCAGCTGCAGGGACTGTCGCGCGCCGGCAAGCCCCTGCTCGCCCGCTACGATCTCGCGGGGCTCAAGCGCGCGCTCGCGCGGCGCGACGTCGAGGCGCGGCCCGCGAGCCTGTGGCGTTGGCGGGAGCTCCTGCCGCTGCCGGATCCCCGGCACCTAGTGAGCCTCGGCGAGGTGGAGACCCCGCTCATCGAGCTCACCAACAGCGCCCGGCCTGCGGGGTTCGCTGCGCCTGTCGTCAAGGACGA
This sequence comes from Steroidobacteraceae bacterium, assembly GCA_035569755.1. Classification (GTDB taxonomy): domain Bacteria; phylum Pseudomonadota; class Gammaproteobacteria; order Steroidobacterales; family Steroidobacteraceae; genus 13-2-20CM-66-19. Next base: position 6,092 of record DATMMK010000091.1, read on the forward strand.
GGGGCGCCTGCCGACCGGCTCCTTCAAGGCGCGCGGACTCGCTCTCGCCGTCTCGATGGCTCAGTCCTTCGGCGTCCGCCGCGTCGCGATCCCCACCAACGGCAACGCCGGAGCGGCGATGGCTGCGTACGCGGCGCGCGCCGGGATGGAGGCATTCTGCTTCTGCCCCGATGACACTCCGGAAATAAACTTAAGCGAGATAGCGCTGCAGGGCGCCACCGTGTGGCGCGTCAACGGACTCATCAACGACTGCGCGCGACTCGTGGCCGCAGGTAAGGAGCGCTTCGGCTGGTTCGACATGTCGACGCTCAAGGAGCCCTACCGTATCGAAGGCAAGAAGACTATGGGACTCGAGCTCGCGGCGCAGATGCAGTGGCGGTTGCCGGACGTGGTGTTCTACCCGACGGGCGGCGGGACCGGCCTCATCGGCATGTGGAAGGGCTGGCAGGAGCTCGCGGCGCTCGGGTGGATCGAGGGAGCGCTGCCGCGGCTCGTCGCGGTGCAGTCGGTCGGCTGTGCTCCGATCGTGCGCGCCTACGAGGCGGGTGCCGAGAGCGCCACCCCGTGGGAGAACGCACACACGATCGCCGCGGGGATCCGGGTCCCGGCCGCGCTCGGCGACTTTCTCATCCTGCGCGCGCTGCGCGAGACTAAAGGGTTTGCGATCGCGGTTGAGGATGAGGCGATCGAACGCGCGCGGCGCGAAGTGGCGGCGAAGGATGGGCTGCTGCTGAGCCCCGAAGGAGCCGCAACCTATGCGGCATATCTCGCCGCGGCGCAAGCGGGCAAGCTCGCCGCAGGCGAGCGGGTCGTGCTCTTCAACTGTGCGAGCGGCCTCAAATACCCCATGCCGCCGGTGACCGCGCGCATGGATCTCACCAGGCCCTTCGCCGACTCGCCGCCGTCGGCTTCAGGGTGACCAGCTCCAGTCGCTCGCACTGTTGCGGCAGCCGCCGCCGCCACCGCCCGTCCAGGCGCGTCCGCGGATCGCGCGGCCGCTGGCGGCGCCGGTGGCGACCTCGTGACGCAGCGCCCGCACGCCGTTGATCCAGACGTCGCCGACCCCGGTCGCGAGCTGCTGCGGGCGCTGATAGGTTGAGTGGTCCTGGACCTTCGCCGGATCGAACACCACGACGTCGGCGAAGTAACCCTGGCGCAGCAGGCCGCGATCGCTCAGCGAAAGCGTCGCCGCCGGCAGCGCCGAGAGCTTGTGGATCGCCTGCGGCAGCGTCAGCACCTGCTCCTCGCGCACGTAATGCGCGAGCAGTCGCGCGAAGTTGCCGTAGGTGCGCGGATGGCGGCTCGACCTGAGGAACACGCCCTCCGGCGCCGGCGCATCGGCGTCCGAATCGAAGCTGACCCAGGGCAGAGACACTTCGCGCCGTACGTTGTCCTCCGACATGAGGAAATAGGCGACCTCGACGCGCGAGCCGTCCTCGATGACGAGATCGATCGCGGCATCCTGCGCGCTCACGCCGCGCGCCCTGGCTACTTGCGCGAGCGTCTTGCCGGTGAGCGGCTTCAGCCCCGGATTCTTGAAGCCGAGGAGCAGCGTGCCAGCGGGGCCGGCTGCGAGCAGCAGGTTCTCCCAGTCGGATGAGGGATTGCGCATGTCGGCGATCAGCCGCGCGCGGGTCGCCGGATCCTTCATGCGCGCGATCCAGGCCTCGAGCCCTCCGTCCTGCACCCAGGGCGGCATGGCCGCATCGAGCCCGGTGGCGCCCGCCGTGTAGACATACATGTCGGCGGTGATGCGCACGCCGGCGGCGCGCGCCGCTGCCACGGCCTTGATCAGCGCATCGAGTTTGCCCCAGTTGCGCTTGCCGGCCTGCTTCAGGTGATAGATCTCGGCAGGCGCGCCCGAGGCGCGCGCGATGTCGACGGTCTCCTGCACCGCCTCGAGCAGCCGCTCGCCTTCGCTGCGCATGTGCGCGCTGTAGATCCCCCCGCAGCGCGCCGATTCCTGCGCCAGCGCGATCAGCTCGGGGGTCCTGGCGTAGTCGTTGGGGGCGTAGATCAGCGCCGTCGTGACCCCGAGGGCGCCCTGCTCCATCGCTTCCCGCACCAGGGTGCGCATCTCGGTGAGCTGCTCAGGCGTAGGCTGCAGGTCGCGCTCGCCGAGCACGTGGTTGCGCACCGTACCGGCGCCCACGTAAGAGGCCACGTTGGGCGCAATGCCACGCCGCTCGAGCCTGGTGAGATATTCGCCGAGCGTCGTCCAATCGATGTCGTATTTGATATCTCCCTGCCGCAGGCGTCCGAGGCGCTTCATCTCCGCCGACAGCGGCCCCATGGAGTCCTCACCCAACACCTCGAGCGTCACCCCCTGGCGCAGATCACTCAGCGCCCGCCCGTCGATCAGCAGCGATTCCTCCGGGTGCGCCAGCATGTTGATGAAGCCCGGTGCCACCGCCTTGCCGCGTGCCGGGACCTCCTCGGCGCTGCGCCCGGGCGCGTGCGGTCCGAGGTAGGCGATCCGATCGCCGCGGATGGCGACATCGCCCACGAACGCCGCCCCTCCCGAGCCGTCATAGACGGTGCCGCCGCGGATCACCACATCGTAATCGGGCGCTGTCGCGACGGACGGCGACGCAGCGGATGCGGCGCCGCAGCCGAGTACCGCGACGAGCAGCGTGAGGGCCCGGAATCTCATGGATGTTGCTCCGCCGGATGAATCTCGCCGCGCCACGCATGGCGCCCGGCACGCGTGAGCGCGAACGGCCGCGGATCGATCGCCGCCGCGGCGCCGGAGATCAGCTGCGCGAGCAGTGAGGCCGACCCCGCCGCCTGTGTCCAGCCGAGATGTCCGTGGCCGGTGTTGACGTAGAGTCCGGCAACCGGCGTCGCGCCGATGTACGGCCGACCGTCCGCCGACATCGGCCGCAGTCCGCACCACGGCCGCGCGTCCGAACGGTCGACCGTGCGCGCCAGCGTGGGGCTCAGAGCCGCGAGCAGCCGCCACAGCGCCTGTATGCGTCCCGGCCGCAGGCTCAGATCCCAGCCGCTGAACTCGGCGGTGCCGGCGAGCCGCAACGTCGTTCCGAGTGGCGTCATCACCGCGTGCAGCGAGTCGTCCGAGAGCGCATGCCGCGGACCTGCGCCCGGGTCGATCGGAACCGAGAGCGAATAGCCCTTGACCGGACTCACGTGCACGCGCACGCCGCAGGCCGCGAGCAGCGCCGTCGACCACGGCCCGCCCGCGATCACCACGTGCGATCCCGGCACGAAGCCGCCGTCGGTCTCCGCTCCCACGGCCCGGCCGGCGCTGATACGCACCGCGCGCACCGGCGTATTGACCAGAACCTTGACGCCGAGTGCCTCGAGCCGCGCGCGCAGCGCCCGGCAGAACAACAGCGCGTCGCCGCTCTCATCGCGCGGAAAGTGGATGGCACCGACCAGGTCGCCGCGTATCTCATCGAGGAGCGGCTCGAGGCGTGCGGTGGCAGCGGGGTCGAGGGGCTCACCCACCAGCCCGAGCGGCGCGAGCGAGCGCACCTCGGCGACGGCCTGCTCGAATGACTGCGGGTTGCGGTACACCTCGAGTGTGCCGAGTGTCCCGAGCGCGTACTCGAGGCCGAGCGTCGTCCGCCACGCCCGCAGCCGCTCCACGCTGTAGGCGCACAGACGATAGTTGGCCTGCATCGAGGCGTGATAGGAGCGCGGCGCCGAGGCGGCAAGGAACCTGAGACCCCAGCCGAAATAGCCGGGAATCGCCCGGGGCCGCAACAGCATCGGCGCGTCCTCACGCCCGAGCCAGCGCAGCAGCTGCCAGTGAACGCCGGGCGCGTTCCAGGGGTCCGGCATGGAGGGCGTCAGGATCCCGCCGTTGGCGAAGCTGGTCTCGAGCGCGACATCCTCGCGCCGCTCGAGCACGCGCACGCCGTAGCCGGCCTCGTGCAGCGCGTAAGCGCTGGCAAGGCCCGCCAGGCCGCCGCCAATTACGATGACCTCGCCGCGCGTCACGGACGGACCTACTCGATGGCGCTCGCCGACCGGGCGCGCTGGCGCAGCACGAACTTCTGGATCTTGCCGGTGGCGGTCTTCGGGATCTCCTCGAAGCGCACTTCCCGCGGGACCTTGTAGTGCGCGAGCAGTGTGCGGCAGTGGCAGATCAGCTCCTCGGCGCTCGCCGCGGCGCCGCTCCTGAGCTCGACGTAGGCGAGCGGCGACTCGCCCCACTTGGGATCGGGCCGCGCCACGACCGCGCAGACCATGACGGCCGGGTGGCGGTAGAGCGCATCCTCGACTTCGAGCGAGCTGATGTTCTCCCCGCCCGAGATGATGACGTCCTTGCTGCGGTCGCGGATCTTCACGTAGTGATCGGGCTCGAGCACGCCGAGGTCGCCGCTGTGAAACCAGCCGCCGGCGAACGCCTGCCCTGTCGCCTGCGCGTTCTTGAGATACCCCTTCATGACGATGTTGCCGCGGAACATGACCTCCCCGAGTGCTGCGCCATCGGCCGGCACCGGGGTCATCGTCTCCGGCTCGAGCACCGTCATGCCCTCCTGCAGCACGTAGCGCACGCCCTGGCGGCCGTTGAGGCGCGCCTGCTCCGCCGCGCTCGCGCCGCTCCACGCGGCGCGCTTGGCCGCGACCGCCGCCGGGCCGTAGGTCTCGGTGAGTCCGTATACGTGGGTCAGGTCGAAACCGATGCGCTGCATGCCCTCGATCATCGCAGCCGGCGGAGCCGCTCCCGCGACCAGCGCGCGTACCCGCTGCGTGATGCCGGCGCGCCAGGCGGGCTCGGCACTGATCAGCATGTTGTGGACGATGGGGGCGCCGCAGTAGTGGTCCACGCCGTGCAGGCGCATCGCATCCAGGATGGCACGCGCTTCCACTTTGCGCAGGCACACCTGCGTGCCGCCGAGCATGGCCACGGTCCAGGGGAAACACCAGCCGTTGCAGTGAAACAGCGGCAGCGTCCACAGGTAACGTGGAAACTGCGGCATATTCCAGCACAGCGCGTTGGATACGGCGTTGAGATAGGCGCCGCGATGATGGGTCACCACGCCCTTGGGATTGCCGGTGGTGCCGGAGGTATAGGACACCGCGATCGCGTCCCATTCGTCCGCCGGAGTCTCGAGGCCGGCGAGCGGGGCGTGCGCGGCGAGCAGCGCCTCGTACTCGAGCGTGCCGAGGCGCTCACCCGGGCCGGCGTACTCGGCGTCGCAGACATCGATCACGACCGGGTTGCGGCCGTGCTCGGTGCGCAGGATGTGGAGCGCGCCCGCCATGACCGGCGCGAATTCCCGCTCGGTGAGCAGCACCGCCGTCTCGCAGTGCTGCATCTGCCAGGCAAGGAGCGAGGCGTCGAGGCGCGTGTTGAGCGCGTGGATCACCGCCCCGAGCGCCGGCACCGCGTAATGCAGCTCGATCATCTCCGGCGTATTGGCGAGCATGGCACTCACCGTGGTGCCGCGCCTGACGCCGAGCGCGCGCAGCGCGGCCGCGAGCCGCGCGCTGCGCTCACGCGTGTCGCGCCAGCTGTAGCGGCGGCTGCCGTGCACCACCGCCGGCAGGTCACCGTAAACTTCGGCGCTGCGCTCGACGAAGCTCACCGGCGAGAGCGGCACGTAGTTGGCGGGGTTCTTATCGAGGAACTCGTCGTAGATGCTCATGACCGCGCTCAGCTGCCCAGCGCGCCGTCGTCGAACTTGACCGCGGCGTGCGAGCCGTCGCAGAAGGGCTTGTGCTTCGAGGCACCGCAGCGGCACAGGGTCACGCGATTGCGCACTTCGTACGCGAAGCCGTCGGCGGCGATGACCGGGATTGCGCCACGCAGCCACAATGGCCCACTCACGCGCTCGACCGGATCCTCGATCACCCCGATCGATACCGGCAGGTGGTGCTCGATCGCCTTGCCGGTGGCATTGTCCCATGCGACCAGGCGTCCCGAAGGACAGTTGTTCACCTGCCGCACGAACATGGCGCGCACCTGTGCCTCGTCGGTGCGCTCGACCTGCTTCCACACCTGCCCGTTCGGATCGCAGAAGCGCGCGAACGCGCACAGCGATTCGGCATCCGACAGCGCCAGCGCCGGTCCCTGCATGAGCTGCGCCTGCTCGCGGTACGGCTGGCGGCTGGCGGTCTCGGTGCCGTCGAAGCCGATCTTCTTGTGGGTCCCGTCGCAGAAGGGCTTGCTGGCGGAATGCCCGCAGCGGCACAGCGCGTAGCTCTCCTGCGGCGGAAAGGGATCACTCTCCCGCCACTCCTCCGAGCCGCCCTCCTGGTCGGCCACGATTGTCTGCCGGGCCATCGGCACCGAGCCGCTCACCAGATAGGGCCCGTTCTTCGTGACCACCACCCGCGGCTCGCCCCTCGGCTTTGTCATGGATGACTCCTCGGACCTGAGCTGTTGTTTGGATCGTCCGCGGCGCTCGAGTGCCTAGACTGCACCCAAGCGGGTGCGCGCCACAAGAGTTCTGGCCCGCGGCTTGTGCCTGCGGGAATAATGCTCCTCGGCGCGCTACCCCGGCAGCCTCATCGGAGCAGAACATGGCCAAAAAGACGCATTTGGCACCGCCCCTCCCGACTCTCGGCAAGCATCGTTACGCGCGCGAGCTGCACCGGCTGCAGATCGAGCTGGTAAAGCTCCATCGCCATGTCATCGCCGGCGGGCGCAAGGTGCTCGTGATCCTCGAGGGACGCGACGCCGCCGGCAAAGACGGCACCATCAAGCGCATCGCCGAGCACCTGAGCCCGCGCGAAGTGCGGGTGGTAGCCCCCGGAAAACCGAGCGATCGTGAGGAGACGGAGTGGTACTTCCAGCGCTTCACCGTGCACCTGCCGGCCGCCCAGGAGATCGTGCTGTTCAACCGCAGCCGGTACAACCGCGCCGGCGTCGAGTACGTCATGAAGTTCTGTACGCGCGCCGAGCACGAGGCCTTCCTCGAGGCAACCCCGGGCTTCGAGCAGATGCTGGTCCGCTCGGGTATCCACCTCCTCAAGTACTATCTCGACATCAGCCGCCTCGAGCAGGCACGCCGGCTGCGGGAGCGGCGCCGCGACCCGCTCAAGCAGTGGAAGCTGAGTCCCGTGGACGAGGCGGCGCAGCAGCACTGGCGCGACTACAGCCGCGCCCGCGACCAGATGCTGCTGCGTACCCACACGCGCGCTGCGCCGTGGATGGTGGTGCGCGCCGACGACAAGCACCAGGCGCGGCTCAACGTCATTCGCGACATGCTCGCCCGTGTTCCGGCTCCGGATGTCACGCGCCGGCTGGCCCGGCCCGATGCACGCGTGCTGCGCGAATTCAGCGAGCCGCTGCTCGGCGGGTGGGTGGCGCGCTGAGCCGTGCTGCGCGCACGGCAGAAGGTGTTGGACGCGGCGCGAGACCTGGTAAAAAGCGCCCGCGGCAGCGCTGACCTTTAGTTACAATCCCCGCACCCGCATGCAACAGCCACGCGCCGCCACGCCCGCCTTCGCCGTCCAGGCGCTCATGTACGTCGGCATGGCGTTCGTCATGCTCGGCAACTACTACGGTTACGACTCCATCGCGCCCGTTGCCGAGCAGCTGTCGCGCGAGCTGCACTTCAGCGACACGCAGATCGGCACGCTGAACGCCATCTACAGTCTTCCCAACATCTTCCTGGTGGCGGTGGGCGGCGTGCTGGTGGACCGCTTCACCGCGCGGCGCCTGGCGGTCCTCACCACCGCGCTGTGTCTGGTGGGGGCGGTGGTGACCGCCCTCGGCACGCAGTTTCCGCTGATGGCGATCGGCCGGCTGCTGTTCGGGGTCGGATCGGAAACCCTGGCGGTCGTCACCACCGTGGCGCTCGCCCAATGGTTCGCGGGTCGCTACTTCGCGCTGCTGTTCGCGCTCAACCTGTCCCTCGCGCGCCTCGGCTCTTACCTCGCGGACCGCTCACCGTCGTTCGCCGACGGGCTGTACGCGCGCGGCTGGCAGCCGCCGCTGTGGCTCGCGGTCGGCTTCGCGCTCGCCTCCTTCGCCGGAGCACTTCTTTACTACTGGCTCGACCGGCGCGAGGCGCCGCGCGGAACGCTGGCGCTGGCGCCGCCGCCCGCGCGCCTCGACTGGCGTCAGCTGCTCTCCTTCCGCAGGGAATACTGGCTGCTGGTGGCGGTGTGCGTGACGTTCTATTCGGTCATCTTCCCGTTCCGCAGCACTTTCGCCATCAAATATCTGCAGCAAGCGCAGGGCCTGAGCCTCAGTGCCGCGAGCACGCTCAACAGCTACGTGTTCCTCGGCGCCGTGTTCGCCACGCCAGTGTTCGGCCTGCTGCTGGACCGCACCGGGCGCAATGCGGCGCTGCTCGCGGCGGGCGCGGGACTCTTGCCGCTCAGCTTTATCGTGCTGGCGGTGCTTCCGGGCAGTGCGGGGTTGTCGACGACGCTCCTCGGCGTGAGCTTCTCGTTCCTGCCGGCGGTGCTCTGGCCTACGGTGGTGCGCTATTCTGCGCCCGAGCATCTCGGCACTGCGTACGGGCTGATGACGGCATTGCAGAACGCCGGGTTGTTCGGCGCCAACGTCGTCGCGGGCTACCTGAATGACACGAGCGGAGCGAGCGCCGCCAACCCGGGCGGCTACACTCCGATGCTCTGGTTCTTCGGCCTGCTCAGCCTCGCGGCGTTCCTCTGCACGCTCGTGCTGTGGGTGCGCGATCACGGCGCTGCGGTGCGGGCCACCGCGGCCGCCGGCGGCCCCAGCTGACGAGTCTGCCGTCGTGGCCTGGCTCACCCCGCTGTTCGTGCTCGCGGTGCTCGCCGGCTCCGCGATCGAGCTGTGGCTCGGGGAGCGCCAGCGGAGCGCCGTCGCTCGCCACCGCGGCATCGTGCCGCAACCCTTTGCCACGAGCGTCTCCGCGGCCGAGCACGCCAGGGCGGCCGACTACACCATCGCGAAGCTGCGTCTCGGGCGCATCGGACTCGGTGTGGATACCGCACTGGTGCTCGGTTTCACCATTGGCGGCGGCCTGGCGGCGCTCGATGCCCTGTGGAGCCGGGCGCACCTCGCAGAGCCCTGGCTTGGGCTTGCGGTGATTGCCTCGGTCGCGCTCATCGCCCGGCTCGTGAGTCTGCCACTCGCGCTGTGGCGCACCTTCGGACTCGAGGCGCGCTTCGGCTTCAACCGTACCACGACCGCGCTCTACCTCGCCGATCTCGGCAAGAGCCTGGCGCTCACGATCGCGCTCGGCGGGCCACTGCTCCTCGCGACACTGCTGCTGATGGAGCGTGCCGGCCGCTGGTGGTGGCTCGCGGCGTGGCTGCTGTGGATCGCGGTCATGCTGGTGATGGCCTGGGCGTGGCCGGCGTTCATCGCCCCGCTCTTCAATCGCTTCTCGCCGCTCGCCGATGAGGGGCTGCGCCAGCGCATCGAGGCGCTGCTCGAGCGCTGCGGCTTCACCTCCAGAGGTGTGTTCGTGGTCGACAGCTCGCGGCGCTCGAGCCATGGCAACGCCTACTTCACGGGCATCGGCCGGCACAAGCGCATCGTGTTCTTCGACACGCTGCTCGGGACGCTCGGCGCCGGCGAACTGGAGGCAGTGCTGGCGCACGAGCTCGGCCACTTCCGGCTCAGGCACGTGCGCAAGCGGCTGCTGGTGTCGGTCGCGGCCGCCTTCGCCGGGCTCGCGGCGCTCGGCTGGCTGGCCACGCAGAGCGGCTTCTATCGCGCGCTCGGTGTGCCGACCCCCTCGGCGCACGCAGCCCTGGTGCTCTTCGTGCTGGTGGTGCCGGCGTTCACGTTCTTCATCACGCCGCTCGGCTCCCTCTGGTCACGCCGGCACGAGTTCGAGGCGGACGCATTTGCCACCCGCCACGCGAGCGCGGCCGAGCTCGCCGCAGCGCTCGTCAAGCTGCATCGTGACAATGCCAGCACGCTCACGCCTGATCCCGTCTACGTGGCGTTCTACTACTCGCATCCTCCCCCGCTGGTGCGGATTACCCGACTGCTGGAGCAGGCACGAACGGCACAACCGCTGGCAGGAGCCCCGGTCGCGATGCCCCGCTAGGGGATGTAGTAGAGGTCGATGGACTTCCCGACGCGCTCGACCGGCCGATAGGCATCGAGCCAGGCGTAATCGCTGAGATTGCGCGTGCGCGCCAGCTGTGAGACCGCCACCCAGCCCGTGGCCGGCTGGTGGGGCGGCAGGATCGCGAACGGCGGCAGTGGCTCGCGCGTCAAGTCGGCCGTGCCGCGGTAGGCCAGGCTCAGACGCGGGATCCCGAGCCTCGCAGCTTCGCGCTCGAGGCGCCTGAGATCCTGGCCCCAGTCGAGATCCGAGTCCACCAGCACCCGCTCCGGATGCGAGACGGTTTCGTTGAAGTAGGCCATGTAGTCCGGCCACGCGAACCAGAGCGTACTGAACTGCCAGCTGAGAACTGCTGCGAGCAGCACCGTGCCGGCCGCCGCCCGCCGCCGGTCCGGCATCGCGCGCAATGCTTTCCACGTCCGTGTCACGACCCAGGCGGCGCCGAGCGCGAGCAACGGATACAGGATCAGCACGTGGCGGATGCCGATGTTGATGTGGCTGAAGCCGCTGGCGAACACGAGGATCGCAAGAATGAGAACCGCCGGCGTGATCCGCCAGTTATCGCCGCTGCGCCAGCCCTCGCGGGCCAGCCAGGCGACGCCGGCACTGCCGGCCGTGAGCAGCGGCAGCGGCGTCTTCACCGCCAGCGCGACCAGATAGAAGTACCACCAGCCGGTCGTGCGGACCTCTCCCAGCAGGTACGACAGGTGTCCCTCGTCGTTGTGCGCCTTCACGGCGACGATTCCGTTGACCAGATCCTTGAGCTCGCGCGGCAGCGAGAGGTGCGCGAGCAGCACTCCGAGCCCGTGGTCCAGCCCCCCCTGCCGAAGCAGATAGGACACCGCCCAGTTGAAGCGCAGGGCGACCCGGGCCTCGTTCGGAGCCGTGATCCCGTACGCAATGAAGAGCGGCACGAGGGCCGTGACTGCCACGAGAGCGAGCTCCGCTGCGCGCGTGGCAGCCCTGGCTGCGCGCCCCGCGGACGGCGCGCGCCCCGCGAGCACCCAGTGGGTGAGCCCGAGCGCGAGCAGCGACATCCCGATGTAGGGCACGGCCGAGAACTTGGTGCCTACGGCCAGGCCGCTCGCCAGGCCGAACAGCACCGCCGTACGCCAGGTCGGGGTGTCGAGCCAGCGGTCGAGGGCGTAGAGGGCGAGCAGGATGGTCGCGACCGCCGCCACGTCGAGCGCCGCAAGACCGGCGTGCCCCAGTACCGGTGGCACCGACAGCACCAGGAGCACGGCGAGCAGCGCCGCGCCTTCGCCGGCGAGCATCCGCCGCGCCCACAGCCAGGTGACGAACAGGAGCAGCGCGAGAAACGGCAGCGCGCCGGCCCGCGCCAAGGTGAGATAGAGATCGTACTTGCCATCGCGGTAGAGGATGTCCTCACCTTCGGTGACGCCGCTCGGCGGCGGGGTCCCGTACGAATGGGCGCCGGCCAGGTACGGCCCGAGGGCCAGCACCACGCGGCCGAGTGGCGGATGCTCGGTGTCGTATTCGTAGTAGCCGCGATCGAGCAGCTCGATCCCGGCGGCGAGGTGCTCCGGCTCATCCCAGGTCGCGAAGAATACGTGCCAGGTGCTCGCCACGAGCCCGCAGGCCCCGAGCACGATCAGGGCCAGCGCGATCCGTGCAGCCGGCGTCGCGTGTGCGACGGAGGCAGGCAGCGGCTCAGCCACCGAACGGGTGCCGCAGCACGATCGTCTGGTCGCGGTCCGGGCCGGTGGAGATCATGTCGAGGGACACGCCGGCGAGTACCTCGAGCCGCTCGAGGTAGCGGCGCGCGTTACCCGGGAGCGCAGAGTAATCGGTGACCCCGACGGTCGATTCCCGCCACCCCGGCAGCTCTTCATAGACCGGCTCGATGCCGGCGTAGCCCTCCACCGTGGGTGGCGGCTCGGGCGTCACGATGCCATCGATGCGATAGCCCACGCCGATGCGGATGGTGTCGAGCCCATCGAGCACGTCGAGCTTGGTGACGCACAGCCCCGAGACGCTCGAGTTCACGATCGCGCGCTCCAAGGCCACCGAGTCGAACCAGCCGCAGCGGCGGCGGCGGCCGGTTACCGACCCGAACTCGTGTCCGACGCGCGAGAGGTGCTCGCCGTATTCGTCGAACAGCTCGGTAGGAAACGGCCCGGCGCCGACCCGGGTCGCGTAGGCCTTGACGATGCCGAGCACGCCGTCGAAGGCGCGGGGACCCAGGCCCGTGCCGGTGGCGGCAAAGCCGGCGGTGGTGTTGGAAGAGGTCACGTAGGGATAGGTGCCGAGGTCGACATCCAGCATCGCTCCCTGCGCGCCTTCGAACAGCACGTTGGCGCCGCCGGCGCGCAGTTCGGCAAGCGAGCGCGTCACGTCGGTCACCAGCGGCCGCAGGCGCTCGCCGAGTGCGAGCTGCGCATCGAGCGTCCGCTGAAAATCGACCGGCGGCATGCGGTAGTACTGCTGCAGCAGGAAGTTGTGGAAGTCGAGCACCTCGCCGAGCTTGGCGGCGAAGCGGTCGCGCCGGAACAGGTCGGCGACCCGCACGGCGCGGCGCGCCACCTTGTCCTCGTAGGCCGGGCCGATGCCGCGGCCGGTGGTGCCGATCGCGTTGACGCCGCGCGCGCGCTCGCGCGCCTGATCGAGCAGCACGTGCGAGGGCAGGATGAGCGGGCAATTCGGCGAGACCGCCAGGCGCTCGAACACCGGCACGCCCTGCTCGATCAGCATGTCACTCTCGGCAAACAGCGCCTCGAGCGACAGCACCACGCCGTTGCCGATGAAGCAGCGCACCCCCTGCCGCAGGATCCCGGAGGGAATCAGCGACAGCACGGTCTTTTTTCCGCCGATCACCAGGGTGTGGCCGGCGTTGTGCCCGCCCTGGAAGCGCGCCACCGCGGCGGCGCGCTCGGTGAGCAGGTCGACGACCTTGCCTTTGCCCTCATCGCCCCACTGGGTGCCGATGACGACGACGAATCTGCCCATGCGTGCCTACCGCGCCACGAACAGGATGAGCACGCCGACCAGCATGCTGCCGAGGCCTGCGACGCGCAACTCGCGGTCGCGCACCTCGATGAGCCGCGCGAGCGCACGCTTCACGCCCTGCGGATTGATGAACGGGCCGATACCTTCGAACACGAGAAACAGGCCGAACGCGGCCGCGAGGTCCTGGAGATTCACGCCGCCGGCTTCACTTGGCTCCCCGGCGCTTGTCCGGGTCCTTGAGGTACTTGAAGAACTCCCCGTCGGGAGTCAGTACCAGCAGGTCGCCGTCCTTGCCGAGAGAGCGCTCGTAGGCCTGCAGACTGCGGTAGAAGGCGTAGAACTCGGGGTCCTTCGAGTAGGCGTGCGCATAGGTCTGGCTGGCCGCCGCATCGCCCTCGCCCTTGATATGCAGCGCATCGCGCTCGGCGTTGGCGAGAATCTCGGTGCGGCGCCGCTCGGCCTGGGCGCGGATACCAGTACTGGTGCTCTGCCCTTCGGCGCGCAGCCGCCCGGCGGTCTTGGCGAAGCTCTGCTTCATGCTCTCGAAGACGCGCGCCGCAACGTCGTCCGGCAGGTCGATGCGCTGCACGCGCACGTCGACCAGCTCGACGCCGAGGCCGGCGCCGCTCTTGCTCGCCTGTCCGAACATCTCGCCCGTGACCGCGGCCCGCTCCGCGGACACGATCTGCTGCAGCGTGCGCTGCGCAACCACGCCCTTGATCCCGTCTTTGACGATGTCGGCGAGGCGCTCGCCGGCCAACTCAACCCTGCCGCCGGTTGCCGTGTAGAACTGCACCGGCTCCTTGACGCGCCACTTGATGTAGAAGTCGACGATCAGCCCGCGATTGTCGTTGGTGAGGAAGGTCTCGCCGTTGTAAGACTGCGAGAGGATGCGCCGGTCGAACTTGGTCACCACGTCCCAGGGCCACTTGTAGTGCAGCCCCGGCACATAGTGGCTGCCCTTGACGGCTCCAAACTCGGTGACGATGGCGACCTCGGTCTCGCTCACCGTGAAGAGCGAGAGTCCCGTGAGCACCAGCGCCACGGCCAGCACGAACAGCACCGGAAAGGTGCGTCTGCCCATCAGCGTTGCCCCCGGCCGCGCGCCTCGATGGTCACCTGCTCGGGCTGCTCCTTGGCCGCGCCCGCCGGCTGTTCGCCCGCCTCGGGGGCGGCGCCCGTGGATTTCTCGAGCAGCTTGTCGATCGGCAGGTAGACCAGGTTGTTGCCGGCGTGGCTGTCGATGATCACCTTGTGGGCGCGCGCGAGCACGCTCTCGATCGCATCGACGTACAGGCGCTTGCGGGTCACCTCGGGAGCGAGGGCATAGGCGCCCTCGAGCTGCGTGAAGCGCGACGCCTGGCCCTCGGCGAGCGCGGTCACCTGCGAGCGGTAAGCTTCGGCGTCCTGCTGCATGCGGCCGGCCGCGCCCTGAGCGACCGGGATGATGCTGTTGGCGTAGGCCTCAGACTCGAGGATGTAACGCTCCTTGTCGGCCTGCGCCTTGTTGGCGTCGCGCTGCGAGGGAATCACCGCGTCCGGCACCTGCACGTCCTTCAGGTTCACGGTGGTCACCGTGATCCCGGCGTCGTAGGTCTCGAGCACGTGCTGGATGAGCTCTTTGGTGCGCCGGGTGATGTCCGGACGGGTATTGCCGACCAGCACCTCGTCCAGTGTGCTGCGACCAATGGTCTCGCGGATGGCGCTCTCGCTCACCTCGTTGAGCGTCGCTTCCGGGTCGCTCACGCGGAACAGCTTCTTCACCGGGTCGGTGTACTGGTACTGGACCGAGAACACGAGGTCCACCAGAAACACGTCCGAGGTGAGCACGCGCGACTTGAAGTCGCTCGAGTTGACGCCGTTGACGTTGACCCGCGTGACCGTCTCGATGGGCCACGGCAGGCGCCAGCCGACACCGGGCTGGCGCACCGGCAGGACCAGCCGGCCGAAGCGCTGGATGATGCCGCGCTCCGCGGCCGTCACCTGGTAGAAGCCGCTGAACAGCCACAGGGCGAGCACCACCAGCACCGCCACCACGAGCAGCGAGCCACCTTCGCCGCCACGACCGCCCGAGCGCCACAGCGACTCGAGCTTGCGCTGCCAGCTCTTCAGGCGCTCATCGAGGTCGGGCGGGCCCTGCCCCGGGCGGCGCCACGGATTGTTCGGACCGTTTGGTTGGTTCCACGGCATAGGGAAAGCGATTGTGCGGGCTTTTTCTGCTCAGCGCAGCTTGGTCGCGCTCACGGCCCCGCGTGATTGTAGGTAGGCACCCAAGGGGGCACAAGCGCTGTCGGGCCCTTGCACTTCGAGGATCTGCACGCCCTCGGTGCGTGCCAACTGCAGGAGCTCCAGATCGGGAAGCTCCACGGCGAGCTCGATCGAGCCGTCCGGCGCGCTCGCCTCGGCCCGCACCGCCTGCGCCGAGTACAGCCGTGAGCGCAGCGCGCCGGCGCTCGCAGGCATGCGCAGGCGCGCCCGGCGTGCGAAACGCGCCAGCCGCTCGGCCACCGCCTGCATCAGCAGCTCGAGACCCGAGCGCTGCTCGGCCGAGATCCACACCGCGCTGGCGCGCCCGTCGCCGTCGCGATCGACACGCGGCGCGGCACTCAGGCGATCGATCTTGTTGAAGACGATGAGCTGCGGGATAGCGCCCGCGCCGATCTCCTCCAGCACCGCGTCCACCTGGGCGAGCTGTTCGGAGCGGCGCGGATTGCTGGCATCGACGACGTGCAGCAGCAGCGTCGCCGCGCGCGCCTCGGTGAGCGTCGACTGGAACGCCGCGACCAGCTCGTGCGGCAGCTCGCGGATGAAGCCCACCGTGTCCGCGACCACGACCGCGGCGCCGCCGGGGAGCGTGATCCGCCGGACCGTCGGGTCGAGCGTGGCGAACAGCTGATCGGCGATATAGGCATCGGCGCCGGTGAGCGAGCGGAACAGGGTCGACTTGCCGGCATTGGTGTAGCCGACCAGCGCGAGCGAGGGCACCGGAATCTCGGCGCGCATCTGCCGCCCGGTCTCGCGCTGCTGCTGGAGCTTCGCGAGCCGCTTGCCGAGCACGCGCACGCGCTGACCGATGATGCGGCGGTCGGTCTCGAGCTGAGTCTCGCCGGGACCCCGCAGCCCGATGCCGCCCTTCTGCCGCTCGAGATGCGTCCAGCCGCGCACCAGACGGCTGGCGATGTGCTTGAGTTGCGCCAGCTCGACCTCGAGTTTGCCTTCGTGGCTGCGCGCGCGCTGCGCAAAGATGTCGAGGATGAGACCGTTGCGGTCGAGCACGCGCCGGCCGGTCAGTTTCTCGAGGTTGCGTTCCTGGCTCGGGCTCAGGGCGTGATCGATGAGTATCACCTCGGCGTCGTCCGCCTCGGCCGCCTTCTTGAGCTCCTCGGCCTTGCCGCTGCCGACGAAGTAGCGCGGGTCGGGGCGGGCGCGGCGGCCGGTCACCGTGCCCACCGGCTGGGCGCCGGCCGACAGCGCGAGTTGTGTGAACTCCTCGAGGTCTTCCGGATCGACGGGAGCGCCTATGCCTAAGCGCACCAGCAGGGCGCGTTCACCGGACCGCGGGCGCTCGAACACTTAAGGTTTCCAGGGACGCGGACATTATTCGGCAGGCGTCTCCGGGGCGGGGCCGCCCTCGTCCGCAGACAGGCGCACATTGCGCGCGGGCACAACGGTGGAGATCGCGTGCTTGTAGACCATCTGGCTCACGCTGTTCTTCAACAACACGACGAACTGGTCGAAGGAATCGATCTGGCCCTGCAATTTAATGCCGTTCACCAGGTAGATGGAGACCGGCACCCGCTCCTTGCGCAGAGCGTTCAAAAAGGGGTCCTGTAGAGACTGTCCTTTGGCCATCGGGTTCTCCTTGTTTTGTGCGAATTCGAGTTCTTTGCACAGTCGAGGGACCGCATACGAGCTTCCCTGTTCCGCGATCCTCAAGAGTCAAGCAAAAGTACCGCACCCGGGGGGTACGGACCGACGAATAATGATAACACGGCCAGCCCCTCCTTTAGAGCCCTAACGCCTTCAGCCCATTACATATGTCACGGTTCCACGACAGCTCGGACGCCGGGTCCAGCCACGTGCCGCGGCTTTCGGAGCGCATCCAGGTCAGCTGCCGTTTGGCCAGTTGGCGCGTTGCGGCAAGCGCACGCCGTCCGGCCTCCTCGAGATCGTATTCCCCGTCGAGATGGGCCCACAGCTGCCGGTAGCCTACCGAGCGCATCGAGGAGTGCTCAGGCGTCAGATCGCCCCGGTCGCGCAGATGCCTCACCTCATCGAGAAACCCGCCGGCCATCATGGCCTCGAGGCGCCGGGCGAGACGCTGGTGCAACACCGCCCGGTCGGGAGGGTTGAGCATCCAGTAGCGCACCTCGAAGGAGGCGAGCGGACTTGACGTCGCCCGCTGCAGCTCCGAGATCGGTTGACCCGTCGCCTGGCACACCTCGAGCGCCCGTTGAATCCGCTGCGCATCGTTGGGAGCGATGCGCGCGGCGGCCGCCGGGTCGAGGCGCGCGAGCTCGGCGTGCAGGGCGGGCCAGCCGGCGCGCGCGGCACGCCTATCGAGCTCGCGGCGCAGCTCGGGCAGCGCCTCCGGGAGCGCGGCCAGCCCGTCGAGGAGCGCGCGCAGATACAACATGGTGCCCCCAACCAGCAGCGGCACCCGCCGGCGGGCGTGGATGCCGTCGATGCAACCGAGCGCATCGCTCACAAACCTTCCGGCGGAGTAGCTCTCGGCGGCATCGCAGATGTCGATGAGATGATGGGGAATGCGCGCCCGCACCTCGTGCGGCGGCTTTGCGGTGCCGATATCGAGTCCGCGGTAAACCAGGGCCGAGTCCACGCTCACGATCTCCACGGGAGCGCTCTCGGCCAGACGGACCGCCCAGTCGGTCTTCCCCGCACCCGTGGGACCCGTGAGCAGGAGTACGGGCAAGCGCCCGGCGCCCGACGCGTTGCCCGACACTCAGCGCCCCCGCAGGAACAGCTGATCGAGCTGTTGCAGCGACAGGCGGGTCCAGGTGGGACGGCCGTGATTGCACTGGTTGGCGCGCTCGGTCGCCTCCATCTGCCGCAGCAACGCATTCATCTCCGGGACTGTCAGGCGGCGGTGCGCGTGAATCGCACTGCGGCAGGCAAGCGTGCCGAGAAAGCGGTCCGCGGCGGCCTCGAGATGGTGGGTATCGGCATCGAGCAGCAGGTCGCGGACCAGCGCGGCGATGAGCTCGCCGACCTCGCGCGCATCGAGCAGCGCCGGCACCGCCCGCACGGCCAGCCGGGTAGCGCCGAGTGCATCGAGCTCGAAGCCGGACCGCTCGAATTCAGCGCGGCGCTCGAGCAGCGCCGCGAGCTCGTGCGCCTTGAGCTCGAGAACGAGCGGCGTGAGGAGCCGCTGGCTGGCGGGGGAGCTCCGAGCGCGCTCGGCCTTGAACTGCTCGTAGAGGACTCGCTCATGGGCGGCGTGCATGTCGACCAGCACCAGGCCGTCGCGGTTCTGAGCGAGGATGTACACACCGTGCAGTTGAGCGAGCGCCGCTCCGAGCGGCTGCTCGGCCTCGGCCCCTGGCGCGGGCGGCGCCGGGTCGCGCACCAGTGAGGCGAGCGCCCAGGGGTCCGGGGCGGAGTCGGCAAACGGCAGCGGCGCGCCCGGTGCTTCGCCGTAGCCGAGGGACGAGGATCGCGGCGCACCGTTCCCGCCGGGGCTCGGCGCGGCGGGTGCGGCCGCTACATTCGGGCGGGTTGCCGCCAGCACCTGCTCCACTGCCCGGAACACAAAATCGTGGATCTGGCGACTGTCGCGGAAGCGGACTTCGAGCTTGGCGGGATGCGCGTTGACATCGACCAGCTGCGGGGCGAGCTGAAGATACAGAACATAGGCGGCGTGGCGCCCGTGGTAGAGGACATCACGGTAGGCGAGACGCACCGCATTCATCAGCAGCCGGTCGCGGACACTGCGGCCGTTGACGAACCAGAACTGCTGGTCGGGCTGGGCGCGCGAGCGGGTCGGCAGGCCCACCCAGCCTGAGAGCTGCACCGGTCCCGCCGCGTGCCGGACCGGCACGGCGCCCGCGACGAATTCCTGGCCGAGGACCGCCTCGAGACGGGCAAGCTCTCCGCCCGCGCCGTCCACGGCCGGCGTGTCGAGCAGCAGCCGCGCACCATGACGCAGGCGAAAACTCACATCGAAGCGCGACAGCGCCAGGCGCTCCATGAGGCGCACGATGTGCGCGAGCTCGGTGGTGTCGGCGCGTACAAACTTGCGCCGCGCCGGCACGTTGAAAAAGAGGTCGCGCACCTCGACGCTGGTTCCGGACGGATGTGCCGCGGGGCGCACCGCACCCACGGCGGCGCCGTCGACCGCGATCTCGGCCGCCTGCTCGCCGAGCGCGGCATGCGACACGATCCTGAGGCGCGATACCGAGCCGATGGAGGGCAATGCCTCGCCGCGAAAGCCGAGGGTCGCGATCGCCTCGAGGTCCTCGAGGGAGGCGATCTTGCTGGTTGCGTGCCGCGCGATCGCGGCCGGCAGGTCGGCCGCAGCAATCCCCGCGCCGTCGTCGCGCACGCGGATCAAGCCTATACCGCCGCGCTCGACGTCGACCTCGATCCGTCGCGCGAGCGCGTCGAGACTGTTCTCGACGAGCTCCTTGACGACGGACGCCGGCCGCTCGATCACCTCACCGGCGGCGATCTGGTCGACGAGCTCGCTGGGAAGTACGCGAATGGGCATGCCGGCTGGGCGGACGACGGGCGCACACGTTGCGCGCGCAGCGCAGTGTACAGGCGATCCCGCCCGGCGCACCCGCCCGCAGCTGCTGAAGAGCTATGGGTTAAGGGGTGCCGGGGCGACGGATCCGCCGCCGGCTGCCGCCACTTCTGCGGCGCTGGCGACCCGGCGCTCCTGCTTGAAGCGCGTGCCGTCCGGAGGGTTCTGCACGAAATAGCTGCGCACTCCCCCGCAGATCGCATCGGCCAGACGTCCCTGCTGCTCGGGGCTGCGCAGCCGGCGCTCCTCCGCGGGATTGGAGATGTAGGCGGTCTCGATGAGCATCGAGGGAATGGCCGGGGACTTCAGCACCATGAAGCCGGCGCGTTGCACCTGGGCCTTGCGCACCTCGCCCACGCGCTCGAGCTCGGATACCACGCGCTCGGCTGCCGTGGCGCTCAGCCCGATCGCTTCCTGCTGCACCAGATCCAGCACTACTGGTGCGGCCGCGCCGCCCTCGGCGAGCGCACCGCCCAGCAGATCCGCTGCGTTCTGTCCCTCGGCGAGCTCCCGGGCTGCCTCGCTCGAGGCCCCGTGCACCGACAGGATGTACACCGAGGCCCCGGAAACGCTGCGGTCGGCGATCGAGTCGGCGTGGATCGATACGAACATGTCGGCGTGCGCCGCGCGCGCACGCCGGATGCGCTCGGGCAGCTCGAGGAATTCATCGCGGTCGCGGGTCAGCACGGCGCGCATACCGGGCTCGGCGTCGATGCGCGCGGCGAGATCGCGCGCGATCGCGAGCGTCACGTCCTTCTCGCGCGTACCACCGTGCCCGATGGCGCCGGGATCGACGCCGCCGTGGCCCGCATCCACCGCGATGATCACGTCCCGATCGCCATCGCCGGGCTCGTGCGTGGCGCGCACACCCTTCGGTGCCGGCTCCGGCGCTGCGGCGGGCGCGCCGAGCGCCACCGTCAGCTGCCTTTGCCCCGAGGCTCCGGCGGTCTGAGTGCTGTGAACGGCGACCCCCGACTTGAGCTCGAGGACGATCCGCAGTGTATCGCCCGGCTGCTTGCCCAAGCGCACGGCACTGACGAGACCGGCGGGCGCGGGTACGGTCAGGCGGTGTACGGCGTGCGTTGCCGGAAGGTCGATGACCGCACGGTCCGGGCCCTCGAGAGTAAAGATTTTGGGAGCCGTGGCGCCCGTCAACGCGAGGGTCAGAACAGCACTGTCCGCTGTCGCTGACAGCTGCACGGAGCGCAGCTGCGCGGCGTTCGCTGCGGGAAGGGCGCCCAAGGTCATCAGGCCGCCGACGATTCCCCCAAGAAATACTTTCCTAATCATCAAGTTCGCTGCGCAATCTCCCGCGTAATCTACGGCGTTCGCCTGGTACTTTCAAGGCTCGCCCCGGCCGGCATCTCCCGGTTGGACCAGCCACGCGGCGCCGAGTGCGGAGGTCCCCGTGACCTCGATCTGGTGGCCCGAAGCGGAAGCGGCGAACGTCACCACCAGATCCGCCGCCGGGAGGCGCCCCGCGCCATGCTCGGGCCATTCGATGAGCCACACGTGTCCGGGCGCTGCCCACTCGCGCAGGCCGAGGGAATCGAGCTCGGCGGGCGATTGCACCCGATAGAGATCGAGGTGCACGAGAGTGCCGTCACCGGCCACGTATGGCTCGAGCAGGGTATACGTCGGACTGCGCACCCGCCCGCGCACGCCCGCGGCGCGGGCAAACCCCCGCGCGAAAGTGGTCTTGCCGGAGCCGAGCTCCCCGCTCAGGTACAACACCGCGAGCGCTCGATCGGCTGCCGGCCGTGCAAGGGCAAGGCGCGCACCCAGCTCCTCGGTTTCCTCGGCCGTCTGCGTACATATGTGCAACGGGCGGGCCCTGCTAGAGGTTGACGGCGTGGTGCAGCTCCCGCGCCAGATCGCTCGCCAGCACGCCGCGCTCGCCGCCGCGCGCAGCGGTATCGCCCGCCATGGCGTGCACCAGCACGCCGACGCGGGCCGCCGCCCACGGGTCACGGCACTGCGCCAGGATCCCGGCGATCGCACCGGTGAGCACATCGCCGGTGCCGGCGCTCGCCATGCCGGGATTACCCCGCTCGCACACACCGGGCGTGCGGGCGGTCGCCCCGACCAGTGTGCCGGCGCCCTTGAGGACGATCGTGCCGCCGAAACGCTCGAGCAGCCGATCGAGGGCTGCGAGCCGATCGTTCTGGACGTCCTGCGTCGTGGCGGCGAGCAGGCGCGCCGCCTCGCCCGGGTGGGGCGTGAGGATCCAATCATCGCGCGGGCGGACTTCGGTTTCGGCCAAAAGGTTGAGCGCGTCCGCATCCACCACCACGGGCTTGCCGGCAGCGAGCACCGTCTCGAGCGCCGCGCGCGCCCAGGAACTGCGTCCCAGGCCCGGGCCGACCGCGAGGACGTCGGCACGCGCGAGGGCTTCCCCCAGCACCTGGCTATCGGTGAGCGCGAGGCAGATGAGCTCGGGCCGTCCGGCCGCGATCGCGGCGACATTCTCGGGCGCCACTGCCACCGTCGTCAGCCCGGCCCCGACGCGCAGGCAGGCCTCGCCCGCGAGGCGTGTCGCACCCGGCATACCGCTGCCGCTGCCGACGATCAGCACGCGGCCGAAATCACCCTTGTGGGCGGTGCGGTGGCGGCGCGGCAGGGCTGCCAGGATCTCGCCGTCGACGATGCGGGTCAGGCGCGGCGCGAATTCCCCGGGAGGCGGGGTGATCTCCAGGTCATCGAAAAAGAGCGCCCCGGTGTACTCCGGTCCCTCCCCGATCAGGAGTCCGGTCTTGAGTCCCACGAACGTGACCGTGCAATCGGCGCGCACCGCCTCCCCGAGCGGCACGCCGGCGTCGCTGTCGAGACCCGAGGGCACGTCGAGTGCGAACACGGGCCGGCCGCTCTGGTTGATCGCGCGGATCGCCGCGGCATACTCGGCACGCACCGCACCGCGCAGCCCGGTGCCGAGCAGCGCGTCCACCACGATCTCGCCCTCGGCGAGCTGCGACGGCGCAAAGGGGTGCGCCCGGGCGCCATTGGCGCGGAAGTCCGCGAACGCCTGCTGCGCCGCGCCGTGCAGCTGCTGCGGATCGCTCGCGGCGAGCACCGTTACGGTGAGACCCGCGGCCTGCGCGAAGCGCGCCAGCACGTAGCCGTCGCCGCCGTTGTTGCCGCTGCCGCAAACGATCACGATGCGGTGCGCCACGGGGTAGCGGGTACGCAGGTGCCGCAGCGCCGCCTCGCCCGCGCGCTTCATGAGGGTGTAGGCGGGAACACCCAACGCCTCGATCGCGTGAGCGTCGAGGGCGCGCACCTGCGCGCTGGAATACAGGGCGATCGGCAGCGGCACGGGGTCATTATACTGACGGGGGAAAAATCGCCATGAGCGGGTCCGCCTCCATCGATCTCGACACGGCCAAACGCACGCTGGCAAGCCAGGCGCGCGCGCTCGGCTTCGACGCCCTCGGCGTCAGCGCTATCGAGATCCCCGAGGACGAGCGACACCTCCTCAAATGGCTGGAGGCGGGGTTTCACGGGGAGATGGGCTACATGCAGCGTCACGCGCGCCTGCGCGGCAGGCCGCAGGAGCTGCTGCCCGGTACGGTGCGCATCGTGAGCGTACGCATGGACTACTGGCCAGCCGAGGCGCGCGCCGCCGCGGCTGTGCTCGAGGACGGCGCGCTCGGCTACATCTCGCGCTACGCGCTCGGACGCGACTACCACAAGGTCCTGCGCCGCTCGCTCGCGCGGCTGGCGGCGGACCTCGCCCGCCGCATCGGACCCTTCGGCCACCGCGTGTGCGTCGACAGCGCGCCGGTGCTCGAGAAGGCTCACGCGCGCAACGCCGGCCTCGGCTGGATCGGCAAGCACACCAACCTGATCGCGCGCGACGCCGGCTCGTGGTTCTTCCTCGGGGAGATCCTCACCGACCTGCCACTACCGCTCGACGAGCCTGCCAGCGCCCACTGCGGCAGCTGCCAGGCGTGCATCCCGGCCTGCCCCACCGGCGCCATCGTCGCACCGTTCCGGCTCGACGCGCGGCGGTGCATCTCCTATCTCACCATCGAGCACAAGAGCGCCATCCCCGAAGAGCTGCGCGCGGCAGTCGGCAACCGCATCTATGGCTGCGACGATTGCCAGCTGGTCTGTCCCTGGAACAAGTTCGCGCGCGCCGCCGCGCATCCCGACTTCAAGGTGCGCCACGCGCTCGACGCACCGGCGCTCGCCGAGCTCTTTCTCTGGAGCGGCGCCGAGTTCGAGGAGCGCATGCGGGGCTCGGCGATCCATCGCCTCGGCCACGAGCGCTGGTCGCGCAACATCGCGGTGGCGCTCGGCAACGCGCCGACCTCGGCTGCGGTGATCAAGGCGCTCGAGTCGCGGCGCGAGGACCCCTCGTCCCTGGTGCGCGAGCACGTGGCCTGGGCCCTCGCGCGTCATCGTCAGGCGGCTGACGCGTTCACCCCGACCTCACGCAGCGGCGCCAGCACGGGCTAGCCGCCCGGCAGCGCGACCTGCACGTTGTCGATGAGCCGTGCTCTGCCTAAGCGCGCCGCCGCGAGCACCACCAGCGCGCGATTCTGCGGGCCCGGGGCGCTCAGGTCGTCGGCGCTGCGCACCGAGAAGTAGTCGGGCCGGAGGCCCGCGCTCTCGAGCGCCAGAAAGCCCGAGCGCTCGATGCCGGCGAACTGCGCATCGCCGGCCCGCAGGCGCACCGCCGCTGCCTCGAGCGTCGCATAGATGACCGGTGCCAGTTTGCGCTCCGCGGGAGTGAGGTACTGGTTGCGCGAGCTGAGCGCGAGCCCGTCGGTGTCGCGCAGGGTCGGCGCGCCGACGATCTCGACGCGCATGCACAGCTCCGCCACCATCCGGCGGATGACGGTGAGCTGCTGAAAGTCCTTCTCGCCGAACACTGCGACGTCGGGCTCGACGATGTGAAAGAGCTTCGCCACCACGGTGCTGACCCCCTCCATGTGGCCGGGACGGAACTCGCCCTCGAGGATGCGCGACAGTCCCGGTACCTCGACCCGCGTGGCGCGCTCGGAGCCGTGCGGATAGATCTCGCTCACCTCCGGCATGAACATGAGGTCGCAACCGGCGGAGGCCAGCATCTGCTCGTCTGCGCGCGGCGTGCGCGGGTAGTGAGCGAAGTCCTCGTTGGGGCCGAACTGCATGGGATTGACGAATATGCTGGCGACGAAGCGCTCGCCGTGGCGGCGCGCGGCCTCGATCAGGCTCACGTGGCCGAGGTGCAGATTCCCCATGGTCGGCACGAACACGACCCGCTCGCCGGCGGCGCGCCAGGCACGTACCCGCTCGCGCACCGCGCCGATGGTCGTGACGGTCACCATGGGTCGCGCTCGGGCAGGTGCAGCGCGCGGCGCCGCGTCAGAAACAGTGCTCGGGCGCCGGGTATTCGCGCTGCTTCACGGCGCGCACGTAGCGCTTCAGCGCCTCGAGGTTGTCGCCGGCGCCCTCCATGAAGTTGCGCACGAAGCGCGGCTTGCGCCCGGTGGTGAGGTCGAGCATGTCGTAGGTCACGAGGATCTGCCCGTCGGTATCGGGGCCCGCGCCGATGCCGATCACCGGCACGTGCAGCTCGGAGGCGATGGTCTTGCCGAGGGCGGCGGGAATGCACTCGAGCAGCACGATGTCAGCGCCCGCGGATTCCAGCCGTCGCGCCTCTTCCAGCAGCCGTGCCGCGGTCTCGCGCTCGCGCCCCTGGACGCGGAAACCGCCGGTCTTGTGCACCGACTGCGGCTTCAAGCCCACGTGCGCGCACACGGCGATGTCGTGACTCGCGAGGAACTCGACGATGTCGGTCTGCTTGCCGCCGCTCTCGAGCTTCACCATCTGCGCGCCGCCCTCCTGCATGAGGCGCACCGCATTCGCGAGCGCCACTTCGGCGGACGGGTAGCTCATGAACGGCAGGTCGCCGATGAGGAACGGACGGTGCAGGCCGCGGGCCACGCACGCGCAGTGGTACACCATCTGGTCCATCGTGACCGGCACGGTGGTCGAGTGCCCCTGCACCACCATGCCGAGTGAGTCGCCCACCAGCACGACGTCGACGTCCGCCGCATCGAGCAGCACCGCGAAGCTCGCGTCATAACAGGTGAGGCTGGCGATCTTCTCGCCGTCCGCCTTCATGCGCGCGAGCGTCGAGAGCGTGACCGGCGGCCGGGAGGCGTCGCGTTGCAGATGCGTATACATGGCCGAACCGAGTGTACTTAGATCGCGCGGCTGCGCAACGGATTGTAATAAAGCCGGCCGCGGCTCATGCGTTTGATGGCCGCCAGCAGCTCGTCGTAGTCGTGCTGGTTGGTGCTGGGGTCGATGGAGGCGGCGTTCACGATGAGCAGCGGCGCCGCGTCGAACTCGTGAAAGAAGCGCGCATAGGCCTCGTTGAGCCGCTCGAGATAGCCACGGTCGATGTACTGCTCGTAAGCCACCCCGCGCCGCGCGATGCGCTCGAGCAGCACGTCGACCGGCGCCTGCAGGTACACCACCAGATCCGGTTTGGGCACGTGGATGTCGAGCCGTGCGTACAGCTGCTCGTACAGCGCGTACTCGGCGTCATCGAGCGTCACGCGCGCAAACAGCCGGTCCTTTTCCAGCAGGTAGTCCGCTACCCGCACCGAAGCAAACAGGTCCGCCTGTTTGAGCGCGGCGAGCTGCTGGGCCCGCTGCAGCAGGAAGTACAGCTGGGCGGGCAGCGCTCCGGCGCGCGGGTTCCGGTAGAAGCGCTCGAGGAACGGATTCTGCACCGCCTCCTCCAGCACCCCCTGCGCGGACAGGCTGGTGCACAGGCGCCGGGCAAGGCTCGTTTTGCCGACGCCGATCGGGCCTTCGACCGCGATGAAGCGATGGGTTGTCTCGTTCGCCATGTGCGTTGCGCGCCTAGAGGCGCACCAGGCCCTCGGCCGTAAGCTTGCCCGCGAGCTCGACGACGCGCCCGAGCCCGGGGAGGTCGAGATCCGGGGCAATGTCCGCGAGAGGATACAGAACGAAGTTGCGCTCCGGTATCCCGGGGTGCGGCAGCGTGAGCGCGGGCGCGGAGCGGCGCTCGCGCCCGTAGCAAAGCAGATCGAGATCGATCACGCGCGGACCCCAGCGCTCGTGCTCGGTAGGGCGGCCGAGCGCCCCCTCGAGGGCGATGAGCTCAGCGAGCATTGCCGGCGCTTCGAGTTGAGTCAGGAGCCCCACGACCGCGTTCACGAAGTCGCCCTGGACGATCGGCCCCAGCGGACGCGAGCGGTACAGAGGCGAGGTCAATTCCACGCGCGTGAGCGGCAGTCGCGCCAGGCGGCTGATGGCGCGCAGCACCTGGGCCTGCGGGTCTTCGAGGTTGCTGCCCACTCCGACATACGCCGGCCGCCACAGCGCCATGAGCGGCGGTCCGTCAGGACCGCGCGGCGGCCTTAGCCCTGGGGCGGCGGCGCCGGCGGCGTCCGCCGCGACGTGGCGCGGGCGTCGTGCGCGCGCCCTCCCCCGTGAGCGCCTCCGCCAGCGACACGCGCTCCTCGGCAGAAGCTTCCTGCAGCCGCGTCCACCAGGCGGCCATCTCCGGCGGCGCGAGTCCGAACTCGGCACGCAGCAGCAGCAGGTCATAGCCGGCGCGGAAGCGCGGATGCTCGAGCACGCGCAGGGCGCGGCGGCCACGCGGGTGCTCGAGCCGCGGCTGCAGCGCGAACATCTCGCGGACCCCGAGCGCAAAGCGCTTCGGGATCGCGATGTGCGTCTGTGCCTCGCGGACCGCCTGATCGCAGGCATCGAGTATGGTCGCGAGCTCGTGCCAGCGCTCCGGCGGCGTCGCCTCGATGATCGCCGCGATCGGCCCATATAAGAGGAGTGCGAACAGGAAGGTCGGCGTGACCGGCTTGTCTTCGAGGACGCGGGCATCCGTGTCGACGAGCCCCCTGAGCAGCAGCTGCTCGACCAGGCTTCCCGGGTGGCTCACGAAGTAGGAGTCGACGCTCGGCACGAGTACGGCGAGAAGTCCGCGGCGCCTTAACACCTGAAAGCTGCGCGCCCCATGCCCGGAGAGGAAGAGCTTCAGGGTCTCGTCGAAGAGGCGCGCCGGCGGCACGGCCGAGAGCAGCTCGCGCAGCGTCGCGATCGGCCGGGCGGTGTCCGGATCGATGTCGAAGCCGAGCTTGGCCTCGAAGCGCGCGGCGCGCAGCATGCGCACCGGGTCCTCGCGGTAGCGCGTCTCGGGATCGCCGATCAGGCGCAGCCGTCGCGCGGCGATGTCCTCGACGCCGCTCACGTAGTCCCACACCGAGAAATCGGCGATGTTGTAGTAGAGCGCGTTGGCGGTGAAGTCGCGCCGCCACACGTCCTCGTCGATGGTGCCGTAGACGTTGTCGCGCAGGATCCGCCCGCTCGCATCAAAGGCACGCGCCGTCGCCTCCTCGTCCAGCTCCGGCGCTTCGCCGTCTTCCGGGTCGGCCTCGGGAAGCGGCTCATCGCCCTGCGACGGCGCGCTGGTCGCACGGAAGGTCGCCACCTCGATGGTCTCGCGGCCGAAGAACACGTGCGCCAGGCGAAACCTGCGGCCGACCAGACGGCAGTTGCGGAACAGCTTCTTCACTTCTTCCGGCAGCGCATCGGTGGCGACGTCGAAATCCTTGGGCGTCAGACCGAGCAGCAGGTCGCGCACGCAGCCGCCAACCAGAAACGCCTTGAAGCCCCCCTCGCGCAGGCGGTACAGCACGCGCAGCGCGTTCGGGGAGATGTGAGAGCGGGAAATCGAGTGCTCGGATCGCGGGATGATCCGCGGAGTGGCTCGGGGCGTCGCGACGGACGCTTCGGGGGGGTTCAATTCCTTGGCTTTCGCTTGAGCAATCGGGGCCGCTCTCTATAATACCGCGCTCCCGATCAAGGCCCCGGAAGCTCGCTCCCTTCGTCTAGAGGCCCAGGACATAGCCCTCTCAAGGCTAGTACACCGGTTCGAATCCGGTAGGGAGCGCCATCTAATCAACGACTTACATGTGTATTGGTGTCGAATCAGCGCTTCGCGCGGCGCTGGAGGATTCACACGGTAGTCTGCGCGAGATGGCGCACGAGGTGCCCTACGACATCGCGTGCATCGTCCTCCGCGCCGAGGATGAACGTCGACTTGCGACGCCGTAACACCGGCAATCCCATCGCGTAGACGCCGGGGGCACCCGCGACGAGGCCACCGTCGTGGCGTAGCTCTCCCGTGCGATCGAGGACCGGCAGTTCGAGCCAGCGATAGTCGGGACGAAACCCCGTGGCCCAGACGATCGAGCGGATCTCGCCGCTGCGCAGGTCGAGCGTCAGGCGCGGCGATGCCGGCGCGTGGGTCGGCTCGAAACGCTCTGCTGGACCAACCTCGGCGTGCGGCGCGTTATTGCACCCCCAGGCGTCGAACGTATCGAGCAACCGGCTCATCTTGAGGTCGGCAAGCGCGAATTGATTGGCGAGCCCTCCCGAAAAGAGCGCGCGGCCGTCGCGAACAGCGCCCAGCCGGCCGACGATCTCGACCCCGGCAGCTCGCAGGACGTTCAGGTCGAGAGTGGCGTGCTCGGGTGTGCCTACAAGCTGTGGCGACGGCAACTTCCGTGCGCGCTCGAGATCGTCGATCTCATCGTACCGCTGGCTCCAGACACCCGAAGTCTCCATCCACCAGAGCACATCCCGGCCGCGGTAGTTGCGCGGCAACCGCACGTGCTCGCCGACCGACAGCGTCACGGGCCGGCCCGAGCGCTGAATCTCATCAGCGAGCTGCACGCCGGTGGCTGAGGCACCCACGACGAGTACGCCACCGGGCGGCAGTCGCTCCGCATTGCGATAGTCGAATGCCGTGAAGCATTCGATGTGCTGCGGCACCGCCTGGCTCAGTTGGGGCACTCGCGGGATGTTTGCGGCGCCGCTCGCCAGCACCACACTGCGGCAGCGGATTTCGCCGCTGTCGGTCGCTACGCAATAGCCGGCGTCGATTTGCCTGACCGAGGTGACGGTCGTGTGGGTGCGCACCGGCGCTGAGCTCGCCGCAGCAAACCCGGCAATGTGCGCCACCACCTCGGGCATCGTCATGAAACCGTCGGGATCGGCGCCGTTATATGCATAACCTGGCAGCCGGCTCTGCCAGTTGGGCGTCAACAGGCGCAGCGAATCCCAACGCTCGTGCCGCCAGGAATTCGCCACCTCGCCCCGCTCGAGCACGACATGATCGATCGCGTGCTCCGTGAGCACGCGGCTGGTCGCAAGCCCGGCGTGCCCGGCGCCGATGACGACCGTTGTAATGTGTTCGATGCTGAGCCCGTCGCTAGCCGCGGGAGTCCCGCTTGACGACCTCGACAGTTACGTTGGTCGGATTGGTCACGATGTCGTACACGGCCGAGCGCTTTTGCGACTGCGCGACCAGCGCCTCTATGTCCTGCTTCGAGGCGTCGGCGTCGATATGGAAGGTGACCTTGATGTTGTCGTAACCGTTACGCACGTCGCTGTCGATGCCGAGGATTCCGTAAAGATTCATCTTACCCTCGAGCTTCGCCTCCACCGAGCGCAGCTGTATGCCGCGGTTCTGCGCCACCGCAGCCACGCCAGCCGTCAGGCAGCTCGCAAGCCCGACGAGCACCAGCTCAACCGGGGTCGCGCCATGGTCCTCGGAGGCGAAGACCTCCGGGTGATCGGTCTCGAAGGAGAACTCGCTCTTATGCGATTGCTCTTCGCCGAGCCCGTGGAACCCCCGGACCGTCGATTGGGAGTGGGTGCCGTTCTTCCACTTGCAGGATGCTCGCCAGGTGAACTCGGCCGCCGCGGGCGCGTTCCTCAGCGCCTCCCTCGCGTCAAGCAGCGCCTGGACGTTGACACCATTGTTGACACTGGACTGTGCCATGTTTTTGCCTCCTGATTGAGTTGGGAACGCCCTGCCGACCGCTCGCAGGCGTGCAGAGCGGTCGAGGCTACACTCGAGTCGGCAGGGGAACAAGCCTGGTCGCCGGCCATCGTAGCCACCCGGTTATAAGGTCATAAGCCCGCCATCGGGCGCGATTGGAGGCGCCGCAGCAGAGGCCTATGATCGCGCAGTCCTTTGCGCCAGGAGCCACGTCCGTGGAAGCGTCACGTCCTTTCGGTTTCGAGACTCGTCAGGTCCACGCCGGTCAGCGTCCGGACCCGAATACGGGTGCGCGTGCGGTCCCGATTTTTCAGACCACGAGTTACGTCTTCGAAGATCCGGCGTCGGCGGCCGCATACTTCAACCTCCAGGAGTACGGCAACACCTATTCCAGGATCGTGAACCCGACAGTGGCGGTGTTCGAGGAACGCATCGCGAGTCTCGAGGGTGGCTGCGGCGCGGTGGCATTCGCGAGCGGCTTGGCGGCGCAGGCTGCGGCGCTCTTCACGCTGCTCATGCCGGGCGACCATGTCGTCTCGTCAGCGGCCTTGTACGGCGGCACGGTCAACCAGTTCAAGCACCTGCTGCGCAAGCTGAATGTGGAGCTGACCTGGGTCGATCCCGACGACCTGAGCGCCTGGAAGGGCGCGGTTCGCAACAACACCAAGGCGTTTTTCGGCGAGACGATCGGCAACCCCGGCGGCAACGTGCTCGACATCACGGGCGTAGCAGCCGTCGCACATGAGCACGGGCTGCCGCTCCTCGTCGACAACACGTTCGCAACGCCCTATCTGTGCCGCCCACTCGAGTGGGGCGCCGACATCGTGCTGCACTCGGCGACCAAGTACATCGGCGGCCACGGCACCAGCATCGGCGGCGTGGTGGTGGATTCGGGGCAGTTCAACTGGTCCAACGGACGCTTCGCGGTGATCGCCGAGCCCTCGCCCGCCTATCACGGCCTGCAGTTTCACGAGACCTTTGGCACCTACGGCTACCTCATGAAGCTGCGCGCCGAGACACTGCGGGATCTGGGCGCCTGCCTGAGTCCCTTCAATGCGTTCCTCTTCCTGCAGGGACTTGAGACGCTGTCGCTGCGCATGATCCGGCATGTCGAGAACGCTAACGCGATCGCGGGCTACCTCGCTTCCCACGAGCTCGCATCCAACGTGACCTATCCCGGCTTGCGCACCAGCCGGTACCGCGCTCTCGCGGACAAGTACCTGCCGCATGGTGCGGGCTCGGTGTTCTCGTTCGACATCCGCGGCGGCCGCGAGGCCGGGCAAGACTTCATTCGTGGTGTCACCCTGTGGTCGCACCTCGCCAATGTCGGCGACGCCAAGAGCCTCGTCATTCATCCTGCGAGCACGACGCACCGACAGCTCGACGAGCAGGAGCTCAGAGCGGCCGGCGTCGGCCCCGGGACGATCCGTCTGTCCGTCGGCATCGAAGACGCCGAAGATCTGATCTGGGACCTCGAGCAGGGCTTCGCTCGCGCCCGTGCATCCGGCTCCCTGGAGGGCGCGCAATGAGCACGTTCGACCTCGGGCGTTACCAGGACCCGCTGACCATCCAGCGCGTGCTGCTGGCGGCAAAGACCATCGCGATCGTGGGGTTGTCGGGCAACCCGCTGCGCGCCAGCTATTTTGTCGGGTTCTACCTGCAGCGGCACGGATACCGCGTGATCCCCGTGAATCCGCGCGAGTCGGAGATCCTCGGTGAGCGCAGCTTCGCAAGCCTGCGGGAGGTGCCGGTCCCCGTCGATATCGTCAACGTCTTCCGCGCGCCGGCTGCGCTGCCCGCAATCGCGCGGGATGCTGTTGCGATCGGCGCCAAGTGTCTGTGGTGTCAATTCACGGTGATCAACGAGGAAGGCGCGCGCATCGCGGAGGAAGGCGGCCTGTCAGTCGTCATGGATCGTTGCATCAAGGTCGAGCATGCCCGCTACGCGGGCCGAATGCACTGGCTCGGCTTCAACACTGAGCGGATCACCTCTGTTCGCAGTGGTCTGCAGTAGTCGTAGCGCCCCTGACCCTCTCAAGGCTGTAACACGGGTTCGAATCCCGAGTCGTACTCCAGAGCAGCACCTGCGTGCCGAGTGGCCCATTCCATTGAGCGTGCCTGCCGATCGAGGCAAGCAGTGGATCAATGACGCGGGAGTAGCCGCTCTGCTTCCGTAAACAGCGAAGGGTCCACATTCGCGCCCGACGCGGTCGCGTTATCGTTTATCTGCTCCGGACGCGATGCCCCAACAATCGCCGAAGTGACGTTCGGCTGTCGCAGAACCCACGCAAGCGCAAATTGCGCCAAAGTAAGGTTCGCATTGGCCGCCAGCTGTCCCACCTCCTGCACTGCTGCAAGAGTTGCAGGTGCCAACCAGTCCGGACTTAGGAACGCGCCCATCGCAGGGTCCGCCGCACGACTGTTCGCTGGAACCGGCGACTTTGGCAAATACTTTCCAGTGAGAACTCCTTGCGCAAGCGGCGACCAGACAACCTGCGAAATCCCGGATTTCGCCGATAGGGCCAGCAACCCGTTCTCAGGTTCGCGATGTAATAGAGAATATTGCGGTTGACTTGAGACAAACCGGACAACGTTCTTCAGCTCCAGAGCTGCCTCGATCCGCTCCAGAGGCCATTCGGAAAAGCCAACGTAGCGTACCTTTCCTGAGGTCACCGCCCGGGTCAGCGCCTCCATGGTCTCTTCCAGTGGTGTGTCGAAGTCGTATCGATGACACTGGTACAAATCAACGTAGTGGACCCTCAGTCGCTTCAACGATGCATCCAGCTGCTTTTGGATCTGCCCTCGAGACAAACCGCGGTCGGCGTTACTCATTGGAAAGAACAGCTTGGTAGCCAGCACATAGCTTTCGCGTTTGACGCCAGTCAGTGCCTCGCCAAGAACCGTCTCGGCCGCACCCTGGCCATAGACGTTCGCCGTATCCAGGAAATTGATTCCGATATCGAGCGCACGATGGACGCACGAGATAGCGAGCTGCTTGCGCTGTGGCTCGGTGAATGTCAGCCACGAACCGAAGCCAATCTCCGAAATCAGAAGTTCACTATTTCCCAGTTTCCGATATTTCATATGGCAAACGCGGTGAGGTTCTGTCGAGCTTCGCGGAGGCCGGCTTGTTTCATGCCGGCATTGTGCTACATGTAGCACTCTCCGGCAGAGAGGCTCGATCTAGCTCCCGAGGGTCTCCGCAAAGCGCCGGCCTTGGGCGCGGATGCCGTTACGGATGGTGGCGTAGACGCGCTCGGGGAACGCGCGCGGCAGGTGCTTCTCGAGGCGATCAAAAGCCTCCGGCGCGGACTCGACGAACGACTGCATCCGAGCCCAGAGGCCGGGAACTCCGGTTCGGCCGGCGAGCTCGTGCCAGTGGCGGCCGGTGATCTCGTTCAGGCGGTAATGGGCCCGCCGGCCACGCAGCGACATGGCGAGCCTCGCTTTCTCAGGAGCAAGCTGATTCTTGCCGTGTCCGATAATGGGCCACACGGATAGGACGTCATAGAGCGGCGTCAGGCGGTAGGTGCCACCAGCCTCCTGATGCAGAGAGAAGTTCTTG
Organism: Steroidobacteraceae bacterium; assembly: GCA_035569755.1. Taxonomy (GTDB): domain Bacteria; phylum Pseudomonadota; class Gammaproteobacteria; order Steroidobacterales; family Steroidobacteraceae; genus 13-2-20CM-66-19. Next base: position 40,207 of record DATMMK010000091.1, read on the forward strand.
CCGTGCCCGTCCGTGGCGGCAAGGAGCCAAAAGGCCAGTTGCGCGAGCACGAGGGTGGTCTGATCCTGCGCGGGGTGCTCGCTGTTGGCCAGCAGCGCGAGCGCGTCCGAGATCGAGGGTCCGCCGTCCGCCTCATAGCGCAGCGTGTGCGGCAGTCCCATCGCCTGGCAGAGGTCTTCTTGCGGCAGACGTGCGATCCAGGTCCCCTTGGACGGTCTGAAGCTCTTTTTCTGGACTTCAAGCGGATCCACGCCGATCCAGCGCCGGTCGAAGCGCGTCACGACGAGGGCACGCTGATCGCCGAAGCGTGCGATGGCGGCAGCGGCCACCGGCAACTCGAGCTCGCGCAACACCTGGGCGCACAGCCATTCGTTCTCGACCGAATCGGAGAAATCTCCGCGGAAGCCGCCGATGATGCCGAGCGGGAGCTTGAGGATGTGGGTAGTTGGCGTGGCATGATGCGGCCGAAACCACCTCCCCGCCATATGAAGCAGTGCCGTCTTTTCCTGGGCGCCGGCGAGCGAGATGCGAAAGTCATCCTGCTCCTCATCGGTAAGGGGTGTGGTCACCGTCACAGCGTGCAGTGCCTGCTCGATCTCAGCCTCCGTGAGCGGCGCGGCGTCGATGTGATCAAACCCCAGGGGCTCAACGTTCGGCGGTAGGAGCTGCACCGCGCCGACGCAGTCGCGTCCGATCGCCATGAGCAGATCGAATGCATCCGCGGAGCGCGTTTTGAAGCGGGTGCGGATGCGGCTACGGATAGCGGGGCTGTCCGGCAGGAGGTTGTCGAAGTAATACTCAACCGCAGGCCCGCGCACCTCGCGGTCCGCGGTTAGCGGCAGTGACAGCGAGAGCGCCCTCCCGTGGGGAGCATTAGCCCAGGATTCCTCGTAGCGAAAGAAGGGCGTACGCCCGCCCCGGAGCGTCCCCCATTCTCCGACCCGCTCGCCGTTCATCCAGACAATGAGTGAAGCCATGTGCAGCGCTACCAGGTCGTCGGATGCTTGCGTACGGTGGATGGCGGCTTGTCGATCTTGGGCTCAAGCAGCACGCGCACCTGCAATGCGGCGAGAACTTTAAGCAGCTGCCCGACGGAGACGCGGCTGGGATCGCGCTCGATCTTCGCGATGCGGGTCTGGTCGAGTCCGGTCAGCTCACCGAGCGCGGCCTGGGTGAGCCCGCGCGCCTTGCGGAAGGAGCGAAGGTGGTTCGACAGCTGGGCGGCGGTCTGGAGCAGTAAGGGCTTCATGCCAGGCAGTATATGCATATAACGGCATAACTGCAATACATGCCTTACAGTGCATACTTGGGTTAAATGCCGTATGAAGCATAAGCTGCCAAACGCCCCAACCGTCGCGACCCCGTGGGAGCGCCATGTTCCTCTCTCCCGAAGCGCCCGCTCCGCGTGTCGCCGAAGCGTGTCCATCAGCACTTCAGGCGCATGAAACCTGTAGTGCTCGATGAATGCCTCCATTGAACCCAGCGCTACAACGCTGTCACCGAAAAGCCCGAGAAAATACCAACTGTTCGAATATGGCAGTCCGCGCCCGTACATGGAGGCCGTTGAATCGCACAGCGGCCCTGGGTAAACCACTCACGCACGGCGCGCACCATTCAAACCAAAGCAGGGCGAATCGAGCAGAAGTCGACCCATAGAAGTTCGACGCGCAGTGATCGGAAATCCAAATCGCCGAGCCAACCAGCAATGGGCCAGCGCGATGTCAGGTCGGACCACCGATCAGGACCTCTATCGTGCTGCACGCTGGGGCAATGAAGGAGGACACCGCACCATAAGGAAGCGGGGATTCGAATAGCCTTGTTCAATGTAGATCGTAAGCGCCTGAGCGCTCTCCAAACACTGCTCCTGGCACAGTCCGTGCTTGCTTAAGTCCCGTAGTGTCTTTTTTGTGCATCGATTCGGCGCATCTCACGGGGGAGGAGCTTAAGTCTATGAAACTGATCACCGCGATCCTTAGACCACACATGCTCGAGGACGTACGCA
>DATMMK010000092.1:0-8336 GCA_035569755.1 Steroidobacteraceae bacterium
CCTTGAGGCGATGGGCGATCTGCGAGGCGAGGCGCCCCAGCGTCTTGTCGCTGGCGTCGACGATGAACCAGTCGCCGCGGACGCTCGCGGGCTTGGCAAATACGGTCTTCATAGGTTACTCGTGGCTGCAGGCCTGCGGCATTCGCCCGTTACCCTCGAGCGCCGCGGCCAAAAAAAGGCGGGCAAGTTTACTCAAGCAGCTGCCCCAATGCAAAGTAACCAATTCCCGGTCGCCGGCCCCCTCCGCGGGTGGCCGGGAAGCCTGTCGGGGCAGGGCCGCAGCCTATAATAGAACCTATAATCTATGGAGTCCGGCCGCTCTTCAGACCTTGCGATCGCCGCCCTTGATCGTGCCCTGCCGGCGGTGTTCGCGCCTGCCCGGGCCACCCGCCCCGTCCCGGGCACCCCCGCGGCGGATGCCGGCCAGCTGAGTGCCGCGCAGCAAGCCGCGAGCGCGGCGCTCATGCGCGTCAATCACTCGGGGGAGCTCGCCGCCCAGGCGCTCTACCACGGCCAGGCACTGGTCGCGCGCTCCGCGGCCACGCGCGCCCTGCTCAATGAGGCCGCGCGTGCGGAAAACGATCATCTGGCGTGGTGCGAGACCCGCCTTGCAGAGCTCGGCGCACGGCCGAGCCTCCTCAATCCGCTCTGGTATGCCGGGTCGTTCGCCATCGGTGCGGTCGCGGCGCTGGCAGGCGACCGGGCGAGTCTCGGCTTCGTCGTCGAGACGGAGCGCCAGGTGGAAGGGCACCTGGACGAGCACCTCGGCAGACTCCCGGTGGGCGACAGCCGTAGCCGTGCCATACTTGAAACCATGAGGGCGGAGGAGATTGCGCACGGCGCGACGGCGGCGGCGGCCGGCGGCGTGCCGCCGCCGGGACCGGTGCGCGTGCTCATGCGTCAGATCGCCCGCGCCATGACGCGCACGGCTTACTGGGTGTGACGGGCCGCTAAGGCCTATATTCAAGAGGTGATCGGGGGAGCCGGTATGGAAGAGAACATCAAGCCGCTCAGCGAGATTCCGGCGATCAACCGCTTCCTGAGCTACTGCCGCATCCGCGCTGTCCCGTCCAAGACCGTGGTTATCCACGCGGGCGACCTGCCGGATGTCCTGTACTACATCATCAGCGGCTCGGTCGAGGTGATGATCGAGGACGAGGAAGGCAACGAGATGGTCCTGGCCTACCTCAACCGCGGCCAGTTCTTCGGCGAAATGGGTCTGTTCTACGAGCAGCCGACCCGCAGCGCCTGGGTGCGCACCCGCAACCAGTGCGAGCTCGCGGAGATGACCTATCCGCGCTTCCGCCAGATCGCCGCGGAGAGCCCGGGGCTGGTGTTCGAGCTGGCCACGCAGCTCGCCACCCGCCTCGATCGGACCAATCGCAAGCTCGGCGACCTGGCCTTCGTCGATGTCACCGGGCGCGTGGCGCACGCGATCATGGACCTGTGCGGCGAGCCGGACGCCATGACGCACCCTGAGGGCATGCAGATCAAGGTGAGCCGCCAGGAGCTGTCGCGCCTGGTCGGCTGCTCGCGCGAGATGGCGGGCCGCGTGCTCAAAGTCCTCGAGGAGCAGGGACTCCTGCGGGCCACCGGCAAGACCATCGTAGTCTTCAACGCCCGCCCGAAGATGAAAACCCGTCCCGTCATCGTGCCGGCCAAGCCGGCCGGACCGGGCGGCGCCGGCAAGCCCACCGGTCAGCTCGCCATGGACGAGGATGAGGACGATGACGACGACGAAGAGGACGAGGAATAGGAACTAACGCGTCTCGCGGCGCGCACCGGGACGGCGGACGCCGATCGGCGTGGCGGCTGCCCTGCCCTTGCCTGTGACCCCCGCAATCCGTCGGCGCATCTCACGGATGGTCCCGGCGTAGTCGCGGCTGCCGAAGATCGCAGAGCCCGCCACGAAGGTGTCGGCCCCGGCCGCGGCGGCGGCGGCGATGTTATCGGTCTTGATCCCCCCGTCGACCTCGAGCCGCACCTCGCGTCCGCCCGCCTGAATGCGCGCGCGCGCATCCTCGAGCTTGCGCAGGCTCGTCGGGATGAACTGCTGGCCGCCGAAGCCCGGGTTCACCGACATGATGAGCACCATGTCGATGAGCTCCAGCGTGTAGTCGAGATAGTCGAGCGGAGTCGCGGGGTTGAACACCAGCCCCGGCCGGCAGCCGTGCTCGCGGATCAGCGCGATCGTCCGGTCGATGTGCTCGGTCGCCTCGGGGTGAAAAGTGATGAACGTGGCGCCCGCCGCGGCGAAGTCCGGCACGATGCGATCGACCGGCCGCACCATCAGGTGCACATCGATGGGAGCGGCGACGCCGTACTTGCGCAACGCCTGGCACACCTGTGGACCGATGGTGAGATTCGGCACGTAGTGGTTGTCCATCACATCGAAGTGGATGAGGTCGGCGCCCGCTTCCAGCACCGCCCCGACCTCGGCGCCGAGGCGCGCGAAATCCGCGGAAAGAATCGACGGGGCGATCCACGGCTTCATCGCCTTAGTCTAACCCACCGCGATCAGGCTCTGCCGGATGCGCCAGTCGCGCCGGTCGAGCCGCAGCGTCACGTCGGCGAACACCATCCAGCTGAGGTGAAACAGCACGCCGGCGAACACCAGCACGGTACCCGGCACGGGACCGACGGCGGCGCGCGCCCACAGCTCGTCCAGCGTCCGCAGCGGGTGCGGATGGATGGCGAGCTTGCCGTAGTAGGAGATCGCCTGGATCAGGAATATCCAGCAGTAAGTGCGCCGCAGCCGCCGGCCGGCGGCGCGCGCCAGGCTCACGTGGTAGCGCGGCGCGCAGTAGTCCTGGGCGAGCAGGCAGCTCCAGTCCGAATTCACCGCATACGGCTCGCCGCGCAGCATCGGCGTGAAGAAATCGGTCTCGAGCAGGCGCGCCCGCGCGCGCCAGATATTGAAGTAGCGGTAGCGGCGCGCCTCGAGCAGCAGGAACATGGTGACGATCAGCCCGACCAGCGCCATCGGCAGGGGCGAGGCCGCGGCGCTCGAGAAAGTCGCCGACAGCGCGATGCCGGTAGTGACCACCGCCCAGTTCGTGGTGCTGTCGAGGCGGGTGCGCCATACGGTGCTGCGGTAGATCTCGGCGCGATAGAGGTGCGCGATGGCGCCGATCTCGGCGGCGGAGAACATGCGCGGCGGCTCGGCGGAAGCTGCTGCCTGGCCGCCGGCCTGCTCGCCCACGCTCATGGCGCGGTCAGCCGCGCCAGCGCCTCACGATACTTGGCGCTGGTGCGCGTAATGACATCCGGCGGCAGCTTCGGCCCGGGGGCGCGCTTGTCCCAGTCGAGCGTCTCGAGATAGTCGCGCACGTACTGCTTGTCGAAGCTCGGGGGGCTCCAGCCGGCGCGGTAGGTGTCGGCGGGCCAGAAGCGCGAGGAATCCGGCGTCAGCACTTCATCGATGAGCGTGATGGTCCCGGCGGCGTCGACGCCGAACTCGAACTTGGTGTCGGCGATGATGATGCCGCGCGCCCGCGCGTGCGCCGCGGCAAAACTGTAGAGCGCGAGCGCCGTGTCGCGCACCGCCGCGGCGACCGGCGCGCCGATGCGCTGCGCCATGGTCTCGAAGCTGATGTTCTCATCGTGCGCGCCCGCCTCGGCCTTGGTCGCGGGCGTGAACAGCGGCTGCGGCAGCTCCCCGGCGAGCGCCAGGCCCGCGGGCAGCGCGATGCCGCACAGCGACCCGGTCTTCTGGTAGTCCTTCCAGCCCGAGCCAATGAGATAGCCGCGCACCACCGCCTCGACAGGCAGCGCCTTGAGGCGTCGCACGATCACCGCGCGGTCTTCGAGCAGTGCACGCTCGGCCGGATCCTTGACCACGCCCTCGAGGGAGCGGCCGGTGAGGTGATTCGGGACCAGGTGGCTGGTCTTTGCGAACCAGAAGTTCGAGATCGAATTGAGTACGCAGCCCTTGTCCGGGATCGGATCGGGCAGCACCACGTCGAATGCCGACAGTCGATCGGTGGTCACTATGAGGAGCGTGTCGGGATCGACGGCGTAGATGTCGCGCACCTTGCCCTCGTGCAGGCGCTCGAGGCCCGCGAGCCCGGTGCGGTAGACGATGGGCGCTGGCATGCGCTTGGTACTATACGTTGACATGGCGGCGGGCATGAAATGGATCGGCAAGCTGACCGGCGGCCTGATCGGCCTCGCCTTCGGTCCGATCGGCCTCGCGGTCGGCGTGCTGCTCGGTCACCAGTTCGACCAGGCGCAGGAGGACGACGGCGAGCCGGGAGCCGCGCCGGCCGACGTGGCCGCGATCAGCGAGCGCTTCTTCCGCGCCACCTTCCGCGTGATGGGTTACGTCGCCAAGGCCGACGGCCATGTCTCCGAGCGGGAGATCGCCGCGGCGCGCGCGGTCATGGCCGACCTCAGGCTCGATGCGCTGCAGGTGCGTGAGGCGATCGCGCTCTTCACCGCGGGCAAGCAGCCCGACTTCGACCTCGCGTCCGAGCTCGCGGGGCTGCGCGCGGCGTGCCGCGGACGGGCGGACATCCTGCGCATCTTCCTCGAGATCCAGGTGCGCGCTGCGCTCGCCGGCAACAATCTCGACGGGCCGGTGCGCCCAATCATGGCGCGAGTCGCGGCCGCCACGCGCATCTCGGGCTTCGAGCTGGCGCAGATCGAGGCCGTGCTGCGCATCCAGCGCGGCGGCTTTTACCAGCAGCAGCGGCCGGGGGGCGGCCCCGCCGGCGCGAGCGCCGCGGCGCTCGAGCAGGCCTACAAGGTGCTCGAGACGACCGCCAGCGCGAGCGATGGCGAGGTCGTCAAGGCCTACCGGCGGCAGCTCCACCGCCACCATCCCGACAAGCTCAAGGCGAACGGGCTGCCGGAATCGATGGTCGGCCACGCCAAGCAGCGCACCCAGCAGATCATCGAGGCCTATGAGCTGATTCGGGCACGACGCGGGATGCATTAGCCCACTCGGCGATCACCGCCTGCACGGCGCGCACTCCGTCGGTGAGGGCGGCGGGCCCGGGCTGCAGGATGATGGCGGACTTGATCTCGCGCACGAAGCCGCAGCGCACCGCCGGGACCGCGTCCCAGCCGGGCCGCGCCGCGACGCGATCCGGGCGGAACTTCTTGCCGCACCACGAGCCGAGCACGATGTCGGGCGAGCGCCGCACCACCTCGAGCGGATCGGCGATGATGCGGTTGCGCCCGAGCGATTCGCGTGAGAGCTCGGGGAAGCAGTCCTCGCCGCCGGCGATCCCGATGAGCTCCGACACCCAGCCGATGCCGGAGATCAGCGGCTCGTCCCACTCCTCGAAGTAAACCCGCGGGCGCCTCCCGAGGGCCGCAGCCGTGGCGCGCACTGCGGCGAGCCCGGCCTCGAGCTCGGCGAGCAGCGCGGCGGTCTTCGCCTCGCAGCCGATCATGCCGCCCAGGGTGCGAATCATTGACAGGATCTCAGGGACGCTGCGCTGGTTGAAAATGTGGACGTTTAAGCCCTTACGAACCAGCTCCGCGGCGATGTCGGCCTGCAGGTCCGAGAAGCCGAGCACCAGGTCGGGTGCGAGGGCGACGATGCGCGCGGTGTGCGCGCTGGTGAAGGCCGACACCCGCGGCTTCTCGCGCCGCGCACGCGGCGGCCGCACGGTGAAGCCCGAGATGCCGACGATGCGCCGCTCCTCGCCGAGGAGATAGAGGGTCTCGGTCGTCTCCTCGGTGAGGCAGACGATCCGTTGCGGGTATCCTGAGTCGGTGGTCATCTGCGGCCTGTCCCGGGGGCCGGCACTGTATCCTTAAGACATGTGGCAGCGCATCTGGGGCCTCCTCGACCGGCGTCTGTTCGGACCGGCCTCGCAACGCGCCGGCATCCTGGGCGCCACCCTGCGGCTGCTGCGCTACCCCTGCGCGGTACTGCGCGACCTGTCGCGCGGCGAGATCAACCTGCGCGCCATGAGCCTGGTGTACACGACACTGCTCTCGCTCATTCCGCTGCTCGCCTTCAGCTTTGCCATCCTCAGGTTCTTCGGCGGGCACCGCAACCTGGTGCCGATCGTGTACGAGTTCTTCCGCCCGGTCGGCGAGCCGGCCGCCACCGATCTCACCACCCGCGTGGTGCAGTTCGCCAACCGGGCGAGCAATGGCGTGGTCGGCTCGGTGGGCCTGGCGCTGCTCGCCTGGACGCTGATCGGCACCATCAAGAAGGTCGAGGACAGCTTCAACTTCCTGTGGCACGTCGAGCAGGCGCGCAGCCTCGCGCGGCGCCTGGCGGAATACTCCGCCCTGCTGGTAGCCGGACCGGTGCTGGTGGTCGGGTTCATCGGGCTCACCCAGCACGCGCTCTCCAGCGCCCCGATGCAGGAGGTCGCGCGGCTGCACCTGCCGGTGCTGCAGTGGCTGCGCGCCGCGGGCGTCGTGCTCGCGCCCTATGCCATGGTGACCGCGTTCTTCACCGTGCTCTACATGCTGGTGCCCAACACCCGGGTGCAATGGGGCGCGGCGCTCACCGGCGCGCTGGTCGGCGGCGTGCTGTGGGCGGCGGTCGGCAAGGTGTTCACGGCCCTGGTCGTCTATTCCTCGCGCCTCACCATCGTCTACGCGGGATTCGCCTTCGTAGTCGCCGGGCTCCTGTGGACCTACTTCGGCTGGCTGATCCTGCTCGCCGGGGCGCAGCTCTCCTTCTACGTGCAGAACCCGGCGTACCTGCGCCTGGGCCTGCAGCCGCTGCGGCTCTCGGGTGTCGAGCTGGAGGAGCTCGCCCTGAAGCTCATGTACTTCGTCGGCCGCGCGCACGTCAGCGGGGCCACACGCTGGACCGTCAACCGTGTCGCCGCTGAGCTCGGCCTCCCAGGGATCGCGGTCGCACAGATGGCGGCGACCTTCGAGCGCACCGGGCTCCTCATCGTGAGCGACGTGGGCGACCTCATCCCCGGCCGCGACCTCGGCCACATCCGCGTGCACGAGATCCTCGAGCTGGCCCGCAGCGAGCGCAGCGGGCACGTGGCCCCGCGCAGTTTCGAGATGCCGCCGGTCGACCGGGTGCTCGCGAGCCTCGAGGAAGCCCGCCGCCGCAGCGTCGGCGAGCTCACGCTGCGCGAGCTGGTGGAGGAAGCGCCGCGCCCGGCGCTACAGCTCACTCACCGGCAATCGTCATCTCGCTGACGAGGAGCGAGGGCGTGCGGATGGCGCCGCGCGCATCGGTATCGGCGCCGGCGGCGGCAATGTCGAGATACATGCGCTTGAGATTCCCGGCGATGGTCACCTCGTGCACCGCGTGCTGAATCGCGCCACCCTCGACCCAGAAGCCGCTCGCGCCGCGCGAGTAGTCGCCGGTCACCCCATTGACACCCTGTCCCATCAGCTCGGTCACCAGCAATCCGCTACCGAGCCGGGCGAGGAACGCTTCCGCGCCGAGCCCGCCGTCGCTCGCCGCGACGATCAGGTTGTGAATGCCGCCGGCGTTGCCGGTGCTCTTGAGGCCGAGCCGCCGCGCGGAGTAGCTGCCGAGCACGTAGCCGTCGAGCACGCCGTCGCGCACCAGCTCGCGATCACGCGTGGCGGCGCCCTCCTGGTCGAAGGGGCTGCTGGCAAGGCCCTTCGGCAGGTGCGGCCGCTCGTGCATCTGCAGGAAGGCGGGAAATACCTGCGAGCCGGCGGCATCCAGCAGGAACGACGCCTTGCGGTACTGGCTGGTGCCGCGGATCGCGCCGATGAAGTGCCCGACCAGGCCGCGCGCCATGTCGGGACTGAAGGCGACCGGGGCCTTGCGCGTGGCGAGGCGCCGCGCGCCGAGGCGCGCGAGCGCGCGCTCGCCGGCGAGGCGCCCGACGTGGGCGGCGTCCTCGAGATCCGCCGGATCGCGCGCCACGGTGTACCAGTGATCGCGCTGCATCTCCTCACCGTCCTCGGCGATCAGCGAGCAGCTGAGCGAGTGGCTGGTGGCCGAGTAGCCCTCCAGAAAGCCGAGCGAGTTGCCGTACACGCCGGTGTGGCGCTGGGTGCCGACCGAGCCGCCCTCGGAGTTGCGCACCCGGGCATCGACGGCGAGACCGGCCGCCTCGCAGGCGCGCGCCAGCTCGATGGCGCGCTCGGGCGTCAGCGCCCAGGCGTGATCGAGATCGAGGTCGGGAATGTCGCGCGCCAGCGCCTCGGGCTCGATGAGCCCGGCGTAGGGATCATCGGCCGTGTAGCGCGCGATCGCACACGCCTTGCCGACCGTCTCGAGCAGCGCGCTCGGCGCGAGGTCGGCGGTGCTGGCCGAGCCCTTGCGTTTGCCGAAATACACCGTCACCGCGAGGCCGCGGTCGCGCTGGTACTCGACCGTGTCGACCTCGCCGAGGCGTACGCTCACCGAGAGCCCGCTGCTC
>DATMMK010000093.1:0-93263 GCA_035569755.1 Steroidobacteraceae bacterium
CAGCAGCAGTACTACGTCGATCAGCGAGACGACGTTGATCTCCGGCTCTTCGTGCGGGCGGCTGGGCCTCAGGTTCACGGCTTGGGTCCTCGGGTCCGTGCCTCACGCGGCGGCGGCCGGCGAGCCGCGTTCGCGCAGCCGCGCCGCCTCGAGCGCGTCCGCCATGCGGATGGCCTGCTTCTCCATCTCCACCACGATGCTCTCCACCCGGCCGCGCAGGTAGCGGTAGAAGATGAGTGCCGGGATGGCGACGCACAGGCCGGCCACGGTGCAGATCAGCGCCTCGGCGATGCCGCCCGAGAGCGCACGCGGATCACCCATGCCGCCGGCCTCGATGGCGTTGAAGGAGCGGATGATGCCGGTCACGGTACCGAGCAGGCCGAGCAGCGGCGAAACGCCGGCGATGGTGCCGAGCGTATTGATGAAGCGCTCGAGCTCGTGCACGACGTGGCGGCCGGTGTCCTCGAGACGCTCCATGAGGATCTCACGCGGCCGGTGGCGGTTGGCGAGGCCGGTGGCGAGGAGCCTGCCGAGCGGGGAGTTCTGCTCGAGCCCCGCTATCACCTTGTCCGTGACCTGGTTGGCCTCGATCAGCTGCCAGACCCGCTGGGGCAGCTCGCGTGGCAGCACCCGGCGGTCCTGCAGCGTCCAGAGACGCTCGAGAATGATGGCCGCCGCGACGATCGAGCACAGAATGATCGGCCACATCAACGGGCCACCGGCCCGTACTATTTCCCACATCCTGAAGGACCCCAGGCGACCGCGACGGGAGCTCTCGCGCACCCGCCATCATACCGGAACCGCCGCACATTCCCGTCCCCGGCCCTTCTGGTACAGTCCCAAGTCTCGATGCCGCGGGCGTTACTGAAAAAAATCGTTCCGGCGCCCCACACGCTGCGCGCGCGCTGGCCGGTGCGGCTGTGCGGTGAGCGCATTGCGGACCCGCAGCTGTGGACGCTGCACCGGCGGGCGGTGACCACCGCCTTCGGGGTCGGCTGCGCCATTTCGTTCGTGCCGCTGCCCATCCACCTGCTGCTGGCGGTGATCGTCGCCCTTCTCTGGCGGATCAACCTGCCGGTGATCTATGGCACGACCTGGGTGATCGCGAATCCGTTCAGCCTGGTGCCGCTCTACTACTTCGCCTACCGGGTCGGTGTGGCGGTCCTGCACGTGCCGCGCCAGCACTTCAGGTTTGTCCCCGACTGGCGCTGGTTCCAGCACGCACTGGTTCCGGTGTGGCAGCCGTTTGTGGTCGGGTGCCTGGTATGTGCCGTCGCCGGCGGGGTGCTCGGTTGGGCCGCCCTCGAGCTCGTGTGGCGCTGGAATGTATCGAGCCGCTACCGGACGCGGCACGCAGCGCACGCCACGCCCGTTGGTTAGGGGCGCAGGGCGAGCGCTCCATTCTCGAGCTCGTAGACCCGCTCCATGCGGCGCGCGCGCCTCAGGTCGTGCGTCACCACCACCAGGCTCGTGGCGCGCTCGCGGTTGAGCTCCAGCATGAGGGCAAAGACGCTCTCGGCGTTGGTGCCGTCGAGGTTGCCGGTGGGCTCGTCGGCGAGCACCAGCTGCGGTTGCGTCACCAGCGCGCGCGCGACCGCCGCGCGCTGCCGCTCCCCGCCCGAGAGCTGGTGGGGGCGATGCGTCAGGCGCTCGCCGAGACCCACGCGCTCGAGCAGCAGCCGGGCCGCGGCCCGTGCCTCGGCCACCGGCGTGCGCCGCACCAGCAGCGGCATCGCCACGTTCTCCAGTGCCGAGAACTCCGGCAGCAGGTGGTGAAACTGGTAGACGAAGCCGAGCGCGCGGTTGCGCAGCGCGCCGCGCTCGCGCTCGCCGAGCGCGTGAATGTCCCGCCCGGCGATCAGCACCGCGCCACCGCTCGGCGCGTCGAGCCCGCCGAGGATCTGCAACAGCGTCGTCTTGCCCGAGCCCGAGGCGCCGACGATCGCGACCCGCTCGCCCGCCGCCACGCTGAGGGTCACCCCCTTCAGCACCGGCAGCACTACCGGCCCCTGACGGAAGCTCTTGTGGACCGCGCGCGCCTCGAGAACCGCCTCACTCATGCCGCAACGCCTGCGCGGGGGCGGTGCGGGCGGCGCGCCAGGCCGGATAAACGGTCGCGAGCGCACACAGCACGAACGCCACCGCGCACACCTTGAGCACGTCGAGCCCCTCGACGTAGGCCGGCAGGTCGCTCAGGTAGTACACGCTGGCGTCGATGAACCGCACCCCGGTGAGGCGCTCCAGCGCCCCAACCAGTACCTCGAGATTGTCGGATACCAGCGTGCCGAGTCCCGCGCCGAGCAGTGTGCCGGCGAGCCCGATCAGCACCCCCTGCACGGCGAAGGTGGCGAGCACGTTGCGCGGCGCAGCCCCGAGCGTGCGCAGGATGGCGATGTCCGTCTGCTTCTCCTTCACGATCATGACGAGTGTCGCCACGATGTTGAAGGCGGCGACCGCGACCAGCATCAGCAGGATCCAGAACATCATCGACTTGGTGATCTCGATGGAGCGGAAGAAGTTGGCGTGGTTCTGCGTCCAGTCGCTCACGTAAAAGCCCCCGCCGAGCGCGCGTGCTACGCGCACCGCGACCTCGGGCGCCCGCAGCGGGTCGGCGAGCGCCAGGCGCAGGCCCGTGACGCGGTCCCCGAGGCGAAACAGCCGCGCGGCGTCCGCCATGTGCGTGAGCGCGAGGCCCCGGTCGAATTCATACATCCCCGAGGAGAAGATCCCCACTACGTAGAAGCGTCGCATCCGTGGCGCGACGCCGGTCGGAGTGGCGGTGCCCTGCGGCGCGATCACCACCACCGCGCCGCCGAGGTGCGCGCCGAGCTCGTGAGCGAGCGCCGAGCCGAGGATGATACGAAAGCCACCGGGCCTGAGATCATCGAGGCTACCTGCCGTCATCCGCTGCGCGAGCCCGGTCGCGGTGCGCTCCTCCTCCGGCAGCACCCCGCGCACGGTGGCGCCGGCCATCGCGTAGCCGTTGGCGAGCATCGCCTGATCTTCCACGTATGGCACCGCCGCCTGCACCCCGGGCTGCCGCCGCGCGCGTGAGCTGAGCGTCTGCCAGTCGGCGAGCGTGCTGGACATGCCGGTGAGCGTGGCGTGCGAGGTGACGGCGAGGATGCGCGTGCGCAGCTCGCGCTCGAAGCCGTTCATGACCGACAGCACCACGATGAGGGTCGCCACCCCGAGCGTCAGTCCGCACACCGACATCAGGGCCACGAACGACACGAAGCCGCGCCGGTGCGTCGAGCGCAGGTAGCGCGTGCCGATCAGCCACTCGTAGGGTGCCCCTGCCATGGCTACTCGTAGCGCAGGGCTTCGGCCGGCGCGGTGCGCGCTGCGCGCAGCGCCGGGTAAATGGTGGCGAGCGCTGTAAGCGCGAGCGCCGCGGCGGCGATCGCCACCACGTTCGCGGCGTGCACCTCGGAGGGAATGAGGCTGCTGTAGTAGACGTCCGAATTGAGTATCTGAAAGTGGAAGGTACGCTCGAGAAACGGCTCGATGGTCTCGACGTTGAGCGCGAGCAGGAGGCCGAGCGCCACGCCGAGCGCCACCCCCAGCCAGCCGATCACCAGTCCCTGGGTGATGAAGATGCCCATCACGCGGCGCGGCGCGGCGCCGAAGGTGCGCAGGATCGCGATGTCGGTGCGCTTGTCGGTCACGACCATCACCAGCATGGCGACGATGTTGAAGGCGGCGACCGCGACGATCAGCAGCAGGATGAGCGACATCATGGTCTTCTCGATCCGGGTCGCGCGGAAGTAGCTGGCATTGTCCTCGGTCCAGTCGCGCACCTCGTAACGCGCGGGCAAGGCCGCGCGCAGCCGCACCACCACGCTCGGCGCGGCCAGCACGTCGGTGACGCGGATGCGCAGCCCCTGGCCGCTCGCGCTCGCGGGGGCGAGCGCGCGCACGTCGTCGAGGGGCGCGAACACCAGTGAGCCGTCGTGATCCTGCAGTCCCACCTCGAACACACCTGCCACCGTGAAGCCGCGGAGCCTCGCCTGGGGTGTGCCGTCGGCGCTGATCGTGGGCACGAGCAGCGTGAGCGGGTCGCCCAGCGCCACACCTAAGCGCTCGGCGATCAGCTCCCCGACGATGACCCGTCCGGAGCCGGGCAGCAGATCCTTGAGGTGGCCCTGGGTGATCGCCGTACCGAGCTCGCTCACCGTGGTGCTCTCCCGCGGGTCGATGCCGCGCAGCACGACCGGCAGCATCTCCGGCTCGTGCACCGCGATCGCCGTGAGCTCCGCATACGGCGCCACGGCGGCGACCCCGGCGACAGCGCGCGCGCGCCGCGCCGCGTCCTGCCAGTCGAGGGCGCTCGACAGCGGCGGCGGACCGGCCGGCGTGGCAGTGGCGATCACCCGCACTTCGGCGCCGAGGGACAGCAGCCGGTCGCGCAGCTCGCTCTCGAAGCCGTTCATCACCGAGAGGATGACGATGAGCGCCGCCACCCCGACGCACACCCCCACCAGTGACGCCCAGGTGATGAACGAGACGAAGAACTTCTGCGACCTCGCGCGCACGTAGCGCAAGCCGACGTACAGCGGCAGCGGATGAAACACGGGCGCGATTTAACCACAGTCGGGCCGCTTTTCAGACCTGCGTCACAGATTTTGGTGCCCATAAGCCGCACCGTCCGCTTTGACAGATTGCCTCCGGTGCTATAGTTCAGCGCGAGCGGAGGAACTCGCATGCAGATCCGAATTCTTGCGGCGCTCTTGTGCGGATGCGCACTCGCCGGCAATGCGCTCGCCGACACCGTCGTGGTCAATGACCAGGTCCAGGTGCGCGAGTCGCAGGTCAATCGCCCGCAGCGGGGCGCTACCATGGACGAGGTGGAGAAGCAATTCGGCGCCCCGGTCACGCGCCACGCGACGGTCGGAGGCGGCACCGCGCAACACCCGCCAATCACCCGCTGGGACTACACCGGCTTCTCGGTGTTCTTCGAAGGCGACCACGTCATCCACTCGGTGGTGACGAGCGGTGAGGCGCAGCCGGCACCGGCAGCCGCGTCCTCCCCGACACCGCCGGCCACGTCGGCCCCGACACCGTCGGCCACGTCGGCCCCCACACCGTCGGTCGCGTCGGCCCAGAAGCCTCCGGGCTGAAGACCTAAGCGCCCGCTTCGAGGCCCGCTGCGCACCCGCGCATTTCGAGCGCGGCCGCTGCGCTGGCACGCGGCCATACGCCAATGGTAGGCTGGTGTCTCTGGAAGATCTCCGGGGAACACGTGATTGATGAGCCTCTGAGGGCCCGCATAGAGGCTCTGCTGCACGCAAGCAGCGTGCGCAAAAAGAAGGCGGCAGCGCAGCTGGAAGACGAGATCCGGCGCCGGGAAGAGCTCCTGCGGCAGACCTTCCGCCGCTACGTGTCGCCACGCGTCGCCGACAAGATCCTCGCCGACGCGCAGCTGCGCGACACGCTGCTGTCGCCGGCCGGGACGGCCCCCGCACCGCGCGCGCATGCCGTCGTGCTGTTTGCCGACCTGCGCGGCTTCACCAGCATCGCCGAGCAGCTCGATCCCCAGCACGTGGTGCCGTTGCTCAACGAGTTCTTCTCGCTCCTCACCGAGATCACCTTCAAGTACGACGGCACCGTGTTTCACATGGCGGGCGACTGCCTGATGCTCGGCTTCGGCGTGCCGCTCGCGCAGTCCGACAGCGCGCAGCGCGCCGTGAGCGCGGCGCGCGAGATGCTGGCACGCTTTGCCGAACTGTCGCGCTCCTGGCAGGAGCGCTACCAGATCGAGGCTGGGCTCGGCATCGGCATCAACGAGGGCGACGTGGTGGCCGGCAACGTCGGCTCCTCCGCCTACATGAACTACACGATCATCGGCGACACCGTGAACATCGCCGCGCGGCTCTGCCAGCGGGCGCGTGCGGGCGAGATGCTGTTCTCGAGCGCGCTCAAGCGCTCGCTCGATGCGAACGGCCTCGACGTCGGCGCGACGCCGCTGCCGCCGCTGCAGCTGCGCGGTCGCGCGCATCCGATCGACATCTTCTGCGTGCCGCTCGCGACACGCATGCAGCTCGCCGTAAGTCCGGTCGGCAGCTGAACGCAGGCCGCTCGGGTATGCTGCCCGAGACGCATGACCTCGCTCCTCAACCCCCCGCTGCCGGGCGCGGCCGCACCAAGGCTCGAATGGCGCCAGCTGTACGGCAGCGCCGCGGCGCTGGCGCTCGCGGAAGGCTCCGGCGCCGACCCGCGGCTCTACGTGGTGATCGCCGACGCCGCGCGCGAGCTCGAGCGCCTGAGCGCCGAGCTGCGCTTCTTCGCTGGCCACGCCCTGCCCCTGCTGCGGCTGCCCGACTGGGAGGTGCTGCCCTACGACCTGTTCTCGCCGCATCCCGACATCACTTCCGAGCGGCTGAAGACCCTCTACGAGCTGCCGTACGCGCAGCGCGGCTTCCTGATCGTCTCGGCCGACACCCTGATGCAGCGCCTGCCGCCACGCGACTACGTGCAGGGCCGCGCCTTCGAGCTGCGCGCCGGACAAGCGCTCGCTCTTGAGCCGTTCCGGCAGCGGCTGGTCGACGCGGGCTATGCGAGCGTCAGTCAGGTAGCGAGCCCAGGGGAGTTCGCCGTGCGCGGCTCGCTCCTCGACGTGTTTCCGATGGGCAGCACGGTGCCGCTGCGCATCGACCTGTTTGACGACGAGATCGCTGGCCTGCGCCGCTTCGATCCGGAGTCGCAGCGCTCGCTCGATGCGCTCGAGGAGGTGCGGCTGCTGCCGGCGCGTGAAGTGCCGCTCGACACCCAGGCGGTACGCGACTTCCGGCGCCGCTACCGCACGCGTTTCGAGGGCGATCCGTCGAAGAGCGCCGTATACCGCGGCGTGAGCGAGGGGCTGGCGCCGGCCGGCATCGAGTTCTATCAGCCGCTGTTCTTCGACGGGCTCGCCCGGCTCACCGACTATCTGCCCGCCAATGCGGTGGTCGTGCACGACGCCGCCCTGCCGCAGGCGCTCTCCCGCGCCTGGGCCGACGCCGAAGCCCGCTACGAGGATCGGCGCCACGATATCGAGCGTCCGGTGCTGCGGCCGCAGGAGCTGTTGCTCACTCCCGCCGAGCTCCAGGAATCTCTCGCCGGCTTCTCCGGCATCACGCTCGATGCCTTCAAGGCGGACACCGAGCTCGCCGGATCGGGCACGGGGCTGCACAACTTCCCGACCGCCGCGCCCCGGGAGCTGCGCCTCGACATGCGCGCCGAGCGGCCGCTGGCGCCGCTCGATGCGTTCGTACGCGAGTTCCACGGGCGGGTGCTGATCGCCGCCGACTCCGCCGGCCGGCGCGAGGTGCTCAGCGAGATGCTGCGCTCCCACGGCCACGAAGTGGCCACCGTGCCCGGCTGGGAAGCCTTCACCGCCGGCAGCACGCGCCTCGCGCTCGCCATCGCTCCGGACATCGAGGGACTGACTCTTACCGAGCCACCGATCGCACTGATCGCCGAAGCGCAGCTCTTCGGCGCGCGCGCCCGCCAGGAGCGACGGCGCAAGCGCGCCTCGGACCCGGAGGCGATCCTGCGCGATCTCCAGGACCTCAACCCCGGCGCGCCGGTGGTGCACGAGGAGTACGGGGTCGGCCGTTACGCGGGCCTGCAGGCGATGGAGGTCGCCGGTCAGCCGGGTGAGTTCCTGGTGCTCGAGTACCAGGACGGCGACCGCCTGTACGTGCCGGTGCACGCGCTGCACCTGGTGAGCCGCTATACCGGCGCGGCACCGGAGAGCGCCCCGCTCCACAAGCTCGGCACCGACCAGTGGGCCAGGGCGCGCCGCCGCGCGGCCGAGCAGATCCGCGATGTGGCAGCCGAGCTGCTCGATCTGTACGCACGCCGCAAGGCGCAGCGCGGCCTCTCGCTGGCGGCGCCCGAGCCCGACTATCAGGCCTTCGTCAACGGCTTCCCGTTCGAGGAAACCGTGGATCAGTCCGAGGCCATCCGCCAGGTGCTCGCCGACCTCGCGAGCGAGCGTCCCATGGACCGCATCGTGTGCGGCGACGTCGGCTTCGGCAAGACGGAAGTCGCGATGCGCGCCGCGTTCGCCGCCACCGCGGCTGGTAAACAGGTGGCGGTGCTCGCCCCCACGACGCTGCTGGTGCAGCAGCACCTCGCCAACTTCCGCGACCGTTTCGCGGACTGGCCGGTGCGCATCGAGGCGCTGTCGCGCTTCGGCACCGGAAAGGAGACCCAGGCGACGCTCGCCGCGCTCGAGCAGGGCAAGGTCGACATCGTCATCGCCACCCACCGGCTGCTGCACGCGCATGCGCGCTTCCGCGATCTCGGGCTCCTCATCATCGACGAGGAGCAGCGCTTCGGGGTGCGTGACAAGCAGCGCCTGCAGGCGCTGCGCGCCAACGTGCACGTGCTCACGCTCACCGCGACACCCATTCCGCGCACGCTCAACATGGCGCTCGGGGGACTGCGCGATCTGTCGCTCATCACCACCGCGCCGGCGGCGCGCCTCGCCATCAAGACCTTTCTCATCGAGTGGCACGGCCCGACACTGCGCGAGGCGGCGCTGCGCGAGTTGCGCCGCGGCGGCCAGATCTACTTCGTGCACAACGAGGTGCGCTCGATCGCTAAAATGGCCGCCGAGGTGCAGACGCTGGTGCCGGAGGCGAGCGTGCGCGTCGCCCACGGTCAGATGCGCGAGCGCGAGCTCGAGCAGTTGATGGTGGATTTCTACCATCGGCGCTTCAGCCTGCTGGTGTGCACCACCATCATCGAGAGCGGCATCGACGTGCCGAGCGCCAACACCATCATGATCAATCGCGCCGACCACATGGGACTCGCGCAGCTGCACCAGCTGCGCGGGCGCGTCGGCCGCTCCCACCACCGTGCCTATGCCTATCTCATCGCGCCGCCGCGTCAGGCGCTGCCGCGCGACGCCGCCAAGCGGCTCGAGGCTATCGAGTCGATGGAGGAGCTCGGCGCCGGCTTCGTGCTCGCGACCCACGACCTCGAGATTCGCGGCGCGGGCGAGCTGCTCGGCGAGCAGCAGAGTGGCAACATGACCGAGGTCGGCCTGTCGCTCTACCTCGACATGCTGGACCGCGCGGTGCGCGCCTTGAAGTCCGGGCGTGAGCCGGCGCTCGATCAGCCGCTCGCCGCGGCGACCGAGGTGGAGCTGCGCCTGCCGGCGTTCCTCCCCGAGGCTTACGTCGCCGACGTGCACGTGCGGCTCTCGCTCTACAAGCGCATCGCCGCGGCCGAGAGCTCCGCTGCGCTCGATGAGCTGATCGCGGAGCTGCACGACCGTTTCGGTCCGCTGCCGCCAGCGGCCGTGAGCCTGATCCGCATAGCGAAGCTGAAGCTCGCCGCGCGCACCATCGGCGTGCGGCGGGTGGATCTGGGTCCGCAGGGAGGCTCGGTGGTGTTCGAGGAGCACACCGCCGTCGATCCGGCGAGCCTGGTGCGCCTGATCCAGAAGAGCGCGCGCGAGTACCGCCTGGACGGGCCGCAGCGGCTGCGCATCTCGCGCCAGATGCCTACCGACCAGGCGCGCTTCGACTATGCCGGTGAGCTGCTCGGGCGGCTGGCCGCGGCGGCGCGACCGGCGCCGCCAAGTTAGAATGCCGCGGATGGACCGCCGAACTGCACCGTTACGCGCGCTTGCCCTCGGCCTGGCCCTCGGCCTGGCCCTCACCGTGGCGCTCGGGGCCCCGCTTCCTGCTGCCCCGGAAGAGAACGCCGGCCCGGTCTACAACGTCGAGATCATCGTGTTCCGTACCACGGCTGGCGAGGGCGTTGCCGAGAACTGGGGCGAGGAAGCCGGCGCGCGCATCGTCGCGGGCGATGAGTCGGCGAGCGGCTCGGTGCAGGTGGGCCGCTTCGTGGGAATGCTGCCGCCCGCGGCGTACCAGCTGAACGAGCTCGAGAGCCGGCTGCGCGACAGCGGCACCTACCTGCCGGTGGCGCATGCGGCCTGGTCGCAGACCGCGAGCGCCTGGGGCACGCGTGCCGGATTTCAGGTCGGCCGCCTCGGCATCAACGTGCCGGGCTTGAGCGGCAGCGTGTACCTCGAGCATGGGCAGTTTCTGCACCTCGGGCTATCACTGAGCTGGACCATGGAGAGTCCACCGGACGGGCTCGGCGCCGCGCCGGGTACTCAATTCGCGCTGAATGAGACCCGCCGCGTCCGCTTCTACGAGCGCAATTACTACGACCAACCCGCGTTCGGCGTGATCACCCTGGTGACGCCCGCGCAGGGGCCGCGCGCGCCCGGGCGATAGTCACTGGAAGTCGGCGGCCTCGGCCGTGGCAATGCCGTCCTTGCCGTTGACCTTGGCGCGCTTCATCGCGGCGCGGCATGCCTTGAAGAGCCCCTCGAGCGGCAGGCCGCGCGGCGGCACGAGGCAAGCGATGCCCGCGCTCATGGTCACGTAGCGACCCGCGCCCGCGGTGGGGTGGTGCATCAGCAGATCGCGCACCCGCTGCGCCACGATGCGGGCGTACTCTGCGGCGCGCTCGGCCGCCTCGCCTTGCGTCAGCACCACGAACGTGCCGCCCTCCCAGCGCCCGACCAGATCGCCGCCACGCCGGTAGGAGGCGCCGACCACACGCGCCACGCGGCGGATACAGGCATCGCCCGCGGCGCGATCGAACTTCTCGTTGTAGGCGCCGAGGTCGTCGATGTCGAAGAGCGTCAGCCCGATCTCGTGCGAATCGCGCTGCGCCAGCAGCCAGTCCCGCTGTAGCAGCTCCTCGAGGTAGGCGCGCGAGTAGAGCCCGGTCAGGCGATCCTCGCGCAGCCACGAGGGGAGCCCGGCCGGCGCGCGCTCCGGCGCCTTGAGGCGCTCGCTGGCATCGCGGTGGAAGCCGATGAAATGGCTGAGCTCGCCGGAAGCGCCGCGCAGTGGCTGGATCAGCGTCTCGTTCCAGAAGAGCGAGCCGTCGGGCCGGTAGTTGCGCAGCAGCACCCGCGCCGGCTCGCCCTTGGCGATGGCCTCGTGCAGGCGGGTGCGGCCCTCCTGCTCGGAGTCGGTTCCCTGCAGCATGCGCAGGTTACTGCCCATGAGGGCCGCGGACGGATAACCGCACATCTGCGAGAACGCCGCATTCACGAACACCACGGGGCAATCGGGCGCGGTGGCATCGCAGATCACGATGCCTTCGGGCGCGCTCTCGACTACGCTGCGCCACGATTCGCTGGTCCAGTTCTTCATGGATTCCTGCCGGCCACCAGTGTCAGCGGCGGGGCCGCCGCGATCTGAGCCAGCGCCGCGCGCGCACTGGCCCACTCTCCCGAGGCGAGCAGCTCGGCGCGCCCCGGGGCGGCACGCCCATGCAGCCGCACGAGGCGCAGGCTCGAGGCCGGCTGCACGCGGACATCCAGATGGTCCAGAAGCTCAGTCACGCTGGCGCGATTGTTGCAAACCGGAAGCATGTCGCATCCCGCGGCCAGGGCCTGCCGAGCCCGCGTAACGACGTCCCCGTACGCGGCGGCGGCCCCTCCCATGGAGAGATCGTCCGCGAACACTACCCCCTGAAACCGCAGCTGACCGCGTAATACGTCGCGAATCCAGCGGGCCGAGAGGCTCGCCGGCGCAGGATCCACGGCCGGAAACAGCAGGTGCCCCACCATGACGGCGGGCAGGCCGTTGGCGATCAGCCGGCGGTAGGGAGCGAGATCGCCGGCGAGGTCCGCGAGCCCGCGGCGGTCGACCGGGAGGGTCTGGTGCGAGTCCGCCACCACCGCGCCATGGCCGGGAAAGTGCTTGGCGGTCGCCGCCATGCCGGCGTCGCGCATGCCGTGGACGTAGGCCACGGCGAGCTGGGCCACGGCCTCGGACTGGGCATGGAAGGCCCGGTCGCCGATGACTTCGCTCACGCCGAGATCCAGGTCCACGCAGGGGGCGAAGGAGATGTCCACCCCGTGGGCGCGCAGCTCCGCGGCCATCAGCCAGCCGAGCTGGCGCGCCAGTGCGAGCCCGGCTTTGGGCGCGGCGTCGAACTCGTGCCCGATGCGCCGCGCCGGCGGCAGCAGCGAGAAGCCGGCGCGGAAGCGCTGCACCCGCCCGCCTTCGTGATCGACCGCAACGATGGGTGCGGGCGAGCGCGCCGCGTGGATCTCCTCGACCAGCGCGGTGAGCTGCGCAGGCTCGACGTAGTTGCGGGTGAACAGCAGCACCCCGCCGACCAAGGGGTGACGCAGCAGCTCGCGCTCAACGGCGCTGAGCGCGCTGCCCTCGAGATCGATCATGAGGGGGCCGAGGCTCATGCGCGGCGCAGCAACGCCAGCGACTCGACGTGCGCGGTGTGCGCAAACATGTCGACCACGCCGGCCGCTTCGAGCGTGAAGCCGTGTTCGTGCACCAGCACCATCAAATCCCGCGCGAGGCTCCCAGGATGGCAGGAAATATACAGCACCCGTGCCGGCGCCAGCTGCGCCACCGTGGCCAGCACCGCGCGCGCGCCGGTGCGCGGCGGATCGAGCAGCACGTGACTGTATCCGCCGCGCAGCCACGGCTCGCCCGCAGCGGGCGCGGCCGCGAGATCGGCCTGGTGGAACTCGACGTTGGCGAGGCGGTTGCGCGCCGCGTTGGCGCGCGCGCGTTGCACCAGCTCAGGCTCGCCCTCGACGCCTACGGCGTGCGCCGCCCGCGAGCCCAAGGCGAGGGTGAAGTTGCCGAGCCCCGAGTACAGGTCGAGCAACCGTGCCCCGCCCGTCAGCTCGAGGAGCTCCGCCGCGCGTGCCACCAGTGACTCATTCACCGCACCGTTGACCTGGATGAAGTCGGTGGGAGCGAACTCGAGCTCGAGACCGAAGGAGCGCAGCCCATAGCGCAGCGGCTCGGGCTGCGTGTCGCCGAGCGCACGTACCGAGTTGAGCCCCGCGGGCTGCAGGTAGAAGCGCACGGCGTGCGCCGCGGCGAACTGACTGAGCAGCGCCAGGTCCGCCGCGGGAGGCTCGGTCAGAGTGCGCAGCACGAGCGCGGTCGCGTTGTCGGCCACCGCTACTTCGATCTGCGGTACGTGCTCGCGGATCGCAAGTCCCGTGAGCAGCGTCGCGAGCGGCCCGATCAGTGCGCCCACTGGGCCGGCGAGCACCTCACAGCCGGCGAGGTCCGCCACGTAGGGGGCGGCGCGCTCGCGGAAACCCACCACGACGCGGTCCTTGCGATAGACGAATTTTGCCCCGAGGCGCGCGCGACGCCGGTAGGCCCACACCGGCCCGGTGAGGGGCTCGAGCCAGCGCCGTGGCGCGAGGCGCGCCACCCGCTCGAGCGTCGACTTGAGCTCGCTCTCCTTGGCGGCGAGCTGCGCCGCGGGCGCGAGATGCTGCAGCACGCAGCCCCCACAGACCCCGAAATGCGCGCAGCGCGGCACCACCCGCTCCGCCGAGGGCGTGAGCACCTCGAGCAGCGCGCCGTCGTCGTGCTGGCGGTGACGCCGCGTGCGGCGCAGGCGAATGCGCTCCCCAGGGAGCGCCCCCGGCACGAACACCGTCTTGCCGCCGCGCACGACGCCCTCGCCTTCGTGGGTGAGTCCGGCGACCAGCGCGACCTCCTCGGCCGGCACGCCCGGGGCGGCCGCGCTCACACGACCTCGGTCCAGGCGGCGAGAAACTGCGCGAGATGCGGCTCGCCCGAGGCGCTCAAGTAGGCGCGCACCCGCTCGACTTCCTCGCGATAGACCGCGCCCGTCAGCCGTCCGCGCAGCTGCTCGAAGCGCAGGTAGATGAGATAGGTGTTGAGCACGTCGGTCTCGCAGTAGCGGCGGATGCCGGCGAGGTCGCCGCGCTGGTACGTCTCCCACACCTGGTCGCCCTTGAGGCCGAGCTTGCCCGGGAGCTGCAGCAGGCACGCCATGTTGGCGAGCGACACGCGGTTGCGGGAGCTGAAGCCCGACAGCACGTCCATGAGGTCCGTGTGCCGCCAGTGGTAGCGCTGCAGATAGTTGTTGTAGCGGAACTCGGTCTCGCTCTCGCCCGTCTCCCAGAAGCGCGGCGCCTGCAGCCCCCAGAGCAGCGCGCGGTAATTCAGCACCGGCAGATCGAAGCCCGAGCCGTTCCAGGAGACGAGGTCGGGGGTGTACTTCGCAATGCCGTCGAAGAAGCGCTGCACCAGCTCACCTTCGCCGGTCGCCGCCTCGCCGACGCTCCAGAGCGTGAAGCTCTCGCCCTTGCGCAACGCGCAGGAGATCGCCACCACGCGATGCTGCTCGAGTGGCAGAAAATCCCCGCCGCGCTCCTGGCGGCGCAGCGCGAACATCGCCTTGGCGACCTGCTCGTCGGGGAGGTCGCCGAGGTCGTAGAGCCGGCGCCCGAAGGCGACGTCCGGCACGGTCTCGATGTCGAACACCAGGGTATTCATGCCGATGCCGCCCTGAGCAGCACCGCTACCGCCACCACCAGGCCCGCCTCGTCGGTGAGCGTCACGTGCGCCTCACCGACGCCGAGTGCACGGCGCACGCGCTCGCCGCGCGCGGAGAACACCACCTCGGGCTTGCCCCAGGCGTTCTGCACCACGCCCACGTCGCGGATCCACATGCCGTGGGCAAAGCCGGTCCCCATGGCCTTGACGATCGCCTCCTTGGCCGCGAAGCGCATGGCGAGGAAGCGCTCGCGGCGCTGGGTGTGCGCGAGCTGGGCCCGCTCCTCCGGCAGCAGCAGGTGCGCGACGAAGCGCTCGCCGAAGCGCTCGAACGTGCGCTTGATGCGTGCCGCCTCGAGCACGTCGACGCCGATGCCGAAGATCATGCGCGCGCCGCCTGCATCAGCGCCTTCATGTCGCTCACCGCCGCCGCAAGCCCGGTGAACACCGCACGCGCCACAATCGCATGACCGATGTTGAGCTCGACGACCTCGCCGATCGCGGCCACGGGCTGCACGTTGTGATAGTCGAGGCCGTGGCCCGCGTGCACCTCGAGGCCGAGCCGGGCGGCAAGCCGCGCGGCGGCGCGCAGCCGCTCGAGCTCGGTGGCCCGGCCGCCGCCGCTCGCCTCGCAGTAGGCTCCCGTGTGCAACTCGACCGCCGGCGCGCCGCTGGCCGCGGCCGCCTCGATCTGCGCGGGCTCGGGGTCGATGAACAGCGCCACGCGGATGCCCGCGGCGCCGAGCGCAGCTGCCGCGGCGCGGATCCGTGCCACCTGCCCGGCCACATCGAGTCCGCCCTCGGTGGTGAGCTCGGTGCGCTTCTCCGGCACCAGACAGCAGTCGGCCGGCCGTACCTCGGCGGCGATCGCCAGCATCTCATCCGTCACCGCCATCTCGAGATTCATGCGGGTCTTGAGCAGGGTGCGCAGCACGCGCACGTCGCGATCCTGGATGTGGCGGCGGTCCTCGCGCAGGTGCAGCGTGATGCCGTCGGCGCCGGCCTGCTCGGCCGCGAGCGCCGCCTGCACCGGGTCGGGTTGGCGGGCGCGCCGCGCCTGGCGCAGCGTCGCCACGTGATCGATGTTGACTCCGAGGGCTATGAAACCACTCATGACTGCGCTGCCTTTCTCAGCAGGGATCTCGCCACCGCGCGCGTCGCGAGCGGTCGCCCCTCGAGGCAGGCGGCGAGCGCCGCATGCAGCAGCCGCCGCGCGTCCTCGAGTGCGCGCGTCCCGCTCAGGCGCTCCTCCCGCAGATCAATCAGCGAGGCGCCGGCGAGCGCGCCAGCCTCGTGCGGATGCGCGCGCACCAGGCCCTGGGAGGGGCGGAACCGATAATAACCGTCCGCGGTGAGCGGCACCCCGCTTCCCGCCTCGGTCTCGAGCTCGAGCCCGAAGCCGACCAGCTCGAGCAGCCGCAGCTCGAATACCCGCAGCACCGGCTCGAGCGCGGGACTCGACCGCAGCCGGCCGAGGGTCGCGTGGTAGTGATCGAACAGCGGCGGCAGCGGGTCGTGCCTGGTGGTGAGCTTCAGGAGCAGCTCGTTGAGATAGAACGCGGCCATGACGCACGCGGGCGGCAGGGGACCTACGCCGTCGGCACGCTCGGCGTGCGTCAGCTGCGGCGCCTCGCCGCGCCCGCTCCAGGACAGCAGCAGCGGGCAGAACGGCTGCAGCACGGGCGCGAGCCGCGCTGCGGGACCGCGCACGGCGCGCGCAAACAGCGTCAGGCGCCCGTGCTCGCGCGTCAGCACCTCGAGGATGCGGCTGGTGTCGCGCCACGGGCGGTGGTGCAGCAGGTAGCCGGGCGTCAGCTCGATGCGCCGTGGACCACTCATCATTCGACCCCCAGCTGCTTGAGTGCGCGCGCGTTGTCGGCCCAATTCTCGCGCACCTTGACCCACAGGTTGAGGTGCACGCGCCGTCCCAGCAGCTCATTCAGTGCCAGGCGCGCGCTGCGGCCGACGCGCTTCAGGCGCGCGCCGCCGGCGCCGATGACGATGGGCTTCTGTCCCTCGCGCTCCACCCAGATCGCGGCGTCGACCGTGAGCTGCCCGTCCGCCTCGTCCGCCAGCTGCTCGACCTCGACGGCAATGCCATAGGGCACTTCCTGATTGAGCTCGAGGGTGAGCTTCTCGCGTACCGTTTCCGCGACGCGGAACGGCAGGCCGCGATCGGTGAGGGTGTCGGCGGGATACAGCGCCGGCGACACCGGCAGGAGCGCCGCGATCGTGTCGCGCAGGTCCGTGATGTTGTCTGCCTTGAGCGCCGACACCGGGACCATGGCGAGAAAACCATAGCGGCCGCCGAGCGCCGCCAGGTACGGCAGCAGCCGCTCGCGCGGGCGCACGCGATCGATCTTGTTCACCGCGACGATCGCCGGGCGGCGCGCGCGCGCGATGCGCGCGAGCGCCAGCTCATCGCCCTCGGTCCATTGCCCTGCCTCCACCACCAGCACCACGAGGTCCGCGTCCTCGAGGGCCGCCGCGGCCGTGCGGTTCATCGCCTTGTTGAGCGCGCGCCGACCCTCGCGGTGCAGCCCCGGCGTATCGACGAAGGCGATCTGTGCCGCGGGGAGGTTGGCGATACCGAGGATGCGGTGGCGGGTGGTCTGCGGCCGCGGCGTCACGATGCTGACCTTCGCGCCAACCAGCGCGTTGAGGAGTGTCGACTTGCCGACGTTAGGCCGTCCGACGAGTGCGGCGGAGCCGCTGCGGAACGGCGCGGGCGCAGCGAGGCTCACGGGCGAGCGTCCGCGGCCGCGTCTGCTCCGATCTCGTGCAGCATGCGCTCGGCGGCCTCCTGCTCGGCGCGGCGCCGGCTCGAGCCGCCACCGTGCACCCGGCGCCCGAGAGCCGCCACCTCGCAGCTGACGCGGAAGGTCTGGGCGTGCGCGTCGCCCTCGACGCGCTCCACCTCGTAGCGCGGCAGCATGAGGCTGCGGGCCTGCAGATACTCCTGCAGCCGCGTCTTGGCGTCCTTGAGCGTCGCCGGATCGGGGAGCGCGGCGATCCTTGGAGCGAAGAGCCGGCTGATCACTTGCGCGGCTGCCGCTAAGCCCCCGTCGAGAAACAGCGCCCCGCACACCGCCTCGAGCGCGTCGGCGAGAATCGACTGGCGGCGAAAGCCGCCGCTCTTCAGCTCCCCGGAGCCGAGCTGCAATACCTCGCCGAGCCGCAGGTCCGCGGCCACTTCCGCCAGCGGCTCGCGGCTCACGAGGCGAGCGCGCAGGCGGCTCAGGTCCCCCTCAGCCGCACGCGGGAAGCTGCCGTACAGGAGGTCGGCGACCACGAGGTTGAGCACCGCGTCGCCGAGGAATTCCAGGCGCTCGTTGTTGGGCCCGGGAGCGCTGCGGTGGGTGAGCGCGGCGGCAAACAGGGCGGCGTCGCGCGGCTGGTAATCGAGCGCCTCGCGCAGCCAGCGATCCTGCTCGCCCGCTGCGGCGGTCATGTCGCCCGTGCGCACTCCGACACTGCTAGGGCCCGCCCCCGCCGCCGGCGTGCACGATCTTGTCGAAGGCCACGTGCAGGGAGATGTTGGCAAAGAGCGGCGCCTCGTCGTCGTAGGAGGCTTCCACGTCCCACCCGGTCCCGTTGCGGGTGACCTTGATGTCCTTGGAGGTGGGGTAATCGACCATGTCGATCTCGAAGTGCTTGTCGATGGTGGTGCGGATCGACTGCGGATTGGAGTTGCCGTTGGCGTCGCTCGCCACCAGGTTGAGTGCCCGCACCACCTTCATGTAGTTCAGGTACACGGGCGCCAGCCGCACGCCGGCGTAGCCGACCACCGCCAGCGGCGTCAGCAGGAACAGCCAGCCGATGAACGTCATCCCCCGTTGTCTAAAGCGCATCGAAGCAACTCCCCTCAGCGGATGGCCGTGCCGATGCGGCCCCACAGGGGCCCGCCCGCGCGGTGCGGGTCCCAATTGAACCAGATCCGGGTCGCTTTGCCGACCAGGTTCTCCTCGGGCACGAAGCCCCACGAGCGCCCATCGTCGCTGTTGTCGCGGTTATCGCCCATCATCAGATACTGCCCCGGAGGCACCTCCCCCGCCCATGCCGCGGTGCGCAGGAATCCCGGCGCATCGTCATCGCCGCACACGTAGCCGCGCAAGCCGCTGCGGTTGCACGCCGGCAGCAGCGGCGACCGGTCGATGGCCACCGGACAGAATATCGCCTGGTGCTCGTGGGTGCCAAGCTGCTCCTGGGCGAGCGACAGGTTCACGTAGCAGCCATCGTTGTACTTGCCGTCGACGCTGAAGGTGACCGGCCGGCCGTTGATGACGATGCGGTTGTCGCGCACCTCGATCTTGTCCCCAGGCAGCCCCACCAGGCGCTTGATGAAATTGATGCTGGGGTCGACGGGGTAGCGGAACACCACCACGTCGCCCCGCTGTGGCTCACCGGTCGCCACGATCTTGCGGTTGAGCACCGGCAGGCGCAGCCCGTAGGCGTACTTGTTGACGATGATGAAGTCGCCGTCGAGCAGCGTCGGCATCATGGAATCCGACGGGATGCGGAACGGCTCGAACACAAAGGAGCGCAGCACCAGCACCACCAGCGCCACGGGGAAGAAGCTGCGCGCGTAGTCGACCGTGCCGGGCTCAGGCGTGGTGGCCGGATCGCGGCCTCCGGCACGCGCGGCGGCGGCGCGCTGCGGACGCAGTACCCAGGCATCGAAGCCCCACGCGACTCCCGTCACCACCGTGATGGCGAGCAGCACGGCGCTGAAGTCGAGCCGCTCGGCGAGCAGCAGGCGCAGCACGCCGGCGCCGATCAGCAGCGGCAGCACCCAGTAGAGCAGCTTCATGAGCGGCGCGTCGGCGACGGTCGGCGCACGCCGCGGCCGCAGCAGCCAGTCGTCGACGATGCAGACGAGGCCCACCGGCACGGCGAGCCAGGAGAGGAACACGATGAGCGGCATCAGGTGTGTCATGGCGGCTAGTGTTTGCGCCCGACCTGCAGCACCGCGAGGAACGCCGCCTGCGGGATCTCGACGTGTCCGAGCTGTTTCATGCGTTTCTTGCCTTCCTTCTGTTTCTCGAGGAGCTTGCGCTTGCGCGTGATGTCGCCGCCGTAGCACTTGGCCAGCACGTTCTTGCGCAGCGCCTTGACGGTGGCGCGGGCGATGACGGCGCTGCCGATCGCCGCCTGCACCGCGACTTCGAACATCTGCCGCGGAATGAGCTCCTGCATCTTGTCGACCAGCTCGCGGCCGCGCTGATAGGCGCTGTCCTTGTGCACGATGATCGAGAGCGCGTCCACCTTGTCGCCGTTGATGAGGATGTCGAGCTTGACGAGCGGCGCGGCCTGGAAATGGCTGAACTCGTAGTCGAACGAGGCGTAGCCGCGGCTCGCGGACTTCAGGCGGTCGAAGAAATCGAGCACCACCTCGGCGAGCGGCAGCTGGTACTGGAGCGACACCTGGGAGCCGAGGTACAGCATCTTGTTCTGCGTGCCGCGCTTGTCGTTGCAGAGCTTGAGCACCGCGCCGACGTGGTCCGGGGGCACCAGGATGTTGGCGATGATGACCGGCTCGCGCAGCTCCTCGATCTCATCCGGCGGCGGGAGCTTGGCGGGGTTGTCGACGTACCCGACGCTGCCGTCGGTGCGCGCCACCTCGTAGACCACCGTGGGCGCGCTGCTGACGAGCGTCAGCTCATACTCGCGCTCGAGCCGCTCCTGCACGATGTCCATATGCAGCAGGCCGAGGAACCCGCAGCGAAAGCCGAAGCCGAGCGCACCGGAGACCTCCGGCTCGTAGTGGAGCGCGGAGTCGTTGAGGCGTAGCTTCGAGAGCGCATCGCGGAACTTCTCGTAGTCCTCCGAATTCACCGGAAAGAGCCCGGCGAATACCCGCGGCTTGATCTGCTTGAAGCCGGGGAGCGGCGCGTGGGCCGGACGGTTCTCGAGCGTGATGGTGTCCCCGACCGGGGCGCCGTCGATCTCCTTGATACCCGCGACCACGAAGCCGACGTCGCCCGTGGCGAGCTCCTGCTCGACGATCGCCTTGGGCGTAAAGCGGCCGAGCCGGTCAACATGGTGACTGCGGCCGGTAGAGAAAACGCGGATCTTGTCGCCGCTTCTGAGGCTGCCGTTCACGACCCGCACCAGCGATACCACCCCCACGTAGTTGTCGAACCAGGAGTCGATGATGAGCGCCTGCAGCGGCGCCGCGCCGTCGCCGCGCGGCGCCGGGATGCGCCGGATGAGCACCTCGAGGAGCTCGGCGACCCCCTCGCCGGTCTTGGCGCTCACCTGCACGGCATCCCCCGCGTCGATGCCGATGATCTCCTCGATCTCGCGCGTCACGCGCTCGGGATCCGCTGACGGCAGGTCGATCTTGTTAATGACCGGCAGCACCTCGAGTCCCTGCTCGGTCGCCGTGTAGCAGTTGGCGACGCTCTGCGCTTCGACACCCTGGGAGGCGTCGACGACCAGCAACGCCCCGTCGCAGGCCGCGAGCGAGCGCGACACCTCGTAAGAGAAATCGACGTGGCCCGGGGTGTCGATCATGTTGAGCTGATAGCGCTCGCCGTCGCGGGCGCTGTAGTAGAGCGTGACGCTCTGGGCCTTGATGGTGATACCGCGCTCGCGCTCCAGGTCCATGGAGTCGAGCACCTGCTCCTGCATCTCGCGGTCGGCGAGTCCCCCGCACAGCTGGATGAACCGATCGGCGAGCGTCGATTTGCCGTGATCTACGTGCGCGATGATGGAGAAGTTACGTATGTGCCGCATGAAGCAAGGGAAGCCACTGCCTTAGGACCCGCGCCGGTGGTCCAGGTCCAGCGGCGGGCGAATTATAGGGAAGTTTGCGGGTTATGGCCCGCCGGCGGCGGCCGGGGCGGCGCCTTATGGTGAGCCGGCGTCCGCGGGCGCCGGCCGCAGCAGCCGCGCGAGCTCGTTGGCGTCGAGGCGGTGGCGGCACACCACCGTACCGTCGAGCAGCAGTACCGGCACGTCGAGGCCATGGCGGCGCAGGAGCTCCCGGTCGGAGTCGACGTCCACGACTTCGAGGGGTGGCAGGGTGAGCGTGCGACCGAGCGCCGCGAGCTCCTCGAGCATGGTCTCGCACAACCCACAGTCGTGGCGTTGTACCAGCGTCAGGCGCGCGGCGGGTGCCGGCGGCGCAGGCATGGCTTCAGCGGCGGCTGGCCGCTGGCGTCGTGGCCGCTGGCGTCGTGGCCGCGGCAGCTGGCGTGGTCGCCGGCGTCGTTTCGGCTTCGGCCCTGACCTGCGTGGCGATGAAACGCACCGTCGCCGGCGGAACCTCGCCCACCGCGGTGATCTTGTAGCCATTGGTCACCGTCGAGAACGCCGAGGAGGAGCCAACGCGCGCGGAGCGCACCTCGGCAACCTCGCCCGGCCCTGAGGCACCGCGCGGCTCGACGAATACCGATACGGCGGCGAGCCCATCGCTGAACACCAGGTGATCGACCGGCGCGGCCGAGCCGGGCAGTGTCTGCGGGCCGCGCATCATCATGCGAAATCCCGGCGGCAGCTTCAGCGCCCGCCACGCCGCGGCAGGGGCCGGGGCGGCGGCGAGCGGCGCAGCGTCGTTCCGCAGCCACTGAAAGCCGTCTGTGGCGACGTCGGGGCGAAACTCCGAGTCGGGAATGTGCGCCTGCATCCTCAGGCTGGCGAACACCAGCTGCTCGATCACCTGGCCATCGGTGTCGCACAGCTGCGTCTTGATCGGCATGGCGGTGGAGTCGTCGATCCACAGTCGGTAGCCGTAGCGGAACTCGTCGCGGGGTGAGACCGAGATCACGTGCGTATCGCGGCGGTTGAGACGCATGCGGGCGAGCTCGCGGATGTCGTAGAGGCTCGCGGCCTGAGTGTCGACGGCCGGGATACCGACCAGCGATTCCTGTGCCGGGCGCTGCTCCACCAGCACGGTGCGCCGGTCGGGCAGGTAGCAGGCGAGGCTCGAGCCGGTGCGGATGAATTCGCGGCCCGAGCCGTCGAGCGACACGAGCCGCTCGGTGACCTGCCCGTCCTGCAGGCGGTGGATGATGCGCAGCGTCTCGACCGTGCCGCCCTGCCAGTGGGAGAAAGTGCCGTCGTAGTTGCGCGTCGTGAGCGCCCGGTTCATGCGCTCGAGCCATTCGGCCGGAGTCGCCGCCGGCGCGGCCCGGCGGGCCGGGGAGTTCCCCTCGGCGGCGCAGCTGCGGACCGGCTCGAGCGCCGCGAGCGTGCCGGCGACCGCGACCGCGCAGGCCAGCGCGCGCAGGCGTTCCTTACTGCGCGCTGCCCTTGGCATCGCGCGGGGAGCCCTGTGCGCCGTCCGTAGAGACCGCGATCGGACCCGCTGCCGCCGGCTCGCTCGTCATGAACGAGGAGAGGAGGTTGCGGCGGGCGACGGGCGGGCTGAACATGCTGTGCGCCACCACGTAGTTGGCGAGCTCGGCCGGTACGATCGCCGCACCACCGCGCGCGGCGGGCGGCACTACGTAGCTGTCGGGGCCGGCCGGGCTGCGCGCCGCAGCGGGCACCACGGTGGGTGCGGTGACCCGGGTCGCGAGGACGGCGGCCAGCTCGGGGGCAGCCGCGACCGGGCCCGGCACCTGGTGCGTGCGCAGCCACAGGACCGAGACCGCCGCGACGCTGGCGGCAACGGCGGCGCCGGCTACCGGGCGCACCCAGCGCCGCGGCGCGCGTCCCGGCGCGGCTGTCGCCGCGAGCGCCGGCTCCGCGCCCACGATCACGCTCACGCGCCGGGCGACGCGCGCGTTGAGCCGCACGCCGCGCTCGGCGCGTATCGCCGCGGCGATCACCGCGTAACGCTCCCAGCGGGCCCGAAGCTCGCCGTCGCGCGACAGGCGGCGGGCGAGCAGCTCGCACTCGGCGGACGCCAGCTCGTCATCGAACATGGCGGATAGCTGGCTGTCGAGCTCTTCTTTCATCCCAGCTCCTCGGTACGGCCCAGGCCGCCCTCGAACACTTCCCGCAGCCGCCGGTCAATCGCCTCGCGTGCGCGGAAGATCCGCGAGCGCACCGTGCCCACCGGACAGTCCATGGCGGCGGCGATCTCCTCGTACGACAGTCCCTCGAGCTCGCGCAGCACGATCGCCGTGCGCAGGTCCTCGGGCAGCGCCTCGATGGCGGCATTGACGATCGAGCGGATCTCGTCCGTCAGTACCAGGGCCTCGGGGGTTTCGGAATCCTTCAGGCGGCTCTGCATGTCGTACGACTCTTCGTTGTTGCGGTCGATGTTGTATTCGATCGGGCTGCGGTCGCGGGACACTACGGCGTTCTTGGCGGTATTGATCGCAATGCGGTACAACCAGGTGTAGAAAGCGCTGTCGCCGCGGAACTGAGGCAGGGCGCGGTAGGCCTTGATGAATGCCTCCTGGGCGATGTCCTCGGCTTCGGCCGGGTTGCGCACGTAGCGCATGACCAGCTTGACCAGTTTGTGCTGGTACTTGAGGACCAGCGCATCGAACGCCCCCTTGTCACCCCGCTGCACGCGGCGCACCAGGCTCAGATCACTTGCATCGGCGCCCATATGCGCCCCTCTAACCCGGCAAAGAGGGCCGCCACGCCTCGCGCTGAATAGACTGTGACCCCCTGTAAAAGTTCAGCATACCGGAGGACTGTGACATAAGTCCCGGATGCGGTCGGCGAGCAGGCGCAGCTCGGGGTCGGCGGGACGCTCCTCCCCGAGTAAGTAACCCGCCAGCAGGGGATCCGGCAAGCCGAGGAAGCGCTCGAAGGCCTGCCGCTCGGCCGCGGAGGCCCGGGTCAGCCCCTGCCGCGCGAAGCGCTCGAGAATCACGTCGAGCTCCTTCATGCCGCGCCGGCACCGCCACAGCAGCCGCCCCGGTTCGCCCGGCTCAGCCACGGCGCTCGACCAGCATCTTCTTGATCTCGGCGATCGCCTTGGCGGGGTTCAAATCCTTCGGGCACACGTCGGTGCAGTTCATGATGGTGTGGCAGCGGTACAGGCGGAAGGGATCATCGAGCTCATCGAGCCGCTCGCCGGTCGCCTCGTCGCGGCTGTCGATGATCCAGCGGTACGCGGCCAGCAGTGCCGCCGGGCCGAGGTAGCGCTCGCTGTTCCACCAGTAGCTCGGGCAACCGGTCGAGCAGCAGGCGCACAGGATGCAGGCCGCCGGCCGGTCGATCTGCTCCTGCTCCTCCTTGCTCTGCAGCCGCTCGTGATCAGGGGGTGCCGGGGTTCGCGCCTGCAGCCAGGGTTTGACCGCGGCGTACTGCGCGTAGAAGCCGCTCAGGTCGCCCACCAGGTCCTTCACGACCGGCAGGTGCGGGAGCGGGTAGACGCGGATCTCGGCGCCGAGGTCGTGCATCGAGGTGGTGCAGGCGAGGCGGTTGATGCCGTCGATATTCATCGCGCACGAGCCGCAGATGCCCTCGCGGCACGAGCGGCGGAAGGTGAGCGAGGAGTCGAGGGTCGCTTTGATCTGGATCAGGGCATCGAGCACCATGGGCCCGAGGGTGCGGGCGTCGATCTCGAAGACATCGATGCGGGGATTGGCGCCGCTGTCGGGGTCGTAGCGGTAGATACGGAGCGTGCGCAGCTCGCGCACCCCGGGCGCAGCCCGGTGGGCGACGCCCGGCACCGGGCGCGAATTCTTGGGCAGGCGGAACTCAGCCATGCGCTTGGCTTCCTTCAGTAAGTGCGCGCCCGGGGCGGGATCGACTCCACCTCCCCAGTGAGCGTGTTGAGGTGCACCGGGCGGTAGTCGAAGCGCACGCGCTTCGGTCCCTCGACCCACACCAGTGTGTGCTTCATCCAGTTCTGGTCGTCGCGCTGCGGGTAGTCCTCGCGCGCGTGCGCGCCGCGGCTCTCGGTGCGGTTGGCCGCTGAATGGATGGTGGCGGTCGACTGCAGCAGCAGGTTCTCGAGCTCGAGCGTCTCGATGAGGTCGGTGTTCCAGATGAGCGAGCGGTCGCTGATGCGCACGTCGGCGAAGGACTCGAAGGTCTGGCCGATGCGCTCGAGTCCCTTAGCGAGGCTCTCACCGGTGCGGAACACCGCCGCATCGAGCTGCATGGTCTTCTGCATCTCGACGCGGATCGCCGCCGTAGCGCGCGAACCGTTCGCCCGCCGCAGCCGCTCGAGGCGCTCCACGGCCACATCGCCGGCATCCGCGGCGAGCGGGCGGTGCGAGCTCCCGGGCTCGACGAGCTCCACACAGCGCCGCGCCGCTTCGCGGCCGAATACCACCAGGTCGAGCAGCGAGTTGCTCCCCAGGCGGTTCGCGCCGTGTACCGAGACGCAGGCCGCTTCGCCGGCCGCCATCAGGCCCGGCACGACGCAGTCGGGATCGCCGCCCTTCGGACACACCACCTCGGCGCGGTGGTTGCAGGGTATGCCGCCCATGTTGTAGTGCACGGTCGGCTGCACCGGGATCGGCTCACGCGTCACGTCGACGCCGGCGAAGATGCGCGCCGTCTCCGCGATCCCCGGCAGCCGCTCGTGGATCACATCCGCCCCGAGGTGCTCGAGGTGCAGCTCTATGTAGTCGTGCTCGGGACCCGCGCCACGGCCCTCGCGGATCTCGACCGTCATCGCCCGGCTTACCACGTCCCGTGAGGCGAGATCCTTGGCATTGGGCGCGTAGCGCTCCATGAAGCGCTCGCCCTTCGAGTTCGTGAGGTAGCCGCCCTCACCGCGCGCCCCCTCGGTGATCAGGCAGCCGGCGCCGTAGATCCCGGTGGGATGGAACTGCACGAACTCCATGTCCTGCAGGGGCAGGCCCGCGCGCAGCACCATGGCGTTGCCGTCCCCGGTGCAGGAATGAGCCGAGGTGCAGGAGAAGTAGGTGCGGCCGTAGCCGCCGGTCGCGAGGATGGTGACGTGCGAGCGGAAGCGGTGCAGCGTGCCTTCGGCGAGATCAAGCGCCACCACGCCGCGGCACGCGCCGTCCTGCATGATCAGATCGATGGCGAAGTACTCGACGAAGAAGGTCGCGGCGTGGCGGAGCGACTGCTGATACAGAGTGTGGAGCATCGCGTGGCCGGTGCGGTCGGCGGCGGCGCAGGTGCGCTGCGCGATGCCCTTGCCGAAGTGCGTGGTCATGCCGCCGAACGGCCGCTGGTAGATGCGCCCGCTTTCGGTGCGCGAGAAGGGCACGCCGTAGTGCTCGAGCTCGATCACCGCCGCCGGCGCCTCCTTGCACATGAGCTCGATCGCGTCCTGGTCGCCGAGCCAGTCGGAGCCCTTGACGGTGTCGTACATGTGCCAGCGCCAGTCGTCCTCGCCCATGTTGCCGAGGGCCGCGGAAATGCCGCCCTGCGCGGCGACCGTGTGGCTGCGCGTGGGGAAGAGCTTGGTGATGCAGGCCGTCGACAGGCCGCTCTCGGCGAGCCCGAGCGTGGCGCGCAGGCCCGCGCCGCCCGCGCCGATCACTACGACGTCGTAGGTGTGATCGATGAACCGCGGCGCGCTCACGCCCCGGCTCCGAGCGCCACCTTGAGAACCGCGAACACGCCGGCCGCCGCCAGCAGGGCGTGCAGAAAGCTGAGCACGGTGAGTGTCACGGTGCGTGCGCCCGGCGCGGGCACGTAATCCTCCACGACCACGCGCACCCCGAGCTGCGAATGCCAGGTGGCCACGAGCACCAGAAGAATGAGGAGCAGGGCCGTCCAGCTCCCGCGCATCCAGGCCGTGACCGTCGCATGATCGAGCGACGGCAGCGCGAGGAGCGACACCACGAACCAGACGGTGAGCGGCAGCAGCGCCACCGCGGTCAGCCGCTGCTGCCACCAGTGCTGCACCCCCTCCTTCGCCGAGCCCGCACCGAGGACGCGCCGCAGCGGAGTGCGCAGGCTCACGAGGCGTGACCCTTGAGCACGAAGGCGCAGTAAGCGAGGAGCAGCGTCAGCGCAATGCTGACGGCGACCACGAGGTAGGCGCTCCTCTGCGACTGTGAGCGCTCGAGCCCGCGGCCCGTATCCCACACGAGGTGGCGGATGCCGGCCACGAAGTGATAGCAGAAGGCGGCGATGCAGGCCCCATACACGAGCTTCATCACCGGGAGCGACAGCAGCTGCGCGGCGCGCGCCTGGGTCCCCGCGCCGGCCGCGACACTCATCAGCCAGTACACCAGCAGCAGGAGTCCGGCGGAGAGTGCGACTCCGGCGAAGCGATTGAGGATCGACGTCGCCAGGCTGTACCGGGACATCTTGTACACCGACAGGTGCGGCGAGAGCGGTCGGGCCGGCATAGGCTAAAAGTCGATGCAGCGCCCGTTCCTCTCCCAGTCGCCGAAGCGCGTTGGGTCGGGCCCGGGTACGCCGCCGAGCTCCCGCGGGGGCCCCGCCGCGGGGGTTCGCGACGGGTCGGCAGCGGGAGCGACCGGACGGCTGGGCGGGGGAGGAACGGAAGGGGCGGACGGAGTCTGTCCCGGCCTCTTGCGTTGCGAGGTCGACATATTTATTGAGTCTGCCAGAATTCAGGCATCGCGGCCACGGAAAGCCAAGGAAAAACAACGCTCAACCCTATGTACCCACAAGTGAAACTGCTGCCGCTCGAGTCTCTCGGCGCGCTGCGCATGCGCGGCCGCGACCTCAGCGCATTCCTGCAGGGGCAGCTCTCCAACGATATGACGCAGCTCGCCGCCGGGCGATCGCTGCTGGCGGGTTACCACAACCCGCAGGGCCGTGTGCTCGCGCTCATGCGGCTCTTCGAGCCCGCGCCCGGCGAAGTGCTTGCTCTGCTGCCGCGCGAGCTGGTCGCGTCCGTCGTGACCCGGCTGCGGACCTACATCCTGCGCTCGAAGGTCGAGCTCGCGGACGACTCCCCGGCCTGGCGTATCGAGGGACTCGTCGCCGAAGGCGCGGACGCCCCTGCGCCGTCCGCCGTGCCCGCCGCGCCGGGTGTCGCGCCCCCGGCCACACCCCTCGCGCAGCTGCCGGCCGCCACGGCGGCGGTCGCACGCCTCGGCGAATCCTTCGTGCTGCGCGTCGGCGAGCGGCCGGCGCGCTGGCTCAGCGTCTCGGCGGCCGCCGGTGGTCAGGGCGAGGGAGCCTTCGCGCGCTGCGAGCGGGCGCCGCCTGAGCTCTGGCAGCAGCACGCGATCGAGAACGGCGAGCCGCAGGTGTACGCGGCCACGTCGGGGGAATTCGTCGCCCAGATGCTGAACCTCGACGTGCTCGGCGCGATCGCTTTCGACAAGGGCTGCTACACCGGCCAGGAGGTGATCGCACGTGCCCACTTCCGCGGACGGGTCAAGCGCCGCATGCAGCGCTTTCGCACCGCGGAGCCGCGGCAGCTGCAGCCCGGCGACACCGGTGAGCTCCCCGACCGGCGCACGTTTCGCGTCGTCGATGCGGTGCGGCTCGCGGACGGGGCCTGCGAATTCCTCGCGGTGGCAGCGCTTGCGGCCGGCGCGGCGCCCGATGAGGATAGCGCGGCGCCGGCGCAGGCACTGCGCCTGACTACGCTGCAACAGCCCCTGCCCTACGAGCTGCCCGAATGACTGACAGCACCCATGCCGGCGGTTGCCTGTGCGGAGCGGTCCGCTACGAGATTGCGGGCCCGCTCCGGCCCGTGGTGCTCTGCCACTGTACGCAGTGCCGGCGCAGCACCGGTCACTTCATGGCGGCGACCGCCGCGCGGCACCGCGACTTTCGCCTGCGGAGCGAGGCGGAGCTGCGCTGGTACGTATCATCGGTTGGAGCGCGGCGGGGCTTCTGCGGCCGCTGCGGCTCGACGCTCTTCTGGCAGGGGAACGGCCGCGACTACATCAGCGTCGCCGCCGGCACGCTCGACGGCGACACGGGTCTCGCGAGCGCCTGTCATATCCACGTTGCCGACAAGGGCGACTACTACTCGATCGACGACGGCCTGCCGCAGAGCGCCGACGGCCATTTCTCGGTGGCGATTCCGGCGCCGGAATGAGCATGCGCGGCCCGAGGGCCGGGTCCGGCGCGGCGCTCGGACTCGCACTGGCCTGCGGCGCGAGCGGTTGCACCAGCGCATCGCTCAGCGAGCGCTCGCCGCCGCCGATCGTCGGTGTCTGGCTGGTGCGCGCGCCCGAGGCGCCCTTCCCGCTTCACCTGTTCGCATTCCATGCCGACGGGACCGTCGAGCAGTCCAACCCCGATGCCGGCGACCCGAACACCAGCGACAGTAATCTGATGGGCGCCTGGAAGCCGGACGGGGCGGGCGTCAGCGGCAAGCTCGTGGAAGTTGCGGCGGACCGCACGACCCACCAGCTTGTAAGCCGCACGGAGATTGCCTTCACGCTGCGGGTCACGGGCGACACGTTCAGCGGTAAGGCCGACGCGCGTTTCTACGATGCGGCGGGCCAGTACTCCGGCCGCCACGTTCAGGCCACGCTCGCGGGCGAGCGAGTGGTCCCCTGAGGGCGCGGTGGCCGCGAGCGCTTACGCTTCCGGCCGCATGTGCGGAAACAGGATCACGTCGCGGATCGAGGACGAGTCGGTGAAGAACATGACGAGCCGGTCGATGCCCACCCCTAAGCCGGCGGTGGGCGGCATGCCGTACTCGAGCGCGCGCACGTAGTCGGCATCGTAGAACATCGCTTCCTCATCGCCCTTCTCCTTGCGCGCCACCTGGGCGCGGAAGCGCGCCGCCTGATCCTCCGGATCGTTGAGCTCGGAGAATCCATTGGCGATCTCGCGCCCGGCGAGAAAGAACTCGAAGCGGTCGGCGATGAAGGGATCGGCATCGTTGGGGCGGGACAGCGGTGAGACCTCCACCGGATACGCATAGACGAAGGTGGGGTCGAGGAGCTGGGCTTCGGCGGTCTTCTCGAACAGCTCGATCTGCAGCTTCCCCGGGCCGTCGTCGCGGGTGTAAGCGACACCGAGCTGGTCGCAGCGCTTGCGCAGGTAGGTGGCGTCCCGCAGCGACAGCGGATCGATGCCCGGATTGCTCTCGGCGATCGCCTGCTCGACCGTCACACGGCGGAACGGGCGCGCGAGATCGTACCGGCGGCCCTGGTAGCTGAGCTCGAGCGTGCCGTTGAGCGTGTCGGCGAGCCCGCGCGTCGCTTTCTCCACCCAGTCCATGATGTCGCGGTAGTCGGCCCAGGCGAGGTACAGCTCGAGCATGGTGAATTCCGGGTTGTGCTGGGTCGAGAGCCCCTCGTTGCGGAAGTTGCGGTTGATCTCGTAGACGCGATCGAGGCCGCCGACGATCAGGCGCTTCAGGTAGAGCTCCGGCGCGATGCGCAGGTACATGTCGAGGTCGAGCGCGTTGTGGTGCGTACGGAACGGGCGCGCCGTGGCACCGCCCGGAATCGGCTGCATCATCGGCGTCTCGACCTCGAGGAAATCGAGGGCATCGAGGAAGTCGCGCAGGTAGCGCACGATGCGCGCGCGGGTGCGGAACACCTCGCGGCTCGTGTCACTCACGATGAGATCGACGTAGCGGCGGCGATAGCGCGTCTCGGTGTCGGCGAGCCCGTGCCACTTGTCGGGCAGCGGTCGCAGCGACTTCACCAGCAGGCGCAGCTCATCGGCGCGCACCGACAACTCGCCGGTGCGGGTGCGAAACATGAGGCCGCTCGCGCCGAGGATGTCGCCCACGTCCCAGCCCTTGAAGGCCTCGTACACCGGGCCGAGCGTCTCCTGCTGCAGATACAGCTGAATCTGTCCGGTGCGGTCGGCGATCTTGGCGAAGCTCGCCTTGCCCATGAGGCGCTTGAACATGAGGCGGCCGCCGACGTGCACGCGTGTCGGGTTGGCCTCGAGCCACTCGCCGCTCTTCTCGCCGTAGGCGGCCTGCAGCTGGCCCGCGAGCGCATCGCGGCGGAAGTCGTTGGGAAAGGCGCCGCCCGTGCCGGCGCTGGCGCGCAGCTCCGCGAGCTTGGCGCGCCGCTCGCCGATCAGCTTGTTCTCATCGCCTGGCGTCTCGCCGTTGCCACCGGAGCCGTTGTTGTCCTTCTTTTTCATGTCTTCTCAAACACCCGCCTTGAGCGAGGCCTCCATGAACTGATCGAGATCGCCGTCGAGCACCGACTGGGTGTTACCGACTTCGACGCCGGTACGCAGATCCTTGATGCGCGACTGGTCGAGCACGTAGGAGCGGATCTGGTTGCCCCAGCTGACGTCCGACTTCGAGTCCTCGAGTACGCGCGCGGCGGCATTGCGCTTGTTCACCTCGAGCTCGTAGAGCTTTGCCTTCAGCATCTTCATCGCGGTCGAGCGGTTCTTGTGCTGGCTGCGCTCGTTCTGGCAGGCGACCACGATACCGCTCGGCAGGTGGGTGATGCGCACCGCCGACTCGGTCTTGTTGACGTGCTGGCCGCCGGCGCCCGAGGAGCGGTACACGTCGGTCTTGAGATCCGCCGGATTCACCTCGATCTGGATCTCGTCGTCGACCTCGGGCGAGACGAACACCGAGGCGAACGAGGTGTGGCGGCGATTGCCGGAGTCAAAGGGCGACTTGCGTACCAGGCGGTGCACGCCCGTCTCGGTACGCAGCCAGCCGTAGGCATACTCGCCCTGCACTTCGACGCTCGCGCTCTTGATACCCGCCACCTCTCCGGGACTCGTGTCGATGACCTCGCAGCGAAAGCCGCGCGCCGCGCCCCAGCGCAGGTACATGCGCAGCAGCATCTGCGCCCAGTCCTGCGCCTCGGTGCCGCCGGCCCCCGCCTGGATGTCGAGAAAGGCATTGTGCGAATCCATCTCGCCCGAGAACATGCGCTTCAACTCGAGGTGGCGCACCGCGCCCTCGAGACCCTGCGCATCGCGCTCGATGTCCCGCGCGGCGCCCTCGTCGCCCTCGGCCTCCGCGAGCCCGAGCAGCTCCGCGGCCTCGGCGATCCGCAAGGTGGCGCGGTCGATCTCGCCGACGTCGCTCGTCAGCCGGGCGCGCTCGCGCCCGAGCTCCTGGGCGCGCGCCGGGTCCGACCACACCGCAGGATCCTCGAGCTCACGGGCGACCTCTTCGAGGCGCTCGAGCTTGCGGTCGTACTCAAAGAAACCCCCGTAACGAGCCGATGCGCTCGCCGAGATCCTTGAGATGACGCTTGAGTTGATTGACTTCCATGGTCGTCCTGCCGGCCGTTGCGCCGGCG
This sequence comes from Steroidobacteraceae bacterium, assembly GCA_035569755.1. Classification (GTDB taxonomy): domain Bacteria; phylum Pseudomonadota; class Gammaproteobacteria; order Steroidobacterales; family Steroidobacteraceae; genus 13-2-20CM-66-19. The sequence continues at coordinate 32,345 of DATMMK010000093.1, forward strand.
ATGCTAACACTGCCGCGGTCACTTCAGCGAGCGACGGGCAGCAGGTGATCTACCAGCAGCTGCAGCCGCCGCTCGCCCTGGTATCGATTGACATCCAGCCGGTAGACGAGCTGCACCAGCCCCTCGGGCAAGGCGCCCGCGACGCCTTCGGCGAAGTGGTTGAAGGCAACCGCATCGAACGAGCGCCCGCTCGAGACCGGCTCGACCCACATTTTCACGTGCCGCTCGCCGATGAGGCGCGCGCTCCTTACGCTGAACACGCCGTCGAAGGACGGCTCGGGAAACGCCTGGCCCCAGGGGCCCCCGGCGCGCAGCGCCTCCGCGGTGTCGAGCGCGATCTCGGCAACGCCCAGCTCGCCGTCGGTCTCCACGGCGTCCGCCCCCACGCGTCCGGCGGTCCAGCGCGCCACCTCCTCGTCGAAGGCGCGTGCGAACTCATCGAGACGCGAGCGCTCGAGGCTGAGGCCCGCCGCCATGGCGTGCCCGCCGAAGCGGCCGATGAGCCCCGGGTGGCGCGCCGCGATCGAGTCGAGCACGTCGCGGATGTGTACGCCCGCCACCGAGCGGGCCGAGCCGCGCAGCGTGGCGGGATCCGCGGCTGCGAAGGCGATCACCGGGCGGCGCACGCGCTCCTTGACGCGGCTCGCGACCAGGCCGACCACGCCCTGGTGCCAGCTCTCATCGAAGAGACAGACCCCGCTCCTCTGCGGTGCGCCGGGGCCGGGGTCGCCCAGCCGGCGCACGGCCGCGAGCGCCTCCTGCTGCATGCGCGCTTCGATCGCGCGCCGCTCCTCGTTGAGCTCATCGAGCCGCACCGCCAGCTGCTGCGCCACGGCCGGATCGTCGGCGAGCAGGCACTGGATGCCGATCGTCATGTCGTCGAGGCGGCCGGCGGCGTTCAGGCGCGGCGCGACGCCGAAGGCGAGGTCGGCGGCCGTGAGGTCGGCGGACGTGCGCGCCGCGATCGCGAGCAGCGCCTTGATCCCGGCGACGCAGCGTCCGGCCCTGATGCGCTTCAGCCCCTGCGCCACGAGGACGCGGTTGTTCAGATCGAGCGGTACCACGTCCGCCACCGTGCCGAGCGCGACCAGGTCGAGCAGCTGCGCCACGACGGGCGCTCGCGCGACGCCCGGCTCGTCGTGCGCGAGGCGCCGCTCGAGCGCGGCCATGATGTAGAAGGCGACCCCGACGCCGGCGAGCGCACGGCTGCCGAAGCGGCTGCCGACGAGGTTGGGATTCACGATCACGTTGGCGTCCGGGAGCTCCGCGCCCGGGAGATGATGGTCGGTAATCAACACGTCGATCCCGCCGGTGCGGGCGGCGGCGACCCCCGCGTGGCTGGAAACGCCGTTGTCGACCGTGACGATGAGCGTCGGCGAGCGTTGCGCCGCGAGCGCCACGATCTCAGGAGTCAGGCCGTAGCCGAACTCGAAGCGGTTCGGCACGAGGAAATCCGCCGCCGAGAAGCCGAGGCCGCGGAGCGCACGCACCATGAGCGCGCTGCTGGTGGCGCCATCGGCGTCGAAGTCGCCGATCACCAGCACGCGACCGCCGGTACGGTGCTTGAGGAGCAGCTCGACCGCCGCCGCGATGCCCTCGAGCGTGCCGACCGGCAGGAGCCGCGCGAGCGAGGTGTCGAGGTCGGCGGCTGTACGCACACCGCGCGCCGCATAGGCACGGGCGAGCACCGGGTGCAGGCCCGCCGCGAGCTGCGCGTCCGCCCGGCACGCACGCCGTACCACGGCGAGCCTCATGCCCGGCACGCCCTCATGCGAATGCCCCGAGACCCACGCGCGCCCGGCGCCAGCGCTTCAGACCACTGAGCCGGCCGACGGCGACGCGGGTGTCGTTCGCGATCAGCGTGAGCCGCTCGAGCGAGCCGCCGGTGAGCGCCGCGACGGCGGGTCGGATGAGCTGCCGATCGAGCGCCGCGGCGGCCGCCGACAGGATCCACGGCTCCTCCGGCGGCAGCCCGCCGGCGAGCTCCGCCACCACCACGACGCGCTCGCTGCCCGGATCGGCGAATACCGCATCGGCCGGCGCCGGAAGCGGCCGCAGCGCGCCTGCGGCGAGACGCAGCAGGCCTGCGACGAAGGCATCCGAGCCGAAACCTGCGATCGCTCCGTGCCGGTTGCCGTTGCCCGCGGCGCCCGGAGCGGACGCGGCATGCGTCTCGCCAGTGGCGCCCCACAGCCACAGCCCGGTGACCGCTGCCGCCCCACGCGCCGTACGCGCGCGGTTGAGGGCCGCTCCATGCAGCCACATCTCGATCTCCGCGATGAGCCGCAGCAGGGGCGCCGCGGCGGGTCCCCGCGGAACCGTCAGCACGCCGCCCGCACAACGCGCGGGCTCGGTCGTGGTCACCGCCGCGACTCCGGGGGTGACGGCCAGGAATTGCCCGTCGCTCAAGGGCTCGAGCCTGAGCCCCGAACCCGCGAAGCTGCGCTCAAACGCCTCGGCGAGCATGGCCTGCTCATCGGGCGCGAGCCGCACGATGCCACGCCGGTCGAGATGCACGCGCGTGAGTCCCGCAACGAGCTCGACGGGCGTCGCGATCCAGCACGTCGCCTGCTCCGCGCTCGCACCAGCGGGCCCGCCTCGGGCACTGGCCCCGCCGCCGCCCGCGAGGGCGGCAGCGGCAACCGTGGCTACCGGCACGCCGGCGAGGTCGCCGCGGCCGAGCCAGTGCGCCAGCCATCGGCGCCAGCCACCGGCGAGCCGCTCGCGCTCGCCGAAGCGCCCCACGTACTCGAGCCCCGTGAGCGCGCCCGCGTCCGCGGCGAGCTCACCCTGGAGCTCACCCGATTGCAGGTACAGGTCGGCGATGACTATGACAGCCTCATGCACGGGCAGTATCGTACCCCTCGTGAAGTTCACGCTCGAACCCGGCGTGCCGGCCAATCTGATCCGCGGCTACTCGGACGGCGAGGTACGTATCGGCGAGCACGCGGTGCACGGCAGCTGCATCGTCACCGCCGATACGCTGATCACGAAGTGGGAACCGCAGAGCTTTGCGGAGCTGCGCCCGCAACACCTCGAGGCGCTGCTCGCGCTCGACCCGGAGCTCGTCGTGCTCGGCACGGGTCCCACTCAGCAGTTCCCGTCGGCGGAGATTCGCGCACAGCTGGCGCAGCGCGGCGTCGGACTCGAGGCGATGCAGCTCGGCGCCGCGTGCCGGACGTTCAATGTGCTGGTGCAGGAGGAGCGGCGCGTGGCCGCGGCACTGTTTCTGCGGTAGGAGCCGGACGATCTGCAGAAGACACAGGGGGAGGCTCAACCAACCAAACAATCATTCGAAGCTGACAGACTCGAACAATTGCACTGTTCTTTTTTTTCTTGATGAACTGTTGTTGCTCTTGTTGCGACTCCCTCCTCCCTGTGCCTTCTGCGGATGACCCTCCCCGGTGTACCTGTCGTCGTTGAGAGACAGGGCGTGCATGGTAAACAGGTCGCAGATGCCTGTGCAAGCTCCTTGACGCGTAAAGACTTTCGACGCCCCGGCACGCGGATCCGTCCCGCCGCACGCGCGGATTTCGCGGGAAAATGAGCGTCAGGAGGGCGTCGTGAGGTGTCTTAGTGCTGAATTAATTAATACTGCACAATAAGTTATAACTGATATCTCAATTCATTCTAAGACATGATTTTCTGGGCCTGAAGCGACTCAGACCAAGTCCAGACGCTCAGGCCGTGCCGCCGAGGAGCGGCACGAAGGCAACGGCACCGAGTGATTCGCGCTCCATGCGCTGCTCGCGGCGGGTGAAGCGCACAAGCTCCTGCTCACCCTCCGGACCCAGGGGCACGATCAGCCGTCCCCCCACCTTCAGCTGCCGCAGCAGCGCATCGGGCACCGTGAGCGGAGCGGCGGCTACCAGGATCCCGTCGTAGGGCGCGTGAGCCTTCCAACCGAGGGAGCCGTCGCCGTGCCGCAAGCGCACGTTGCGGATGCCGAGCTCCTTGAGCCGCTCGCGTGCCCGCGCGAGCAGCGGCTCGATGCGCTCGATCGTATACAGGTGGGTCACGAGCGGCGCGAGCACCGCGGTCTGATAGCCGCAGCCGGTACCGATCTCGAGCACGTTATCGAGCGGCCCGCCGCCGGCGGGGCCGCCTGCAAGCAGCGCCTCGGTCATCCGCGCCACGATGTACGGCTGCGAGATCGTCTGCCCGAAGCCGATCGGCAGCGCCGTGTCCTCGTAGGCGCGGCTGCCGAGAGCCTCGTCGACGAAGATATGGCGCGGCACGTTGCGGATCCGATCGAGCACGGCGAGGCTGCCGATGCCCTGCTCGCGCAGACGCTGCACCAGGCGATCGCGCGTGCGCGCCGAGGTCATGCCGATCCCGGTCATGCGCAGGTCAGTCATCGACACCTTCCAGCCAGGCGGTGACCGTCGGCAGTGCGCCGTGGCGCGTGAGATCGATGTGCAGCGGCGTCACCGACACGTAGCCGCGCGCGATCGTATCGAAGTCGGTGCCGGGACCCGCATCCTGCTCCGGTCCCGCCGGTCCCACCCAGTACACGGGCCGGCCGCGCGGATCCTGCGCGCGCATCACCGGCTCCGAGCGGTGCCGGTTGCCGAGACGGCTGGCGCGGAAACCGCGCAAGCCCGAGAGCGGCACGTCCGGCACGTTGACGTTGAGAATGAGCGCCGGCTCGAGGGGCTTCTTCAGGAGCTGCGCGACCAGCAGGCGCGCGACTTGCGCGCCGGTCGCGAAGTGCCCGCCGCCCGCGCCCCCGGTGCACAGCGACACGGCGATGGTGGGGAGTCCGAGGAAGCGGCCCTCGAGCGCCGCGGCCACGGTGCCCGAGTACAGCACGTCGTCGCCGAGGTTCGGGCCGTCGTTGACGCCCGAGACGACCATGTCGTGCTCGAAATCGAAGAGTCCCGAGATCGCCAGATGCACGCAGTCGGTGGGCGTGCCCGGTACGAAGTACACGCCGGGCTCGGACTCGTAGACGCGCAGCGGCACATCGAGGGTGAGGGAGTTGCTCGCCCCGCTGCGGTTGCGGTCCGGGGCGACGACGGTTACCTCGGCCAGCGTCGCCAGCGCCTCGCGCAGGCGGCGGATGCCCTCCGCGCGAAAGCCGTCATCGTTGCTGATCAGGATCTTCACTGGCGATGGGGGCCTGGATGGCGGAGCCGTAGCGCGCGCGCGCGTGACTATATACTTTTAATGACTGCGGGCGGAGGTAGCGTGGCTCAGTCGGGCGGTGACGACGACACGGACGATGCGGGTGAGGCCGCGAAGCTCTTCCGCGACGCGGTTCGCGGCGTCAAGCCGCTCGCCGGCGGCGCCCCTGCGGTGCGGCGGCCGAAGCCGCGGGCTCGCGCGCGCTTCACGCGCGCCGACCGCGCCGCGGTGTTGAAGGAGAGCCTCTGCGCCGAGCCTCCCGATCCCGCGCTCGCCGGCGGCGAGGAGCTGGTCTACCAGCGCTCCGGCGTGCAGCCGTCGGTGGTGCGCCGGCTGCGCCGCGGCGAGTATCGTGTCGAGCGCGAGATCGATCTGCACGGGCTCACGGTCGCCGAGGCCAAGCAGGCACTGCGGCAGTTCCTGATCGACGCGCTCCAGCGCGAGGTGCGCTGCGTGCGCATCGTACATGGCAAGGGACTGCGTTCCGGTCACCGCGGTCCGGTGCTCAAGGCCGCGGTGAGCTCAGTCCTGCGTCGCACGGGCGCGGTGCTCGCGTTCGTGTCGGCGCGACCGGCCGACGGCGGAACCGGCGCCGTCTACGCACTGCTCTCGCCGCCATAGTCGGACGAAGAGGCGTCGACGAGCTCGCGCAGCACCGCCGTCGCGAAGCTGCCGCGGGTGAGGCGAAAGCGCAGCAGCACGGCGTCACTTTCCATCCCGCACTCGAGCTCCGCCACGCGCAGGCGCAGGCTGCGGCGCTCCTGGGCCATGCCGGCCGCCGCACAGAGCGCGCACTGGGCGGCAAACTCAGCGCCGATCCGCCGCTCGAGCGCGAGCACGCCGGCGCCCGTGCGGGGCTCCCCCGCCCCCCACAGCGGCCCCGTAGGGTGAATCTCGAGGCGCGCGCAGCGTGACTCGAGCGTCTCGTCGGTGGCCGGAACGCCAAAGATGCTGCCGCGGCCGTCGAGGTTCGCGAGGTCTCCCGCGAGGAGGCGCTCCCAGCTGCCATCGGCGACGCGCGCGGCGAGCACCGCATTGAACACCATGCTGCGTGCGGCCGAGAGCCTGAACCCCCGCGCCGCGGCCGGCAGACGCGCGAAGGTCCCGGCGACGGGGTCGAGGTTCGCGCCGTCGCGCCCGAAGCGCTGGGGACCGAAGTAGTTCGGTACGCCGCGCGCGGCGATGGCCGCAAGGCGCGGAGCGAGCCGCTCGGCGAGCTGCTCACCGGTACCCGCAGCGGTGCGCAGGCGCACGGCGAAGCAGTTTCCGGCGAGCGCGCCGCGCGGCAGCTTGCGATTGTGCGCGTGCGCCTCCAGCACCTCGAAGCCCTCGCCGTGCAGGGCCTCGAGATCGAGCGGCTCACGGGGCCGCGGTACCGAGAACCACTGGATGGCGATGGCGCGCCGGTCCTTGAGCCCGGCGTAGCCGACCTCCTGCGGCCGGCAGCGCACCGCACGTGCGAGCTCGCGCGCGACCCACGGCGTATTGGCGTCAGTTTTGCGGACCCGGAGCAGCAGGTGTGCGCCCGCCCCGGCGGGTGCGAAGCCGAGGTCCTCCTCGACCGTGAAGTCCTCCGCGCGGGCCCGCAGCACGGCTTCGCCCACCGCGGCGCCGTACGCCCGCGGCGGCGCAAGCGCGGCCGCGCGTGCCGCATCCCCCGCAGCCGTGGTCACCGTCAGCCCTCGGAGAGCAGCACGACCGCCTGTGCGGCGACACCCTCGGCGCGCCCGAGGAATCCCAGCCGCTCGGTCGTGGTCGCCTTGAGATTGACGCGCTCCACCGGCACTTCGAGGAGCCGCGCCACCTCGCGACAGATCGCTTCGCGATGCGGCGCGATCCGGGGCGCCTCGGCGATCACCGTGAGATCGGCATTGAGGACGGCAAGACGCCGCGCCTGCAGCAGCCCGAGTACTGCGGTGACGAAGCGCGCACTGGCGGCGCCCTTCCAGCGCGCGTCGCTGTCGGGAAAGTGCTGGCCGATGTCGCCGAGCCCGGCCGCGCCGAGCAGCGCATCGCACAGCGCGTGCAGCAGCACGTCGCCGTCCGAGTGCGCCACCACGCCCCGGCTGTGCGCGATCCGCACGCCCCCGAGCATGAGATGGTCGCCCGCGCCGAAGGCATGCACGTCGAACCCGGATCCGATCCTCACGGCAGCCTCCGCAAGCGCAGCACGGCCTCGGCGAGCGCGAGATCCTCGCCCGAGGTGAGCTTCAGGTTGGTCGCGAGTCCCTCGACGAGCAGCGGGCTCTCGCCGCACCACTCGAGTGCCTGCGCCTCGTCGGTGGGATGACGTCCGGCGGCATGCGCCGCGTCGAGCGCCGCGCACAGCGCACCGAAGCGGAACATCTGCGGGGTGAGCGCCCGCCACAGCTCCGTCCGATCGACGGTGCGGGCGACCGCGGAACTCTGCTCCGACGCGCCTGCCCGCGCCTCCTTGAGGGTATCGGTGGCGCGCAGCGCCAGCAGGCCACCCGAGCCGGCCTCGCTGACACGCCCGATCAGCTTCTCGAGGTCCGCGGCTGCGAGGCACGGGCGCGCGGCGTCGTGCACCAGCACCCAGTCGTCGGCGGCGGCCCGCCCCGCGAGCGCCGCAAGCCCGCGGCGCACGGAGACGCTGCGCTCTGCGCCGCCGGCGGTGGCCGACACCCGCTCGCTCGCGGCGCGCGCGGCGACCGGTTGCCAGTCGCGGTCCGACTCCGCGATCACCACCACGGCGTGTGCGCAGCGCGGATCCCCAAGAAAGGGCGCGAGCGCCCACTCGATGACGGTGCGCCCCAGGAGGGGCGCGTATTGCTTCGGTGTGTCGCCCTTGAAGCGCCGGCCGGAGCCGGCGGCGGGCATGACGAGGTAATATTTCATTGGCTGAAAGGCGCCAGCGGCGCTTTCAGCGGAGGGCGCCTCAGCCTCAATTGACGCCGGGGCGAAAGACGCGACTTTCGCCCCTGATTGGCAAGCCGCAAGCTCACTGCCATGGTCGCTGGAGCAGCAGCGCTCCGCGTCAGCGAGCCGCGGTCCGCGTCGGCGCGTCGCTCGGGCGGGCGGGCACTACCTGATAGAAGGTCTCGTTGCGGGCAATCATGCCGAGATCGCTGCGGGCGCGCTCCTCGAGCGCATCCATCCCGGTCTTCAGGTCGCGCACTTCGGCGGCGAGCTGGCGGTTACGCTCGGCGAGCTGGGTGTCCTCGGCCTGCTGCGCGGCCACCGCCTGCCTGAGGTGCTCGACCTGACGCACTCCGTTGTCGGAGACCCAGATCCGGTACTGCAGCAGGATGAGGACGAGAGCCAGCGCGGCGGCGAGCCACTTCATGAGAACGACAGCGTAACAGACCCCGCCCTCGTCGCGAAGGCCATCAGGTCCGCGCGGGGAAGGCGTCCCGGCCCGCGAAGCGCACCTGGCCGAGCTCCGCCTCGATGCGCAGCAGCTGGTTGTACTTGGCGATGCGGTCGGAGCGCGACAGCGACCCGGTCTTGATCTGGGTGGCGGGAGTGGCCACCGCGATATCGGCGATCGTGCTGTCCTCGGTCTCGCCGGAGCGGTGCGAGATCACCGAGGCGTAGCGCGCCTTGTCGGCCATGTCGATGCAGGCGAGCGTCTCGGTGAGCGTGCCGATCTGGTTGGGCTTGATGAGGATCGCGTTGGCGATACGCTTCTCGATCGCCTCCCGCAGGATCTTCGTGTTGGTGACGAATACGTCGTCTCCGACCAGCTGCAGCTTACCGCCGAGCACACGCGTGAGCTCCGCCCATCCCGCCCAGTCGGCCTCGCTCATGCCGTCCTCAATAGTGACGATCGGGTACTTGCCGGCGAGGTCCGCCAGGTAGCGGGCGAACTCGGCGGCCGTGAAGCTGCGCTTCTCCGACTCGAGCTCGTAGCGGCCGTTGCGGAAGAACTCGGAGCTCGCCACGTCGAGCCCGAGACAGATGTCGCGGCCGGGCTGGTAACCGGCCTTCTCGATCGCCTCGAGGATCAGTCCGAGGGCCGCCTCGTTCGACGCGAGGCTCGGAGCGAAGCCGCCCTCGTCGCCGACCGCGGTGGACAGGCCCCGGTCGGCGAGCAGCTTCTTCAGCGTATGGAACACCTCGGCGCCGTAGCGCAGCGCCTCGCGGAAGCTCGGCGCGCCCAGCGGTACGATCATGAACTCCTGCACGTCGAGACTGTTGTTGGCGTGCGCGCCGCCGTTCACGATGTTCATCTGCGGTACCGGCATGGCCGGCTCGTGCTGCCGCGGCGAGAGCTGCGCCAGGTGACGGTAGAGCGGCAGCCCGGCATCGGCGGCCGCGGCACGCGCCGCGGCGAGCGAGACGCCAAGGATGGCGTTCGCGCCGAGCCGTCCTTTGTTCTCGGTGCCGTCGAGCTCAATCATGCGCGCATCGAGCCCGGCCTGATCGCGCGGGTCCAGCTTGAGGACGGCGCTCCTGAGCACCGTATTCACGTGCTCGACCGCCTTGAGCACTCCCTTGCCGCCGTAGCGGCGCCGATCGCCGTCGCGCAGCTCCACCGCCTCGCGGGTTCCAGTGGAAGCGCCGGAGGGCACGGCCGCACGCCCCAGCGCGCCCGAATCGAGCAGCACGTCGACTTCGACCGTGGGGTTGCCGCGCGAATCGAGGATCTCGCGGCCCGTGACTGCGCTGATACGGCTCATAACAAAGACTCCTCGAGCGGCGCCGCCTTGACCGCCCGGTCGAGCGCGGTGAGCGTCGTCAGCAGCGGCTCCATGCGCGCCAGCGGCCAGGCATTCGGCCCGTCGGAAAGCGCTTCCTCGGGCCTGGGGTGCGTCTCCATGAAGAGCCCGGCCACTCCGGCGGCGACGGCCGCCCGCGCCAGCACCGGTATGAACTCGCGCTGCCCGCCGGAGGAGGTGCCCTGCCCGCCTGGCAGCTGCACCGAATGGGTCGCGTCGAACACCACCGGGCAGCCGGTCGCGCGCAGCACCGACAGCGAGCGCATGTCCGCCACCAGGTTGTTGTACCCGAAAGAGAAACCGCGCTCGCACACCAGGATCGCCTGGTTTCCGGTCGAGCGGGCTTTATCGACCACGTTCTGCATCTCCCACGGCGAGAGGAACTGGCCCTTCTTGATGTTGACGGGCTTGCCCTGCGAGGCGGTGTTCACGATGAAGTTGGTCTGGCGGCAGAGAAAAGCCGGCGTCTGCAGCACGTCGACCACCGCCGCCACCTCGGCGAGCGGGGTGTCCTCGTGCACGTCGGTGAGCACGGGCACGCCGATGCGGTTGCGCACGTGCTCGAGGACCTTGAGTCCGGCATCGATGCCGGGGCCGCGGAAGGAGGCGCGCGAGGAGCGGTTCGCCTTGTCGTAAGACGCCTTGAAGACGAAAGGTATCCGTAAGCGGCCGGTGATCTCCTTCAGCCGCCCGGCGATCTCCTCGGTGAGCGCCTGGCCCTCGATGACGCAGGGACCCGCGATGAGGAACAGCGGCCGCTCGATTCCGACTTGGTGTCCTGCCAGCTGCATTGCGGTCGCGTTGACCCGAGTCCTAGGTCGTCGTGAGACAGTCGCGCAGGCACAGGGGCGAGGCGCGAAGCGCCGAGCGGGCGCACAGGGGCGAGGCCCGAAGGGCCGAGCGGGCGGCCAGGATGGCCGCCCAGGGCTTGCGCGGAGCAGGGACTGCACAGCGCAATGTGCGCCCCGGGCTTGCGCGCAGCAGGACTGCGCAGCGCAATGTGCCCGCCGCCGCAGGCGGCGAGCAGCGTGACACGATGTCCGATGCGAGCTTCAAACTAGGCCCCGGCGGCCTGCGGAAGCTGCGCGGCGCGCTGCGCGCGCGCGGCGCGGATGAAGCCCGTGAACAGCGGGTGCCCGTCCCGCGGGGTGGAGGTGAATTCCGGGTGAAACTGCGTGGCGACGAACCACGGGTGACTCGCCAGCTCGATCACCTCGACCAGGCCGTCGTGCGAGAACCCGGAGAAGCGCATGCCGGCCTGGCGGTAGCGCTCGAGGTAGTTGTTGTTGAACTCGTAGCGGTGCCGGTGCCGCTCCAGGATGACGTCCCGGCCGTAGAGCTCGCGGGCGCGCGTGCCCGCCGCGAGCAGCACCTCCTGCGCCCCGAGGCGCATGGTGCCGCCCTTCTCGGATGCCTCGGTACGAAGCTGCGCACCGTGCACCTGGTCCTGCCATTCGCTGATCAGCGCAATCACGGGGTGCGGGGTGGCGCGGTTGAACTCCGTGCTGTTGGCGTCGGCGAAGCCCTGCATATGGCGGCCGAACTCCACGATCGCGACCTGCATCCCCAGGCAGATCCCGAGATACGGCACCCGCTGCTCGCGCGCGAAGCGCACCGCCTGGATCTTGCCCTCGATGCCGCGCTCACCGAAGCCGCCCGGCACCAGGATGGCGTCCATCCCCTTGAGCGAGTGCGTGCCGTGCTGCTCGATGTCGGTCGACTCGATGTAGTGGATGTTGACGCGGGAGCGGCTCTTGAGTCCCCCGTGCATCAGCGCTTCATGGAGCGAGAGATAGGAATCGCGGATCTGCACGTACTTGCCGACCATCGCGATGTCGACCTGCCCGTCGGGATTCGACCTGGCGCTGACGACCTGGCGCCACTCGGCCAGGTCGGTCGGCGGCACGCTGAGGCGGAGCTTGTCGACCACGATGTCGTCGAGCGCCTGCTCGTGCAGCAGGATCGGGATGCGGTAGATGTCGTCGGCGTCCACCGCGGAGATCACCGCGCGCTCCTCGACGTTGGTGAACAGCGCGATCTTGCGCCGCTGCTCCTCGGGTAGCGGGTGCTTGCAGCGGCACAGCAGCACGTCGGGCTGGATGCCGATGCCGCGCAGTTCCTTGACCGAGTGCTGGGTCGGCTTGGTCTTGACCTCGTGCGAGCCGCCCACCACCGGCACCAGCGTGAGATGCATGTAGACGCAGTTGCTGCGGCCGAGCTCCACACCGAGCTGCCGGATGGCCTCGAGGAACGGCAGCGACTCGATATCGCCCACCGTGCCGCCGATCTCGACCATGCAGACGTCGGCGCCGTCGGCGCCGAGCTTGATGCAGCGCTTGATCTCGTCGGTGATGTGCGGGATGACCTGAACCGTGGCCCCGAGGTAGTCGCCGCGGCGCTCCTTGGCGATCACGCGCTCGTAGATACGTCCGGTGGTGAAGTTGCTGTTGCGCCCCGTGGTGGTGCGCACGAAGCGCTCGTAGTGCCCGAGATCGAGGTCGGTCTCGGTGCCATCCGAGGTGACGAACACCTCGCCGTGCTGGAAGGGGCTCATGGTCCCCGGATCCACGTTGATGTACGGATCGAGCTTGACCATGGCGATCTTGAGGCCCCGCGCCTCGAGGATCGCGCCGAGCGAGGCGGAGGCGATGCCCTTGCCCAGGGAGGACACGACGCCACCGGTGACGAATACGAAACGCGTCATAACTCTCGCAGGATTACCCGTCGCGTGAGGTCGCTGCCGCGGATAGGGCAGACCGACGACGGGCCAGCAGGTTAGCACATCTCACGCGGCTTTGGTCCACACGAGGCGCGCGCGGCGTCGGGCTCCCGGCCGCGCCTGCACCGACTCATCGAGCCACAGATCCGCGACCGCGAGCAGCCGGCCGCCGCCGTAGAGCAGCGGCAACCGTGCCCGCTCGCCGGGAGGCAGGCCGGACTCGCGCAGCAGGCTCTTGAGCGCTCGCCGCGGCCGGCCAGGAGCGATGGTCAGCCGCTCGCCCCCCTGGCGCCAGCGGATCGTCAGCCGTGCCGGCAGCGCGGCGAGATTCACCGGCCCGTAGGCATCGGCCCTGAGCTCGATCTGCCCGAGGCCCTCGGGCAGCCGGCAGACCGGCTCGGCGCGCCACGCCCACGCGGTCTCGCGCGCCACGGCGGATCCGCGCGCGGCTGCGGCCCCGGTCGCGCTGCCTGCGGGGTACACGGTGAGGAGCCCGGCGTGCCGCTCGATGCGGGCCCCGGGCCACTCGACCGCCGGCTGGGCATCGTCACGCGCCGCGAGCATGGGGCCTGCGATCTCCGCGAGGCGCGTCGCCGGCGGCAGCGTGAGGCCGCGGGCCGCGATCCAGAACCTCAGGGCGTTGCGCCGGCGGTCCGGCGGCAGAGCGCGCAGCGCGCCCGCCGCGAGCGACTCGCCGTGGTGCGCGGCACTCAGGTCGCTCCAGGCGAGCCCCTCGAGGAGGCGCTGCGCTTCGGCCGCATGGCGCGCCGCGCGGCCCACCGTCGTGGCGGCTCCCGGCCAGCGTGTGCGGATGACCGGCAGCACGCGCCGCCGCAGGAAGTTACGGTCGAGGCGCTCATCCTGGTTGCTCGGGTCCTCGAGGTGAGGGAGTCCCGCGGCGCGCACGAAGGCCTCGAGCTCGGTGCGGGAGCGCGTGAGCAGCGGGCGAGCCAGAAAACCGCCCGCGAACGGCGCGAGCTCGGGCATAGCGGCGAGCCCCGCGACCCCCGCGCCGCGCAGCAGCATGAGGAGCACCGTCTCGAGCTGATCGTCCTCGTGGTGCGCGGTGAGCAGCACCTCGCCGGGACGGAGCGCGCCCGCCAGCAGCCGGTAGCGTGCCGTGCGCGCGCGCGCCTCGGGCGATTCGCCGTGCGCGCGCGCCACCTTCGCCCGCAGCACCTCACACGGCACGCGCAAGCCGCGCGCGACCGCGACGGCACGCGTGGCCCAGGACCCCGAGTCCGCATGCAGTCCATGGTCGACGTGCAGGGCACGCAGCGCGCGTGCCGGGAGGCGCAGCCGGCTAAGCGCCGCGAGCAGCGCGGTCGAGTCGGCACCGCCGCTGAAGGCGACGCACAGCGCGCGCTCAGGGAACCCGGGCAGCAGCTCCCTGAGGTGCCTGCCGAGCCAGCGCGCGCCGAACTCCTCCGGCTTTCGCCCCATCGCCCCTGCCGCCCATCACGCCGCGTTTTCGGAGTACACGCCGAAGGAGGCGATCTTCGCGGCGCGTGCGGCCCGCAGCTGGTCGCGCGGCAGGGCGTCGAGCTCGTCGAGATAGCGGATCAGTGCGGCCTTCAGGCGCGCAGCCGTCGTGGCCGGGTCGCGGTGCGCTCCACCTAAGGGCTCTTCGATCACCTCGTCGACCAGGCCGAGCTTCAACAGCCGGTCGGCCGTCAGGTTGAGCGACTCGGCCGCCACTTCCTTCTTGTCCTGGCTCTTCCACAGGATCGAGGCGCAGCCCTCCGGGGAGATCACCGAGTAGGTGCTGTACTGAAGCATCAGGAGGCGATCGCAGACACCGATCGCCAGCGCCCCTCCCGAGCCGCCCTCGCCGGTGACGACGGTGACGATCGGCACGCGCAGCACCGACATCTCGAAGAGATTGCGCGCGATCGCCTCGCTCTGACCGCGCTCCTCGGCGCCGACGCCGGGATAGGCGCCCTGGGTGTCGATCAGCGTCACGAGCGGCAGGCCGAAGCGCTCGGCCAGATGCATCAGGCGCAGCGCCTTGCGGTAGCCCTCGGGCTTCGGCATGCCGTAGTTGCGCCGCACGCGCTCCTTGGTGTCGCGGCCCTTCTGGTGGCCGATCAGCACCACCGCGCGCTCGTCGATGCGCGTGAGGCCGCCGACGATCGCCAGGTCATCCGCGTACATGCGGTCGCCGTGCAGCTCGTGGAATTCGCTCGAGATCGCCGCCACGTAGTCGAGCGTGTAGGGCCGGTGCGGATGGCGCGCCAGCTGCGTGATCTGCCAGGGCGTCAGGTTGGCGAAGATGCTCTGGGTGAGCTGACGGCTCTTGGCCTGCAGCCGTCCAATCTCGTCCTGCAGGTTGACCCCGGATTCCGAGGTCACGTGCTTCAGCTCCTCGATCTTCGCTTCGAGCTCGGCGATCGGCTGTTCGAAGTCCAGGAAAGAGACGGCCATAAACCGGTCAGGTTACGTAAGGAGCCGACGATTGTGCAAGTCAGCCGTCAGCGGCCGTCGGCCGAGTAGGCGCCGCCCGGGCTGGCCGGCGGCGCCGCGTACAGCACTTCGATGGCATCGTTCCCGACCAGGCCCTCGAGCTGCTCGAGGAGCTCGCGGCTGGCACGCACGCTCCACTCGGCGTTCAGGTTGAGCGCACCCCGGGCCGAGGCGGTCGTGTATTCGATGGTGACCGGACAGGGGCCGGGGCGCCAGGGCTCGAGAATCGCGGCGAGGCGCTCGGCGAGGCGCGGCAGATCGGCGTGCGAGCAGCGCAGCACCAGGCGCTGGGCCGAGCGCGCGCGCAGCTCCTCGAGCTCACTCACGCGCCGCGCCGCGAGCCGCCACGAGTCACTGAACTCATCGAAGCGCAGTATGCCCTCGACCAGCACCAGCGCGTCCTTGACCACGAGGTCGCGGTGCCGCTGCCAGGTCTCTTCGAACAGCATCACCTCGAGCCGCCCGGTACGGTCATCGAGTGTGAGGATGACGCGCGGGCCGCGCTTCTTTACCTCATCGATGAGTCCGGCGACGGTTACCGACCGGCCGGCGCCGAAGCGCCCCGGCTCGAGGCCCGCCGCCGGGCGGTCGCCGACCAGGTCGCCGATTCGGTGCGAGACGAAGCGCGCCAGGCTCGCTTCGAAACGCCGCAGCGGGTGGCCCGTGAGGTACAGGCCGAGCGTCTCGCGCTCGCCGGCCAGGCGCACCGCGTCGCTCCATTCCGGCAGGGTCGCGGCACGCAGGGGCTGCGGCGGCGGCTCCAGCGTGCTGAGGCCACCGAAGAGATCATCCTGCCCGGCGGCGTGGGCGCGCGTATTCTGATCCCCGAGCTGCATCGCGCTCACCAGCCGGTCGAGAAGGGTGGCGCGGTTGGCGCCGAGCGCATCGAGACTGCCCGAGCGCAACAGCGCTTCCAGCACGCGCCGGTTGACGCGGGCGAGGTCGAGCCGCCGGCACAGATCCTCGAGGCTGAGGAAAGGACCGCGCGCGCTGCGCTCCTCGATCAGGCCCTCGACCGCGCCTGCGCCGACGCCGCGGACGGCGCCGAGTCCATAGCGAATGCGGCGCTCGCCGTCGGCCGCGAACTCGTAGCGCGAGACGTTGACGTCGGGCGGCAGCACCTCGAGCCCCATGTCGCTGCATTCCTTGATGAGGGTCACGACCTTGTCGGTGTGGTCCATGTCGGCCGACAGCACGGCGGCCATGAAGGCTGCGGGGTAGTGTGCCTTCAGGTACGCGGTCTGGTAGGCAAGCAGCGCGTAGGCGGCGGAGTGCGACTTGTTGAAGCCGTAACCGGCGAACTTCTCCATCAGATCGAAAATGTGCTCGGCCAGGCGCTCACGCACGCCGCGCGCCACGGCCCCGGCGATGAACACCGAGCGCTGCTGCGCCATCTCCTCCGGCTTCTTCTTGCCCATCGCACGGCGCAGCAGGTCGGCGCCGCCGAGGGTGTAGCCGGCGAGCGTCTGCGCGATCTGCATCACCTGCTCCTGGTAGAGGATCACGCCATAGGTGGGCTTCAGGACGGACGCGAGGCTCGGATGCAGGTAGTCGATCGGCCCCTCGCTCCGTCCGTGCTTGCGATTGATGAAGTCATCGACCATGCCGGACTGCAGCGGCCCCGGGCGAAACAGCGCCACCAGCGCCACGATGTCCTCGAAGCAGTCCGGCTGCAGCCGCCGGATCAGGTCCTTCATGCCGCGCGACTCGAGTTGGAACACCGCCGTCGTGCGACAGGACTTGAGGAGCGCATAGGTCGCTGCATCGTCCATCGGCAGCGCGCCGATCTCGAGCGGCGCACTGCCTGAGGGAGCGGCGCGGTTGATGAGCCGCACCGCGCGGTCGATGATCGTGAGGGTGCGCAGCCCCAGGAAGTCGAACTTGACCAGGCCCGCGGCTTCGACGTCGTCCTTGTCGAACTGGGTGACGACGCTGCCGCCGGCGGCGTCGCAGTAGAGCGGCGTGAAGTCGGTGAGCACCGAGGGCGCGATCACCACCCCGCCGGCGTGCATGCCGGCGTTGCGCGTCAGGCCCTCGAGCGAGCGCGCCAGGTCGACGAGGTTCCTGACCTCGTCCTCGGATTGATACAGGCGCTTGAGCTCCGGCTCCTTCTCGAGCGCCGCATCGAGCGTGATGCCGAGCTCGAAGGGAATGAGCTTGGCGATGCGGTCGACGTAACCGTAGGTCATGCCGAGCACCCGCCCGACATCGCGCACCACCGCCTTGGCCGCCATGGTGCCGTAGGTGATGATCTGCGAGACGCGCTCGCGGCCGTACTTTCCGGCGACGTACTCGATCACCCGGTCGCGGCCTTCCATGCAGAAGTCGATGTCGAAGTCCGGCATCGATACGCGCTCGGGGTTGAGGAAACGCTCGAACAGCAGGTCGTGCGCGAGCGGATCGAGATCCGTGACCCCTAAGCTGTAGGCGACGAGCGAGCCCGCGCCCGAGCCGCGCCCCGGGCCGACCGGCACGCCGTTCTCGCGCGCCCAGCGGATGAAGTCGGCGACGATGAGAAAGTAGCCGGCAAAGCCCATCTGGCAAATGACGGCGAGCTCGCTCGCGAGCCGCTCGCGGTAGGGAGCGGCGGCGCCCGCCGGGAAGCGCCAGGCGAGCCCGCGCGCAGCTTCCGCCCGCAGGAACTCCTCGGTACTCACGCCGGCCGGCACGGGGTACTGCGGCAGCCGCGCCTCCCCGAGGGTGAGTTGCAGGCTGCAGCGGCGCGCGATCTCGACCGAGTTCGCGAGCGCCTCGGGCAGGTCGGCGAACAGCGCCGACATCTCCGCGGGGCTGCGCAGGTACTGCTGGCGGGTATAGCGGCGCACCCGCGCAGCGTCCGCGAGCAGCGCGCCGTCGTGGATGCACACGCGCGCCTCGTGAGACTCGAACTCGTCGGCGCGGATGAAGCGCACGTCGTTGGTAGCGACCACCGGCAGCCGATGGCGCGCGGCGAGCGCCACCGCGCCCGCGATGTAGCTCTCCTCGAATTGACGGCCGAGGCGCTGCAGCTCGAGGTAGAAGCGTCCCGGAAAAAGCGCGCGCCAGCGCTCGAGCGCGCGCTCGGCGTCCGCCTCGCGACCGTTCACCAGCGCCCGCCCCACGTCCCCCTCGGTGGCCCCGGAGAGCGCGATCAGGCCGGCGACGGTCGCCGGCGTGAGCCAGTCGCGCTCGAGCCGCGGCACGCCACGCTCCTGGCCCTCGAGGTAAGCGCGCGAGACCAGCCGCGCCAGGTTGCGGTAGCCGTCCTGGCTCTGACAAAGGAGCGTGAGGCGGCTCGCCTCGCGCCGCTCGCCCTCTTCGCGCACCGCGAGGTCGACCCCCACGATGGGCTTGACGCCGCCGGCCAGGGCCTCGCGATAGAACTTCACCATCGCGAACAGGTTGTTCTGATCGGTGACGGCGACGGCCGGCATGTCCGCGGCGGCCACGGCCGCGATCAGCTCCGCCACCCGCACGACGCTGTCGCTGAGGGAGTACTCGCTGTGCAGGCGCAGGTGAATGAAGCCCGGGGACATCGCAGGTGCTGCTGGCAAGGCGGGCTACCGCATGGGACTGAACGAGCGGCGATGCAGCGGTGAGGGCGCGCGGCGGCGCAGCGCCTTCAGATGCGCCGGCGTGCCGTAGCCCTTGTGACGGCTGAGCTCGAAGCCGGGATAGCACGCATCCAGCGCCTGCATCATGGCGTCACGGTACGTCTTGGCGAGGATCGAGGCGGCGCTGATCGCGGCGACGGTCGCGTCGCCGTCGACGATCGCCTCGAAGGTGCAGCCGGGAGCCAGATCCTCCAGGCACGGGCAGCGATTGCCATCGATCTTGACGTGGGTCGGACAGACCGGCAGGGCCAGCAGCGCCCGGCGCATGGCGAGCATGGTCGCCTCGAGGATGTTGAGTGCGTCGATCTCCTCGCGATCGGCCCAGGCGACCGACCAGGCGAGCGCGCGGGCGCGGATGAGCCCGGCGAGGCGCGTGCGCTCCTGCGCCGGCAGGATCTTCGAATCGGCCAGCCCGCGGATGCGGCGCCGCGGATCGAGGATGACGGCCGCCGCCACGACGGGACCGGCGAGCGGCCCGCGGCCGGCCTCGTCGACTCCCGCAATCCGCCGCTGCGCGCCCAGGATCTGTGCCCTCATCGCGAGGTCATCCCGCGGGCGCATCTCAGCACGGCCTCAGCCGCACGCGCGGCGCCGCCGCGACGCAGGGCGAGATGGATGCGCGCGAACTCCCTGCGCAGCTCCGCGAGGTGTGCGGCGTCGTCGAGCTCGGCGAGCAACGCGGCGCCCAGCGCCTCGCCGGTGACGGCGCCCTGGGAGAACTCGGGCACCAGCCGCCGGCCGGCGAGCAGATTCGGCTGCGAAAAGTACTGCACCTTCACCAGTCCGAGCGTACGCAGCACAAAGTTCGTAAGCCAGCTCACCTTATACGCAACCACCATCGGTTTTCCCGAGAGGAGAGTCTCGAGCGTCGCGGTTCCCGAGGCAACGATCGCCGCATCGGCGGCTGCCAGCACCCGTTGCGCCTGGCCGTTGACGGTGCGAATCACAGATTTTTCCGGCGCTTGCGCCAACTGCTTCTCGAAACAGTCATGCGCGGCGGTGCTCGCCATCGGGGCGAGGAACTGAAACTCCGGGCGCCGCGCGCGGATCCAGGCCGCTGCCGCCGCGAACGGCGCGGCGAGGCGTTCGACCTCGCCCAGTCGGCTGCCGGGGAGCAGCGCGATGAGGCGCGCAGCGGGCGCAACTCCGAGCGCCGCGCGCGCCGCGCCCGTATCCACCTCGAGCGGGATCTGATCGGCGAGCGGATGGCCGACGAACTCGGCGCGCACCGCGTGCTCAGCGTAGAACTCGCTCTCGAAGGGCAGCAGGCACAGCACCAGGTCGCTGTCGCGGCCGATGGTGCGCACGCGCCCCTGGCGCCAGGCCCAGACCTGCGGGCTCACGTACTGCACACAGCGTATCCCGGCGCGCTTCAGGCGGCGGGCCAGCGTGAGGTTGAACTCCGGGGAATCGATGCCGACGAACACGTCGGGACGCGCGGCGATGAAGCGGGCCGCGAGCCGCCCGCGCAGGCGCAGGAGACGCGGCAGGTGGTGCAGCACCTCGGCGAGTCCCATCACGCCGAGGCTGTCGGCTCCCGCCCAGGCCTCACAGCCGGCCGCGATCATCTTCGGTCCCGCCACGCCGAAGCACTCGAGCGCCGGCGCGCGCTCGCGCAGCGCCGCGATGAGCGCCGCTCCCAGCTGGTCCCCGGAATGCTCGCCGGCGACGATAGCGACGCGCAGCGGCGCCGCCGCGGCGTCGCGCACCGGCAGTGCACTCATCGCACGATGCTGCGGGTGATGGCCTGGATGAAGTCGACGAAGGCGCGGATCTCGGTGCGCTCCGCGGCAATCGGCTCGAGGCGCGCCATGGCCTCGCTCAGCCTCAGGTCCGAGCGGTAGAGGATCCGGTAGGCGTCGCGGATGGCGCGGATCTGATCTTCAGTGAAGCCGCGGCGCTTCAGCCCCTCGGCATTCACCGCGTAGGGTGCGGCCGGGTTGCCTGCCACCATCACATAGGGCGGCACGTCCTGGCGCACGATCGCGCCACCGGCCAGAAAGGAGTGGGCACCCACTTTGGAGAACTGGTGCACGGCCGACAGTCCCCCGAGAATCACCCAGTCGCCGATCTCGACGTGGCCGCCGAGCACCGCGCCGTTGGCGAACACGGTGTGGCTGCCCACCACGCAGTCATGGGCCACGTGCGCGCAGGCCATCAACAGGTTGTCGTCGCCGATGCGCGTGACCCCTTTGTCGTGAGTCGTGCCGCGGTTGACGGTGCAGAACTCGCGGAACACGTTGCGCTCGCCGATCACGAGCCTCGTGGCCTCGCCGCGGTATTTCTTGTCCTGCGGCGCATCGCCGATGGAAGCGAACTGGAACACGTGGTTGCCGGCCCCGATGACGGTCGGCCCGTTGATCACTGCGTGCGGGCCCACGATGGTACGCGCGCCGATCTCCACGCCCGGCCCGATCACCGAGAACGGACCGACCGTGACGTCGCCAGCGAGGCGCGCCTCGGGCGACACCACGGCACGCGGATCGATCATCCGCCGGACTCCGGCGCGACCATCATGTCCGCGTGCGCGACCTCCTTATCGCCGACCAGCGCCACGGTCGAGAACTTCCAGATACCGCGCAGCGAGCGCTCGAGCTGCGCCGTCAGCACCAGCTGATCACCGGGCAGAACGGGCTTGCGAAAACGCGCGTTGTCGATGCCGACGAAATAAAAGCGCGTATCCTCGTCGGGAATCACGTTGGCGGTGATGAAGCACAGGATGCCGGCCGCCTGGGCCAGGGCCTCGATGATCATCACCCCCGGCATCACCGGGCGATGGGGAAAGTGGCCGGGAAAGAACGGCTCGTTGTAAGTGACGTTCTTGAGCGCGCGAATGCTCTCGCCCGGCCGGCACTCGAGCACCCGGTCGACCAGCAGGAACGGGTAACGGTGCGGCAGGCGCTCGAGGATTGCCTGCATGTCGAGTTGGACGGCTTCGCTCATGATTCCTCTTCCTGCCTGGATTTGATGCCGGCGGCGCGTTCCAGAGCGCGCACGCGCTCCTCCAGCCGGCCACTGCGCTTGAAGCGCGCGACCAGGCGCCGCCAGGCGTGTGCCTCTTCGAAAGGAATGGTGCTGGAGTATACGCCGGCGCCCGTGATCGAGCGGCTGACCGCCGAGAAGCCGGTGATGACGACGTCATCGGCGATGCTGATGTGGCCGGCGAAGCCGACGTGGCCGCCGATCATGCAACGCCTGCCGATGGTGGTGCTGCCCGAAACCCCGGTGCAGGCAGCGATGGCGGTGTGCGCTCCGATGCGCACGTTGTGTCCGATCTGGATGAGGTTGTCGAGCTTGACCCCCTCCTCGATCACGGTGTCCTCGATGGCGCCGCGGTCGATGGTGGTGTTGCAGCCGATCTCGACGTCGGCGCCGACGCTGACCGCGCCCACCTGCGGCACCTTCACCCAGGTGCCGCGCTCGGGCGCGTAACCGAAGCCGTCGCCGCCAATCACCGCGCCGGACTGCACCACGGTGCGCGCGCCGATCAAGACGCCGCGGTGCACGGTGACGCGCACCGCGAGGCGCACGTCCGCCGAGAGCCGCGCGCCCTCTTCCAGCACGCAATGCGGACCCACCACGCAGCGCTCCGCCAGCACCACGCGTTCGCCGATCGAGCAGAAGGCGCCGACGTGCGCGGAAGGCGCGATGCGGGCGCTGGCGGCGACCAGCGCGGTCGGATGCACGCCGGCCGGCGCCGCCGGACTCGGGTGCAGCAGCGCGGCGATGCGCGCGTAGGTTGCGTACGGATTCTCGGCGAGCAGCACGTGCGTCGGGCAGTCCGCGGCCGCCTCGGCACTGAGCACCACGGCCGCGGCGCGTGTGGTGGCGAGCTGCGGGCGGTAGCGCGGGTTGGCGAGGAACGCGAGCGCCGTAGCGTCCGCATTCGCGAGCGTCGCCACGTGCTCGACGCGCGCCTCCGGGTCACCCCGCAGCTCGCAGCCGAAGCGGACCGCAAGCTCCCCCAGCGAGACGGACATGGCGAGAGTCGACCTGGGCGGCGCGTCTCGGAGGCTACTTCTGCTTGGGCGGCGGGGCAGCCGCCGGCGCCGCAGTAGCTGCGGGCGTCGCGGCCTTGGCCGCCGGCGCCGCAGCGGCGTGCGCCTGCAGGGCGGTGAGCACCGCCGGTGTAATGTCGAAGCTCGGGGTCTGGTAGAGCACGGTCTCGCTGCTCACCACGACGTCGTAGCTCTGCGCCTTGGCATAGGTGCGCACCTCTTCGACCAGCGTGCGCTGCAGGCGCGACATCTCCTCGTTGCGCCGCGCGGTAACGTCGTCCTGCAACTCGCCGCGCGCGCGCTCGAAGTCGCGCTCGCCGTCACGCAGCTCCTTCTCGGCGCGCATGCGCTGCTCGTCGGTCATGGTCGCGCTGTCCTTCTGCAGCTTGTCCTGCTTCGCTTTGATGGTCTGCGCCTGCGCCTGCAGGGTGCGCTCGCGGGGCGCAAACTCGGCCCGCATCGCATCCATGACCGCCTTGCCCTGCGGCGACTCCTGCGCCAGCCGCTGGAAATCGACCACCGCCAGTTTTATCTCGGCCCACGCCGGCAGCGTGGCCAGCGCCCCCGCCGCCGCCACGATCCACACCGCCACCCGACTGCTGATCGAACGATTCACGGAACACCCACCTCTTGTGCTGGAAACAGATATTGTGATGCTGCGGCCCACGGAGTGCCGGCAAACGCGAAGTATCGCCTAAAGTGACCCGGGCCGCAGGCCTAAAAAGCCTGTCCCACCGAGAACTGGAAGGTCTCGGTCTCGTCGCCCCAGGTTCTCACGCCGTCGCCCCGGCGGGAGTTCAGCGGCAGACCCAGGCTGAAACGGAAGAGCCCGATGGGCGCGAGCCAGGTGACCGCTATGCCGGCCGAGCGCCTCAAGCTCGAGAAGCCGGCGAAGCGGTAAGTCTCGGGCGTGATGTTGTCCGGGCCGAAGAACTGCAGGCGCGAGCCGGTCTCGAAGACGCCGCCTAAGTCGTAGAACAGGGCGACCCGCGCGGTCTGCGCAAACTTGGCCGGCATCGGCAACAGCAGCTCGTTCTGGCTGGTGATGCGCAGGTTGCCGCCGTAGGGGTTGCCGAACTGGTCGCGCGGACCCAACAGGCTCTCGCGAAAGCCGCGTACGTTGTCCGGACCGCCGCCGAAAAACTGGCGGTACGGCGGGATGGCGCTGGTGCTGCCGAGCGGTGCACCGTAGTCGACGCCGGCGAGAAACGAGAATGCCAGCGAGCGCCACACTGGCACGTACTTGAGAAACTGGTAGTTGCCGACCCAGTAATGCACGTCGCTCCCCGGCGTGGTCGCCGAGAGACTGAGCGCCTGATGCATGCCGCGGTCGGCGAACAGCGTGCGGTTGCGCGTGTCCCAGTCCCACCCCACGACCGCCTGCACGTTCTTGAAGTTCGTGCCGTAAAACACGTACTCGTTGTTGCTCGCGTCATCGTGCGCGAGGCGCTGGTAGGGATGACCGTTCTGCTGCACCCACTGCTGCGCCTGCTCGGCGCTGGTCAAAGAGTTGGTCAGCAGCTGTGAGGACTCGAACACCGCGCCGAAGCGCAGGTACATGGTCTCGGTGATCGGGTAAGCCCAGGTGGGACCCAGGGTGAGAGTCTCCGAGGAGAAATTCGACGACGAGGAGACGAACTGCGTCACGTCGCGGTAGCTCGCCGAGATGGTGCGCTGCAGGTTGTCGATGGTGGTGTAGGGATTGGTCCACGCCACCGTGTATACCTTGCTGAAGGCGCCGCCGTTGAGCTCGACCGCGACGCGCTGACCCGTGCCGAGGAAGTCGGCGTCGGCAAAGCTGGCGTTGAGCTGGAACTTGTAGGTCGCGGAGTAGCCGATGCCGCCGGACAGCTGCGACGCCGGACCCTCCTCGATCTTGTAGTTCACGTCCACCTGGTCGGCAACGCCGGACACCGGCGTGGTCTCGAAATCGACCGTCTTCACGTACGGCAGGCGCTGGATGCGCTGCTTGGAGCGCTCGAGGGCGACGTTCGACAGCCAGCCGCCCTCCAGCTGGCGCAGCTCGCGGCGCAGCACCTCGTCGTTGATGCGATTGACCCCCGAGAAAGTGATGTTGCGCACGTACACGCGGTTGCCGGGATCGACGAAGAAGGTGAGCGCCACGGTGTGATTGGTGTTGTCGGCGGTCGGCACCGGGTCCACCTTGGCGAAGGCGTAGCCGTCGCGCCCCATGCGGTTCTGCATCAGGTCCTGCGAGGAGGTGATGAGCTTGCGGTCGAAGATCTCGCCCGGGTGCACCAGTACCAGCCGCTCGAGCTCCGCCTGCGGCACGACGAAGGTGCCGGCGAGCTTGATCGAGGAGATCTTGTAGACCTGGCCCTCGTCGACGTTGATGGTGATGAAGATGTCTTCCTTCTCGGGCGCGATCGCCACCTGGGTCGACTCGAGCTGGAAGTTGGCGTAGCCACGGTCCATGTAGTAGTTGCGCACCTTCTCCAGGTCCCCCTGCAGCGACTCGCGCGAGTAGCGGTCGTCCTGCTTGTACCAGGAGAGCCAGTTGGGCGTCTTCAGCTCGAGGGTGTCGAGGATCTCCTTCGGCTTGTAGCGCGTGTTGCCGACGATGTTGATCTGGCGGATCTTGGCGCGGTTGCCTTCCTTGATGTCGACCTTGATCTTGACGCGGTTACCCGCCTCCTCCTCCACCTTGGTATCGATGCGCACGCCGTACTTGCCGCGCGCGAAGTACTGGTCGGTCAGGTACTGGGTGACGTCCTCGAGCACCGAGCGGTCGAAGGTCTTGCCGGTGGCGAGCCCGACGCCGCGCAGCGACTTCTGCAGGTCCTCGGTCTTGATGTCCTTGTTGCCGGTGATCTCGAAGCTCTCGATCGAGGGGCGCTCGGCCACCACCACCACCAGCGTGTTGCCGTCGCGGCGCAGCTGCACGTCGCGGAAGAAGCCGGTCGCGTACAGCGCCCGGATCGCCTCGCGCACCCGCTGCGGGCTCAGGTGATCGCCGATGTTGACGGGCAGGTAGTTGTAGACCGTTCCTTCGGAGACGCGCTGCAGACCCTCGACGCGAATGTCACCGACGGTGAAGTCAGCCTCCGGCGGCGCGCCCTGCGCCAACACCAGCGCGGCGCGCAGCAACAACGCGAGCGCAGCCATGGCGACGCGCAGCTTCATGCTTCAACACCCAAGATGGTCTGCCCTTCGCGCCACCCCGGGCGCCTTGTCTTGCATTATTCGTGAGCCGGAGGCCTTGCGGCCTTCAGCACGGGCGGGCCGCAGTGCGGCCGCGCGCCAAGCACTCAACCGAATTGACGCGCAATGTCGTTGTACAGCGCCACACCCATCAGGACGATGAGCAGCGCGATTCCCACCTGCTGCCCGAACGCCTGGGTGCGCTCCGAGAGCGGGCTCCCCTTCAGCCACTCGATGAGCTGAAAGGCGATCTGCCCGCCATCGAGGATCGGGATCGGCAGCAGGTTGAGGAAGCCGAGCGACAGGGAGATGAGTACCAGGAAGCCGAGGAACGCCGACACCCCTGCTTGGGCCGAGTCCCCCGCGAACTCCGCGATGGACAGCGGACCGCTCAGGTTCTTCAGCGACACGCGCCCGAGCACCATGCGCCAGAAGAGCCGTGCCTGCAGCACCGTCATGGTCCAGGCCTCGGCGCCGGCGCGGCTGAGCGCCGCGCCCGCGCCGAGGTCGGTGTGCAGCAGCATGGAGGCAGGGTAGGTGCGGGTCGCCGGCGGCGGCTGCATCACGTGGATGCGGCCCACGCGCTTGCCCGCCACGTCGTCGCTCGCGACCGCAACCTCGGTGCTGCGCGTCACGCCGCCGCGGCGGTATTCGATGCTGACGTGCTCGCCGGGGCGGGCACTGATGCGCGCGATGATGTCGTGGAAATTGGCGACCGGAGCGCCGTCGACACTCACGATCTCGTCGCCGGCGGCGAGCCCGGCGCGTGCAGCGGGCCCGTCCGCCACCACCTGACCGAGCACCGCCGGCACCGGCGGCCAGAACTGAAAGCCGAGGCCCTTGAGCAGCTCGCTCGGCTCGGTGAGATGACGGCGCGCTTCGGCGTCGGCGACTACCAGGCGCGCCTCGCGGGCCGCGCCATCCCGGCCGCGCACCTCGAGGTCGGCCTCGCCCCTGGCGCTCATGGCATCGAGCAGGTCGAAGGCGACGTCGCGCATTCCCTGCACCGCGCTGCCGTTGACCGCGCGAATCTCGTCGCCGCTTTTCAGGCCCGCGCCGGCGGCGACCGAGCCGGTGATGACGTCGCCGACCACCGGCCTGACCTCGCTCACGCCACTCACCCAGAACATGCCCCACAGCAGCAGGATCGCGAACAGGATGTTGCTGGCGGGTCCGGCGAGCAGCACCGCGACGCGCTGCCAGTGCGGGCGGCGGGTGAAGGAGCGCGGCAGATCCTCAGGTGAGACCGGTCCCTCGCGTTCATCGAGGAGCTTGACGTAGCCGCCGAGCGGTACGGCGGCGATCACGTACTCGGTGGCGTCAGGGCCGGCGGCCCATTTGACCAGCGGCTTGCCGAAGCCCACCGAGAAGCGCAGCACCCGGAAGCCGAGGCGGCGCGCGACGTAGAAGTGACCGAACTCGTGCACCGTGACCAGCAGGCCGACGGCAACCACGAACCATAGTGCGTACCAGAACAGGCTCATGCGTGAGCGCCCCTCACCGACTCACTTCTTGTAATGCCGACGATGCGTTCGCAGGCCCGCTGTCTGCCCTCGGCGTCCGCGGCCAGCACATCCTCCAGTCCGCCGATCGCTCCCCCCGCGCCACGCTCCACCACCGCCTCAATGACCGTGGCGATGCCGGGAAAGTTCAATCGCCGCTCGAGAAACGCCTGTACCGCGACCTCGTTGGCCGCGTTTAGCAGCACCGGATGCAGCCCGCCGGCGCGCGCCGCCGCCTGAGCGAGGGCGAGACAACGGAAGCGGTCGTAGTCGGGAGCCTGGAAGTCGAGCCGGGCGGCCTTGAGCAGATCCAGGAATTCTACACCGGAGTCGATGCGCTCGGGCCAGGCGAGCGCGTGCGCGATGGGGGTACGCATGTCGGGGGTAGAGAGCTGCGCGAGCATGGAGCCGTCCACGTATTCGACCAGGGAGTGCACGATGCTCTGCGGATGCACCAGCACCTCGACCTGCGACGGCGTCAGCCCGAAGAGCAGGCACGCCTCGATGAGCTCCAGGCCCTTGTTCATGAGCGTGGCCGAGTCCACCGAGATCTTGCGACCCATGACCCAGTTCGGGTGGGCGCACGCGGCCTCGGGTGTCACCGCGGCCAGCTGCTCGCGCGGCGTAGCGCGGAACGGGCCGCCGGAGGCGGTGAGCAGCACGCGCTTGAGGCCGGGCGGCGCGACGCCGGGACGCGCAGCGGCCGGCAGGCACTGGAAGATGGCGTTGTGCTCGCTGTCGATCGGCAGCAGGGTTGCGCCCGCGCTGCGCACCGCCTCGAGCAGCAGCGGTCCCGCCATCACCATCGATTCCTTGTTGGCGAGCAGCAGCCTCTTGCCGGCGCGCGCCGCCGCGAGCGTCGAGCGCAGCCCCGCGGCGCCTACGATCGCCGCCATCACGCACTGCACCTCGCTGAGCTGGGCGAGCTCCTCGAGCGCACCCGCCCCGGCGAGCACGCGCGTGTTGGGCGCGCCGCCGCCGAGAAGTGCCGCGAGCTCGTGCGCCGCGGCCTCATCCGCCAGCGCGGCGTACGCCGGCTGCCACTCGAGCACCTGCCGGGCCAGCTTGGCGGCGTTGCGGTGGGCCGCGACGGCGACCAGACGGAAACGCTGCGGATGGCGCGCGAGCACGTCGAGCGTGCTCTTGCCCACCGAGCCGGTCGAGCCGAGTACCGTGACGCCGATCATGCGATCACCTTGAGCAGCGTCAGCCCGAGCAGCAGCACCGGCGCCGCCCCGGTGAGACTGTCGATACGGTCCATGACTCCGCCGTGTCCCGGAAACACCGAGCCCGAGTCCTTCATGCCGGCGAAGCGCTTCAGCAGGCTCTCGGTGAGATCGCCGATGACCGAGAAGGCCACGGTCGCCAGGCACAGCGGCAGGAACACCGCGAGCGGCACGCGAAACCACAAGCTGCCGCCGAGCGCAACCAGCGCCGAGAGCGCCATGCCGCCGAACACCCCTTCCCAGGTCTTGCCGGGCGACACCTCCGGCGCCAGGCGCACGCGCCCGAAGCGGCGGCCGAAGAAGAACGCGCCGATATCCGCCACCCACACCAGGATCAGTGTGAACAGCACCCATTGTCCGTGCGCCGGCGGCGCGTAACGCAGCGACACCAGCGCGAGCCAGGCGGGCACCAGGGCGAGGACTCCGGCGATGCCGGCCGCCCACGGCGTCACGCGCCGCGGCGCGAACGCGACCCAGAGGAACGCCGTCAGCCACCAGAGCACCGCCGCCAGCAGGATGAGGTCGCGGTTGGCCGGGTCCGCCGCCACGATCCACGCGAGCGGCAGCAGCAGGGCGACCAGTGCCACGTAGGGCAGCCGGCGTGTCGGGCTCGACAGCCTGAGGAAGGCCGACCATTCCCAGGCTCCGGCAAGCAGCACGGCGGTAATCGCCACGACGGTCGCGATCGGCGGCAGCGCGAGCACGATCACGAGCAGCGCCGCCGCCAGCACCACCGCGGTCAGCACCCGCTTGCGCAGCGACTCGTTCACCGCGCGGCGCTCAGCGCCGCGGGGCGCTGTCCGAAGCGCCGCTCGCGGCCCGCAAAGAAAGACAGAGCGTCGTGCAAGTCCGCGACCGCGAAATCCGGCCACAGGCGCTCGCTGAAGTAGAGCTCGGCGTAGGCGAGCTGCCAGAGGAGGAAATTGCTGATGCGCCGCTCGCCGCCGGTGCGGATGTGCAGATCCGGATCGGGGAGCCCGGCGAGCGACAGCGCCTGCGCGAAGCGCGCCTCGGTGATCTCCTCGGGCCGCATGGATCCACTCGAGCATTCACGCGCAAGTGACTGAGCCGCCTTGATAATATCCCAGCGTCCGCCGTAGCTGACCGCGACCTGGAGGGCGAGAGCGCGATTGGCCGCGGTGCGCTCCTCGGCTTGAGCGATGCGCGACTGCAGCCGCACCGAGAGGCTCTTGCGCTCGCCGATGAAGCGCAGCCGCACTCCCTTCTCGTGCAGCTCATCGAGCTCGCGGTCGAGCGCCTCGACAAACAGGCTCATAAGGCTTCCGACCTCCTCGGCGGGGCGGCCCCAGTTCTCACTCGAGAACGCGAACAACGTCAGCGCCGGAACCCCAAGGCGCGTGCACTCCTCGACGCACATGCGCACGGGCTTCAGTCCCGCCTTGTGGCCGGCGGCGCGCGCCACGCCGCGCGCGGCGGCCCAGCGGCCGTTGCCGTCCATGGTGATGGCGATGTGCTGCGGCAGATTGACGAAGGTCGGAGACATCAGACCTGCATGACCTCCTTCTCCTTGGCGGCGAGCGCTGCGTCGATGTCGGCGACGTGCTTGTCGGTGAGCTTCTGTATATCGGTCTCCGCGCGCCGCTCTTCGTCCTGCGAGAGGTGCTTGTCCTTCTTGTGCTTGAGCTCGTTCATGACGTCGCGGCGCACGTTGCGCACCGCGACGCGGGCGTTCTCCGCATCGTGGCGCAGCACCTTGGTGATCTCCTTGCGCCGCTCCTCGGTGAGCGGCGGCATGGGAATGCGGATCACGGTGCCGGCGGTCATGGGTGTGAGCCCGAGATCCGACTTGAAGATCGCCTTCTCGATCGCCTGCACGACGCTCTTCTCCCAGGGCGAGATCACGAGCGTGCGCCCCTCCTCGACCGCGATGCTCGCTACCTGCTGCAGGGGCACTTCGCTGCCGTAGTAGTCGACCTTCAGATGCTCGACCAGGCTCGGATGGGCACGCCCGGTCCGCAGCTTCTTAAGGTCCGCCTGGAAGGTCTGGACGCACTTGGCCATGCGCGTGGCGGCGTCTTTTTTCAGTTCTTCGAGCATGGTGTCTCCTCGCGGACTGCGGCGCTCACTCGTTGGTGACCGCCGTGCCGACGTCCTCACCGCGCACGATGCGGGTGAGGTCCCCGGGATTGTTGAGATTGAAGACCCGCAAAGGCAAGCGGTTGTCCCGGCACATGACGATGGCGGTCGCATCCATGACGTTGAGCTTGTCGGTCAGCACCTTGTCGAAGGTGAGGCGCGCATAGCGCACCGCCGCGGGGTTGCGCAGCGGGTCGTCCGAATAGACGCCGTTCACCTTGGTGGCCTTGAGGAGCACGTCGGCGCTGATCTCGATGGCGCGCAGCGCCGCCGCCGTGTCGGTGGTAAAGAAAGGGTTGCCGGTGCCGGCCGCGAACACCGCGATGCGCCCCTTCTCGAGGTGGCGTACGGCGCGGCGCCGGATATAGTCCTCACACACCTCGTTGATACGGATGGCGGACATCACCCGCGCGTGCATCCCGAGGCTCTCGAGCGCGTCCTGGAGCGCGAGCGAGTTCATGACGGTCGCGAGCATCCCCATGTGATCCGCCGCCACGCGGTCCATGCCGGCGCGCGCCAGTCCGGCACCGCGAAAGATGTTGCCGCCGCCAAGGACCACCGCGACCTGTACGCCCGTCTGCACGATGTCCTGCAGCTCGCCGGCGATGCGTTTCAGCACCGTCGGATCGATGCCGTAGTCGCTCTCCCCGAGCAGCGCCTCGCCCGAGAGCTTCACCAGGATGCGCGTGTAGTGCGGCTTCGCTTGCGTCATCTCTCACCTCCGCCGATGGAAAAAACCCCGCGCACGGCGGGGTTCATTCCGTTGGCTCGAGCACTCGTCCTCAGCTCCCGGTCGCCAGGCGGGCTACCTCGGCGCCGAAGTCATCGGCTTTTTTTTCAATTCCGGCCCCCACCTCGAAGCGCTCGAACGCGACCACCTCGGCCTTCGCGCCTCTCACCAGCTTCTCTATCGTCGTGTCCGGGTCCTTGACGAACAGCTGCCCGTAGAGGGTGATCTCGCTGAGCGCCTTGCGCAGCCGCCCCTCGACCATCTTGGCGACGATCTCCGGCGGCTTGCCCTCGCCCTGCGCCTGCTCGGTGAGGATCTCGCGCTCCTTCGCGACCACGTCGGCGGGTACCTGCTGTGCGGTGAGGTATTTCGGGCTGCTCGCGGCGACGTGCATCGCCAGATCGTAGGCGAGGCTCGCCGGCCCGCCCTTGACGGCGACCAGTGCGCCGATGCGCGTCCCGTGAACGTAGGCGCCGAGCTGATCGGGCGAGGTCACGACGGCAAAGCGCCGCACGCTGATGTTCTCGCCGATCTTGGCGATGAGCTCGCGGCGGCGCTGCTCGACCGCCTCGCCCGAGGCGAGGCGTGCCTCGGCGAGCGCCGCGAGATCCTTAGGCCTCGCGGTGAGCGTGCACTGCGCCAGCGCGTCCGCGAACGCCTTGAAGTCGGGGCCGCGCGCGACGAAGTCGGTCTCGCAGTTGACCTCGACCATGGCGGCGGTGCGCGCGTCGGCGGACTTGGCGATCACGACCACGCCCTCCGCGGCAACCCGCGTCGCCTTCTTATCGGCCTTGGCGAGGCCTTGGCGGCGCATGAGCTCCGCAGCCGCATCCAGATCACCCTTGGTCTCAACCAGCGCCTTCTTGCATTCCATCATGCCCGCGCCGGTGCGCTCGCGCAGCTGCTTGACCGTATCTGCAGTGATGTTCATGAGGTGCCTCTTACTCGGTGGCGGCTTCGCCGCGTCCCTTGCGCCGGCCCACCGTGGGGACGCCACGCCGCGCGCCCGGAGCACCTGCAACTGCATCGACCTCGGCGGTATCGGCCTCCTCGACCTCCGCCTCGGGCTCCTCCGCACCGGGCACGGCGAGCGCCGCGACCGGCGCCGGGGCGACCACCGGGCGCCGCCGCGCCGGGGGCTTCCTGCGCACCGCCGCCGTCGGCCGGCGGCCGGTGCGCGGGGTCTTCTTGCGCGGGTTGCCGGCCTCGTCGAGCTCGACGAACTCGTCCTCGCCGACCGCAACCTGCGGCACCGATGCCTTGCCCTCGAGCACCGCGTCGGCGATGCCGGCGGTGTAGAGCTGGATTGCGCGCATGGCGTCATCGTTCCCCGGGATCACATAGTCGATGCCGTCCGGGGAGCAGTTGGTGTCCACGACCGCCACCACCGGGATGCCGAGCTTTTTCGCCTCGTGCACCGCGATGTTCTCGTGGCCGACGTCGACCACGAACAGCGCATCCGGGAGCGATTCCATGTGCTTGATCCCGCCCAGGCTCCTCTCGAGCTTGTCCAGCTCGCGCCGCAGCTGCGTCGCCTCCTTCTTACCGCGCTTCTCGAGGGCGCCCGAGGCGGCCAGCTCGGTTATCTCGCCGAGCCGCTTGATCGACTGGCGGATGGTCTTGAAGTTCGTGAGCATGCCGCCCAGCCAGCGCTGGTTGACGTAGGGCTGCTGGGAGCGCTCGGCTTCCTTCTGGATCGAATCGCGCGCCGAGCGCTTGGTGCCGACGAACAGCACCGTGCCGCCGTCGGCGATGACACCCTTCACGAAAGACGCCGCCTCCGCGTACATCGGCTGCGTCCTCTCGAGATTGATGATGTGGATCTTGTTTCGCTCACCGAAGATGAAGGGGGCCATCTTCGGGTTCCAGAAGCGGGTCTGATGTCCGAAATGGACACCCGCTTCCAGCATCTGTCGCATGGACACGCCGGACATGAAAGACTCCTGTTCGGGTTAAGCCTCCGCGCATCCCCGTGACCATCCCCGCCCGGCAGGCCCTGTGGCCGCGAGGGCGGGAACACCCAGTCAGCGGGTATACGATGCGCGTGTGGGTTGCGTTGCCAAAAAAGGCCGCGCTTTATACCATGAAGACCTCGTCGGAACAATGTCTTACGCCAACCTGCCGGCCCCTTGGCAGGGGGGAGCGCCGGCCCCATTTTCAACTTATGCACGTGACGATCAAGACCCCGGAAGAGCAGGAGAAAATGCGGGTGGCCGGGCGCCTCGCCGCCGAGGTACTCGACATGATCGGACCCCATGTGGTGCCGGGGGTGACGACCGCGGAGCTCGACCAGATCTGCCACGATCACATCGTGAACGTGCAGCGCTCGGTTCCGGCAAACCTCAACTACCGCGGCTTCCCCAAAACGATCTGCACCTCGGTCAATCACGTGGTCTGCCACGGCATCCCGAATGACAAGCGCCTGAAGGCCGGGGATATCGTCAACATCGACGTGACCGTGATCCGCGACGGCTTCCACGGCGACACCAGCCGCATGTACGCGGTCGGCAAGGCCCCGGCGCACGCGCAGCGCCTCACCGACACCTGCTTCGCCGCGATGTGGCGCGGCATCCGCACGGTGCGCCCCGGAGCGCAACTCGGCGACATCGGCCACGCCATCCAGACCTTCGTCGAGGCAAACGATTATTCGGTGGTGCGCGAGTACTGCGGCCACGGCATCGGGCGCGTCTACCACGAGGACCCGCAGGTGCTGCACTACGGCGAGCCCGGCACCGGGCTCGAGCTGCGGCCCGGCATGACCTTCACGATCGAGCCCATGGTGAACGCCGGCAAGCGCCACGTGCGACTGCTCGGCGACGGCTGGACGGTGATCACCAAGGACCATTCCCTGTCGGCACAGTGGGAGCACACGGTGCTCGTGACCGAGTCGGGCTTCGACGTGCTCACGCTCGGCGCCGACCCCGCGCCGCACTAGCGGGGCGCAATGGGGGCCGCGGACACAGACATCTTCCCGGAGCAATCGCTCCCCGGCGCACCCTTGGCGACTCCCTGGCCGCTGCTCGCGGGACTTGCGCAAAGACTCGCCGCCGGCGGCGGCGATCCTGCCGCCTGGCGTACGCTGCTGCGCGAAGCGCACGAAGAGCTCAAGGCGCGCTTCATCGCCGCGGAGCCCGTGGAAGAGCTGGTGCACGCGCGCTCGGCGCTCATCGACGCGGTGTTGCGCGCGGCGTGGAAGGCGCATTGCGCACCGGCGTGCGCCGCGTGGGCACTGGTCGCGGTCGGCGGCTACGGCCGCGGGGAGCTCCATCCCTGCTCCGATGTCGACGTGCTGCTGCTCGCTCCTCCCACGCCCGAGACCGAAGGCGGCGCCGCGGTCGAGAAGCTGGTCGCGTTCCTGTGGGACATCGGGCTCGAGGTCGGGCACAGCGTGCGAACCATCGCGCAGTGCGCCGAGGAGTGCGTCGGCGACGTCGGCGTCATGACGACGCTGCTCGAGGCGCGGCTCATAGCGGGCGATGCCACGCTGTTCGGCGCGATGCGCACGGCGCTCGCACCTGAGCGCATCTGGCCCGTGAAGCAGTTCTTCGAGGCGAAGGTGCGCGAGCAGGCCGAGCGGCACCTGAAAGCCAACGACACCGCCTACAACCTCGAGCCGAACGTCAAGACCGGGCCCGGCGGCCTGCGCGACATCCAGACCATCGCCTGGGTCGCGAAGCGCCACTTCGGCGCCGACAGCCTCGACGGCCTCGTGACTCATGGATTCCTCACGGGCCCGGAGCTGCGGCGGCTGCGCCAGGCGCAGGCTTTCCAGTGGCGGGTGCGCTTCGGGCTGCACGCCTTCACCGGGCGGCGTGAGGACCGGCTGCTGTTCGACCATCAGATCCGCCTGGCGCTCGCCTTCGGCTACGAGGACGCCTCCTACACCCTGGCGGTCGAGCAGTTCATGCAGCGCTACTACCGCACGGTCATGGAGGTGAGCCTGCTGAATGAGCTGCTGCTGCAGCTGTTCCGCGAGGCGATCCTCACCGAGAGCGAGCCGCCGCGGCCGCTCAACGCCCGCTTCCAGGTGCGCAACGGCTCCCTCGAGGCGGTCCACGACGAAGTGTTCGCACGCACGCCCTCGGCGCTGCTCGAGCTGTTTGCGCTGCTACAGCAGAACCCGGAAGTTCGCGGCGTGCGCGCCTCCACCATGCGCGCGGTGGCGAAGAACCTCTGGCTGATCGACGAGGAGTTCCGCCAGAACCCGCGCCATCATCGGCTGTTCCTCGAGATTCTGCGCTCGCCGGTCGGGGTCACGCACGAGCTGCGGCGCATGAATACTTACGGGGTGCTGGGGCGCTACATTCCGGCCTTCGGGCGCGTCGTCGGGCGCATGCAGTACGATCTGTTCCACGCCTACACGGTCGATGCCCACACGCTGTTCGTGGTGAGCAACCTCAGGCGCTTCGCCATCCCGCGCTACGATCACGAGCTCCCCGAAGCCTCGCGTGTCATGCAGCAGCTGCCGCGGCAGGAGATCGCCTACCTGGCGGCGCTCTTTCACGACCT
Organism: Steroidobacteraceae bacterium; assembly: GCA_035569755.1. Classification (GTDB taxonomy): domain Bacteria; phylum Pseudomonadota; class Gammaproteobacteria; order Steroidobacterales; family Steroidobacteraceae; genus 13-2-20CM-66-19. The sequence continues at coordinate 68,153 of DATMMK010000093.1, forward strand.
CGCCAAGGGTCGCGGCGGCGATCACTCCGAGCTCGGCGCGGTCGATGCCGAGGCCTTCTGCCTCGAGCAGGGCCTCTCGCCCTACGACGCGCGCCTGGTCGCCTGGCTGGTGCGCAACCATCTCGAGCTCTCGATCACCTCGCAGAAGCAGGATATCGGCGATCCGCAGGTGATCAACGCCTTCGCACGCAAGGTCGGCGACGAGGCCCATCTCGACTACCTCTACGTGCTCACCTGCGCGGACGTGCGCGGCACCAACCCCAAGCTGTGGAACTCCTGGAAGGCCTCGCTCTTCAAGGACTTCTACCAGCGGGTGAAGCGCGCCCTGCGCCGCGGACTCGAGAGCCCGATCGACCCCGAGCACCTGGTGCGCGAGACGCAGGATGCGGCACGCCGCCTGCTGATCGAGCGCGGTGTCGGCGAGCGCGAGATCGCCGCCAGCTGGACCCGCTTCTCCGCCGGGTATTTCCTGCAGCATTCGCCCGAGGAGGTCGCCTGGCACACGCGCCTGCTGGCCGAGCGCGATGCCGGCTCAGACGAGCCGCTGGTGGCGCTCGATGCGCACAGCGTGCGTGGCACCACCGCGGTGCTGGTCTTCACCCGCCCGCGCCGCCACGGCTTCGCGCGCACCACCGCGGTACTCGACCAGCTCGGCCTCAACATCGTCGATGCGCGCATCACCCCGACCGGCGACGGTTTCAGCCTCGACCTCTATCACGTGCTCGAGGACGACGGGCAGGCGATCACCGACAACGACCGCCAGGTCGAGATCGAGCAGGCGCTGTGGCGTTCGGTGCAGGGTCCCGGGGATGCACCGCTCTCGGTATCGCGGCGCGCGCCGCGCCAGGCGCGCATGTTCAACACCGCGACCCAGATCGCGCTCAGCGTGGACGAGCGCAACCACCGCTCGGTGCTCGAGCTCACCGCCGGCGACCGTCCGGGCCTGCTCAGCGACGTGGGCAAGGTGCTGGTGCAGGAGCGGGTCGAGCTGCACGCCGCCAAGATCATGACCGTGGGCGAGCGCGCCGAGGACGTGCTCTACCTCACCGACTTCGACAACCGCCCGCTCAGCAGCGAGGCCGCCGAGCGCCTCAGGGAGCGCCTGATCGCCGCGCTCGACCGCGAGCAACAGGCGCTGCGCGCCGGTGGTGGCGGCGCGCGGGCGGCACCGTGAGGACGGCCGAGGAGCTGCGCGCCACGGTCGAGGCCGCCTTCGAGCGGCGCGCCGATCTCACGCCGAGGAATCTCACGTCTGGCCTCGCAGCGGCGCTTGAGGACTGCCTCGCGCTGCTCGACAGCGGGCAGCTGCGGGTCGCCGAGCCGCAGGACGGCGGCTGGGTGGTGCACGACTGGCTGAAGAAGGCGGTCCTCCTTTATTTCCGCGCTCATGACAACCACGCGATCGACGCCGGCTTCACCCGCTTCTTCGACAAGGTGCCGCTCAAGTACGCGCACGCAAGCGAGGCACAGCTGCGCGCCGGCGGCACGCGCATCGTGCCGCACGCCATCGTGCGCCGCGGCGCCTACATCGCCCCCGATGCGGTGCTGATGCCGAGCTACGTGAACATCGGCGCCTACGTGGGCGCGGGCACGATGGTGGACACCTGGGCCACCGTGGGCTCGTGCGCGCAGATCGGCCGCAACGTGCACCTCTCGGGCGGCGTCGGGATCGGCGGTGTGCTCGAGCCGCTGCAGGCGAGCCCGACGATCATCGAGGACGACTGCTTCATCGGGGCGCGCTCCGAGGTCGTCGAGGGGGTGGTGGTCGAGGCCGGCTCGGTGATCTCCATGGGGGTATTCATCGGCCAGAGCACCCGCATCTACGACCGCACGACCGGCACCATCCTCCGGGGACGCGTCCCGGCGGGGTCGGTGGTGGTCTCCGGCACGCTGCCCTCGACCGACGGGCGCTGCAGCCTCTACTGCGCGGTCATCGTCAAACGCGTCGACGCACAGACGCGCGCCAAGACCTCGATCAACGAGCTGTTACGCAGCGCCGAGTAGCGCGGCGGGGGCAGATCCGGATCGCCCGCGACGCAGGACGCGTACGCGGCCGCCGCGCTAGACCTTGCGACGATCCTTGAGGCGCACGATGCGCGCGGCGGGGCGGTGCCGCCCCCACGTCGCCGGCATCGGCCGTGAGCGATCCGCGATCGCTCTGAAGGATCGCGCGGCGCGCTGCTGCACCTCAGCATCGAAATCCCGGTAGCTGCGGATGAGCAGCCGCCCAAAGGGCGTGAGACGCGCTCCGCCGCCGCCGCGGCCGCCCTTGGCGGTGAGCACCACCCGCTCGTCGAAGGACGAGTTGAGGCTCTCGAGCAACTGCCAGGCGCGGCGGTAACTCATGCCGAGCTCGCGCGCCGCCTGCGACAGGGATCCCCCGCTACCGATGTGCTCGAGCAGCTCGATCTTGCCGGGGCCGATGGCCCCACCGCGCCCGAAATCCACCCGGAAGCGAACCGCCGGAGCCCGCATAGCGCATACCTCCGGAGGGATCGTACCTCAGGCGCGCGCCACGAGCTTGCGGCGGCAACTCAGCTTCTGTCACGATATGTTCGTTTGGATATAACGAATGCCGCCAGGCCGAGTGTGGTGGCGGCTTCTTGCAGGGGAGAGTGCAACAATGCGGTCCGTCTGCTGGTGTGCCCTCGCGGCGCTGGCTTCAACTCTTGTATTGCATGAGATGGCGCGGGCTGCCGATCTTCCGCCGGCTCAACCGGCCCCGGCTGCTCCGCCGAGTCCCACAGGCTGCGCGAGCTTGCATGAGTTCGTGGCCACCGAATGCCCGCTGACCTGGAACGGCATCACCGTTTATGGGGTGTATGACGTCGGCATAGGCTGGGTCAGTCACGGCTTGCCGGAGAATGCCTATAACTATGAGGGTGAATCGCTGGTCAACCGCAACGGCAATCACTCCCAGTTCCTCATTGCGCCGAACAACCTGTCGCAGTCGGGTCTGGGGATAAAAGCCCGGGTGGAGTTTCTGGACAACTGGTACGTGGTGTTCAACGCATCGACCGGCATCAATCCGCAGTCTGGCCAGCTCGCCAACATGGCAGCCACCAACACCGTCAACGCAGGCCTCCCCAGGAGCAGCTACTCGATCACCGGCGACGGCGCGCGCGCGGGCCAGACCATCAATGACGAATTCTATGGCGGTATCTCGTCCGCGCCCTTTGGCACGCTGACCTTCGGTCGCCAGCGTGCTCTCGGTACCGATGCGATGCTCGCTTACGATCCGGCCGGCGGCGCCTATTCCTTTTCGTACATCGGCTATAACGGACTGATGGCCGGTGGCGGCGACACCCAGGATACCCGTTGGGACAACGCGGCCAAGTACCGCATTACCCATGGTCCGGTCCATCTCGGTGCGATGTATAAGTTCGCCGACGGTTCCGGCGGCTGCTACGCTGCCGCCGCGGGCTGGACTGCCGCCACCTGTACCCCGGAAGCGTCGCACAACACTGCACTGGGACTGGATCTCGGCGGAGAGTACGGCGCCTTCTCCGCCGACGTCGTCTTCCAAAAGGTCAACCAGGCGATCAGCGTAGTCAACCCCCTGCTCGGCCCTCAGAGTCCGACGCAGCCGTATCAGTCAACCACCAACAGCATCAACCAAAACCCCATCACCGGCGCCAACCTGATTGGAGCTGCCAACACCGAGTACGGCATCGTAACCGACAACACCGCCGTCATGGCCACCGTCAAGTATCGGCGGGACCCGTTCAGGTTCTACGGTGGCTACGAGCATATCCGTCAGGACAACCCGTCGAGCCCGTTGGGCATCGGCGCCACGGCCCAGGGCGGTTATCTCCTGAGCGGCGTCGAAGACAACAATCTCGATTCGCCCAAGATCGTGCAGGTCTGGTGGACGGGCCTGAAGTACGCCTACGACAGCAAGACCGACATCACCTTGTCCTACTATCATCAGCAGCAGAACGACTATCGCGTTCCGCCGACCTGCACGCCCGCCAGTTTCCGTAGCTCCTGCGCGGGCACCCTCGAGGAGGTTTCGCTCTACGCGGATCATCACTTCACCAGGCGATTCGACGTCTATGCCGGGGTTGCCTACTCCGACGTCAGCGGCGGTCTGGCTATCGCCATTCCTCACGGCCCCGGCGTGCACTACAGCTACAACAACAACTTTGCTCCGACGATCGGTGGGCGTTTCACCTTCTGACGGCTTAGCGGCCTCGGCCCGTATGCCACGCATCCTCACAGCTCTCGCGCTTCTGTGCCTGTCCGTCCTGCCGACCTCGCGGGCAGCTGCGGAGGCGAAGCAGGAGGAGGAGATCCTGGTATTCGCCGCGGCATCTCTTACCAATGCGCTGCAGGACATCGGAGCGGCGTACCAGAAGACTGCAGCCGTGCGGGTCAGGATGTCATTCGACGCGAGCTCGAATCTCGCCCACCAGATCGAGGCCGGCGCACCGGCAGATCTGTTCTTTTCGGCCGATACCGAGTGGATGGACTACCTCGAGAGCCGGCACCTGATTCAATCCGCAACACGGCACAACGCTCTTGGCAATCAGCTGGTGCTCATCGCTCCATCCGGCAGTCAGATCAGGCTCAGGATTGCACCGCACTTCCGGCTGGCAGCCGCCCTCGGGCAGGGCCGCCTGGCGGTCGCGGACCCGGACTCGGTTCCGGCCGGCCGCTACGCACACGCAGCCTTGTCAGCCCTGGGCGTATGGGACGAGGTCGTCGAGCAGCTTGCGCGGGCGGAGAACGTCCGCGCCGCGATGAGGTACGTCGCCCGTGGCGAGGCGCCTCTCGGCATCGTCTACTCGAGCGATGCTCTTATGGACAAGAGTGTACGCGTGGTCGACAGTTTTCCCGCCAGCACACATGAGCCCATCGTGTATCCGGTCGCGTTGACGACGTCCGCAAGGAGTGAGGCTGGGGCGTTCCTCGCGTACCTCCTGAGTCCGCAGGGACGCGAGGTTTTCGTCAAATATGGCTTCACGAGCCCCTGAGCGGAGAACCCTATAAAACTCAGCACTCGAAACGCTTTCCGCGGCACGATCACGAGGCTCGTTCGCGGGCCGGTTAGCACGGAGGTATGGATTCGTGTCGCCCCGGGCCTTGAGATCGTGTCTGTGATTACGAGCCACTCGGCGCGACGGCTGAAGCTGAAAAAAGGGCAACGCGCACACGCCTTCATCAAGGCCGACCACGTCATCGTCGGTGTCGACTGAGGGGCCGAGCCGCGACCCCGGGCGCCTACCTCAGGGGGTCGTTGCGGCTCAGCACGCGCTGGAACACGGCGATGATGGCCGGCTCCGGGCGGTGGATGGGCGGCAGGCTCTGATAGTTCTCCCAGCCGCCGCCGAGACCGCGGTAGAGCGCGATGAACGCGCCGGCGGCGGCCACCTGGGTCTCGGCGTACTGCTCCTCGATCACGTACTCCTGGCGCTCCGCGTCCACCACGTTCAGGAAATCGGTGACGCCGCGCTCGTAGCGCTCGTTGGCCAGCGTGACCGCACGCTGACCCGCGACCAGGGCGGTGCCGAGCTTGCTGAGACTCAGTTGCTCCGCCCCGAGCAGCGCATAACTCGTGTCCACCTCGCGCACTGCCTCCTGGATCGTCTGCTTGTAGCGCACCAGCAGCGCGCGCGTCTCGAGATCCGCGATCTCCACCTGCGCATCCAGCGCACCGAAGTCCAGCAGCGGCCACACGGCCGTCGGCCCGAGCGACCAGATGTGCTGGCCGAGCACCGGCTGACCCTTGAGCGACTGGCGCTGAAAACCGATCGCGCCGGTAAGCGCGAGCGAGGGGAACAGAGCCGCGGTCGCGACACCGATGCGCGCGGTCGCTGCGGCAAGCTCGCGCTCGGTCTGCTGGATATCCGGGCGGCGCCGCAGCAGTTCCGGGGGCAGGCCCGCATCGACCGCGGCAGGGACAGCGGGCACCATAGCGACGGCGCTCAGCTCCTTCACCAGATCTTCGGGGTACAAGCCAAGGAGCGTCGCGATCGTATACGCGGCCGCCCGCGCCTGGGCATTGATGGGCGCCGCCTGCGCCTCGAGCGTCGCGAGCTCGCGCGTTGCGAGCGTCACATCGAGCTCGTTGGTGATGCCGCGCTCGTAGCGGATACTCACGATGCGCAGCGACTCGCGCAGCGCCGCGGTGGCGGAATCCAGCACCGAGGCGCGCACCTGCAGGCCGCGCAGGTCGACGTAGGCACGCGTCACGTCGGCGATCACGGTGACCAGCACGGCGTTGCGCGCGGCGCGTGTCGCCTGCTCGTCGTAGCGCGCCGCCTCGATCTCGCGCCGGTAGCGCCCGAATATATCGAGCTCCCAGACCGAGTCGAAGCCGCCGGCTTCGTTGAGGTGCGTGAGACCCGTGGCGTTGTCCGCCGAATGCAGCGCCGGTGCCACTCGATTGCGCGTGAGATCGCTGCCCGTGCCGCGCCCGGCCCCGGCGGACGCTTCCGCTTCCGGCAGCACGGTACCGATGGTCGCAGCCTCGAACACGCGCGCGGCCTGCAGCCGATCGAGCGCCACCAGCAGGTCCGGATTGGCCGCGACCGCGCGCTCAACCAGGGAATCGAGCTCGGGATCCTGCAGCGCCCGCCACCACGCAGCGAGCTCGATCGGCGGCGCACCGCCTGCGGGTCCGGCCGCATCGGTCGGGCGCGCCTGGGCCACGGCGTCGTAGTGCTCGGGGAGCGCGATCCGCGGCGTGTGATAGTTCGGTCCGGCCGCGCAGCCGGCGACTGCGCCCGCAGCGAGGAGCGTACCGATTCGCGCGAGGCGCAGCGCACAGCGCCTCATCGCTGGACCGTCGCGGCGGCCGCGGCGCCCGGCTCTCCCGTGCGTACCCGCACCAGCTGCCCCTCGCTGATCTGGCTGCTTACGTTGAGTGCCAGGCGCTCCCCCGGAGCCACACCGGAGGCGAGCTCGACGACCTTGCCGTCGTCGCGCCCGATGCTGACCGGCCGGAAGCTCAAGTGCCCGTCCCGGTCGACGCGTGCCACCTCGGGGCCGCTGGCGCGGAACAGCAGCGCGGCGGCCGGCACCTGCACCAGACCACGCGGCGGCAGCCCGAACCCCACCTTGACGTACATTCCGGGGACGAACTCCCCCTTCGGATTCGGTATGTCGACCTCCACATGCAGCGTCCGCGCCTGCGGATTGATGGCCGCGGAGGTACGCGTGACCTTGCCGGTGTACTCGCGCGCAATCCCGCCGCTCGTCTCGACCTGGACCGGCGCGTTGCCTTCCAGCAGATCGCCGGCGGCGCTTTGCGGCGCGTCGACGAAGATCCGGATCGGGTCGTTCTGCGTCATCATGTACAGTGGCGTGGTCGCCGAAGTGCTGCCCGCGGTCACGAGGTTGCCGATATCGATGTCGCGGGTGGTGATCACACCGTCGTAGGGCGCCGTCACCTTCTTGAACGCGGCCAGGGCCGTGTACTGGTTGACCCGCGCCGCATCGAGCCCCACGTCCGCCTGCGCGGACTTCAGGCGCGCGACCGCGCTCTCGTAGTCCGCCTTCTTCTCCTCGCGCTCCTGCTCCGAGACCACTCCCTTGGGAGAGTCGCGCCAGCGCTCGTAGGTCGTGAGTCCCAGTTGCTCCTCGGCCTGGCGCACCAGCACCTGTGCCCGCCCCGCCCGCAGCTGCGCCTCGGCCGCCGCGAGCTGTGCGTCGAGGTCGGGAGTCTCGATGACGGCGAGGACCTGACCCGCCTTCACACGGTCACCGATGTCGACCAGCCACTTGCCGACATAGCCGTTCACGCGGGCATAGATGGTGCTCGCGTGCCAGGCTGCGGTCTGCCCCGGCAGCACCAGGCGCTGCAAACCCTGGAGCGGCTGCGCCACCACCACATCGACGAGAGGCGGCGCACTCATCGCCGCCTCGGTGGCACGCGCCACCCCGCGCGCCTTGAAGAAACGGTCGATGCTGACCGCAATGAAAGCGAGGCCGAGGACCGCGGCGCAGATGAGCGCCGCCTTCCTCAGGCGTGCGCCCGTGCCGGGGTCGAACCGGACCGAGACCGCATGCGACTCGCTGGAGGTGATCTCCTCGGCATAATCGGTCTCGCGTACCTCGTCCTCTCCTGCCATGCCCGTTCCTCTCACGCGCCGCCCGCCGCCCGCGGGGCACGCCGCAGCAGCCGATACACGGTCGGCACGAACACCAGCGTGGCAAGGGTGGCGAACAGCAGCCCGCCGATGACCGCGCGTGCGAGCGGCGCGTTCTGCTCGCCGCCTTCGCCGACGCCGATGGCCATCGGTACCATGCCGAGAATCATCGCCCCCGCGGTCATCAGCACCGGTCGCAGCCGCGTGTAACCGGCGGTTGCCGCCGCGATGAGCGGCACGTCCCCGGCCAGCATGCGCTGGTTCGCGAAGGTCACGACCAGGATGCTGTTTGCGGTCGTGAGCCCGATCGCCATCAGCGTCCCCATGAGCGCCGGAACGCTCAGGTGGGTCTGCGTGAGGAACAGCATCCACATGACGCCGCTCAGCGTGAACGGCACCGCCATCAGCACGATCAGCGGGTCGATCCAGCTCTGGAAATTGATCACCAGGAACAGGTACACGAGCACCACCGCGAGCGCGATCCCGGTGAAGAGCCCGGTATAGCTCTCGCGCATGGTCTCGACCTGGCCGCTGAGCTCGACGTGCATGGCCTTCGCGGCCGGCGGCTGGTTGGCGCCGATCACGCGATCGATGGCGCGCGCGGTCGAGTAAAGATCGCGCCCCTGCACGTTAGCGTGCACGTCGAACACCGGGCGGATGTTGAGCTGCGAAGTCACCAGCGGCTCGGTGCGCCGGCCGATCGAGGACAGATTCATGAGGAGCTGCGACTGGCCCGCGCCGGCGACGCGGCTCACCGGCATGACCTTCAGGTCCTGCGCCGAGGCGATGTCGTAGGCCGGCTGCTGCACCACCAGCGGGTAGCTCACGCCGTTGCTCGGATCGACCCAGAAGTTGGGTGCGGTCTGGGCGCTCGAGCTCGTGGTGACCAGCATGTTACCGGCAGCTTCCTGCTGCGTGAGTCCGACCTCGGTGGCGAGCGCGCGGTCGACGTCGACGGCGAGCGCCGGAGCGTCGGGTACCTGGAACACGTGCGCGTCGACCACGCCCGGAATGCGCGCGATGAGCTGCGTGAGGCGGGTGGCGAGGCGGTAAGCGGTGCCGGTGTCGGAGCCGGTGACGCGGACGTCGATCGGCGCCGGCTGGCCGAAATTGAGGACCTGGTCGACGATGTCGGCGGGCTGAAAGAAAAACTGCAGCCCCGGGAAGCGCTGCGGCAGCTCGCGGCGCAGCAGCGTCGTGAGCTCCGCCGTGGGCGCGTGATGCGCCGTCAGCGCGATCAGGATCTCCCCGTCCATGGGGCCGACCGTCGCCGAGTCGCTGAGCGCGGTGTTGATGCCGCTGTAGGGCATGCCGATGTTGTCGAGGATCACGCTGATCTCGCGGTTGCCGACCAGCTGGCGGATCACCGCCTCGACCTGCGCGAAGTCCTGTTGCGTCGTCTCGAGGCGCGTGCCGGGGGGCGCGCGCACGTGCAGCCGCATCTGCCCCGCGTCGACCTCGGGGAAGAAGTCACGTCCGAGCAAAGGGAAGAGCGGCAGCGACAGCACCATGATGCCGAGGAAGGCCAGCAGCGTGGCTCTCGGCTGCGACAGCGCCCAGGCGAGAGCGTTGCGATACACCTCGCGGAAGCGGCGGAAGGCGCGCTCGAAGGCGACGTGCGCCGCGTTGAGGAGCGCCAGCAGCTGCGCCGTGCGCGAGTCGCCGGCGGCCGCAGGGGCCGCAGCGGTCTGCTGCGCCCCGTGATGCGCCCGCATCAGGTACAGGAACATGACCGGCACCATGGTGAAGGACAGCGCGAGGCTCGCGAGGAGCGAGACGATCACCGACACCGACAGCGGCGAGAACAGATATTTCGCGGTGCCGGTCAGCAGGAACACCGGCACGAACACGATGCAGATGCACAGCGTCGAGAGGAAGGTCGGAAGCCCCACCTCGCCGGCCCCGTGGACGATGGCATCGGCGAGGTGCTCGTGCAGGCCCGCGTGCCGCTCGATGTTCTCGATCACCACCGTGCCGTTGTCGACCAGTATGCCGACCGCCAGCGCAAAGCCCCCGAGCGTCATGGTATTGAGCGTCTCGCCCCCCACCCCCATCAGCAGCACCGCCGTCAGGATCGACAGCGGGATGGCGGCGAGGATCATGGTGGTGAGGCGCCAGTTGCCGAGAAACAGCAGGATCATGAGCGCGGTGAGCGCGGCGGCCAGGGTGCCGCCCAGAGCCACGCTGTTGAGCGCCGCCTTGACGAACACCGACTGGTCGAAGATTGGCTTGATGCGCACGTCGCCCGGCAGCATGTGGCGGATGTCGGGGAGCGCCGCGCGGATGCCGTCGATGACCGCGAGCGTCGAGACGCCGCCGGTGTTGCGGATGGTCATGAGGGCGCCCGGCACGCCGTCGACCGACACCGAGTTGGTCTGTACCTGAAAGCCGTCGTGCACGTGCGCGACGTCGCGCATGAAGACCTGGCGGCCGTCGACGCGCCTGATGGGGAAGGAGTTGATCGCCTCGATGACGTCCGGGCTGTTGTTCATCGCCACCAGGTAGTCGAGCTTGCCGATCTTGACGTCGCCCGCCGGCAGGATGACGTTCTGCGCCTGCAGCGCCTCGCTCACGTCCGCAGGGGTGAGGCCCCGGGCCTGCAGCGCCCGCTGGTCGAGGTCGGCCATGATGACGCGCGGCTTGCCGCCGTAGGGGTACGGCACCTCGGCGCCGTGCACCACCGCGAGCGCCGGACGGATGATGTTCTGTCCGAGGTCATTGAGCGTGGTGTCGGGGAGCGAGCTGCTCGAGAGGCTCAGCTGGATGATCGGTACGTCGGTCGCGCCGTAGCGGATGACGAGCGGCGGCGTGATGTTGCGCGGCATGTACTTGAGCACTACCAGCGCGCTGCTCGCGAGCTGCGAGATGGCGCGCGTCACGTCCGCGCCCTCGTGCAGGTAGACCTTCTCGACCCCGACGCCCTCGTAGCTCGTCGCCTCGATGCGCGCGATGTCGTCGACCAGCGAGGCCATCTGCCGCTCGTGCAGCGTCAGGATGCGGTTCTGGATGTCCCTGGCGCTCATGCCGGCGTAGTTCCACACCACGCTGCAGACCGGGATGTCCATCCTCGGGAAGATGTCGACCGGCATGCGCAGCGCCTCGCCGACCCCGAGCAGGCCGATGAGGATCAGCGCCGCCACCACCGTATAGGGGCGCCTGAGCACGTAATGGACGAGCGACACGCGTGCGGTCCTAACCGGGCCCGGCGCTCTCGGCGGCGAGCGGCTGGCGCACGCGGAAGGTGCTGCCCGCTCCGGGGGTGCTGAGCACTTCGACCTCGGCGCCGTGCGCGGCGCAGATCGACTTCACGATGGAGAGGCCGAGGCCGGCGCCGCCCTGCTCGCGCGAGCGCGACTCATCCACGCGGAAGAAACGCTTGAACACGTGTGGCAGTGCCTCCGCCGGGATACCGATGCCGGTGTCGCTCACGTCGAGTACCGCATGGGCGCCGTCGCTCCGTACGCGCAGCGTCACCTGTCCGCCCCGCGGGGTGTACTTGATGGCGTTGTCGAGCAGGTTGACGATCACCTGCTTGAGCCGTGCGCGGTCGCCCCGCACGGTCACGCCGGGCATGGACTCGCACTGCACGCGGATGTTCTTGTCGGTCGCGAGCAGGCTCATCTGCTCGGCGGTCGTGGCGGCGAGCTCCGCCAGATCAAAGCGCTGCCAGGCGTCAGCCTCCCCGGCGTCGAGGCGCGACAGCGAGAACAGGCTCTCGACGATCTCGGCGAGCCGCTCGACCTCCTCCAGCACGCTGCCGAGGGCCTCGCGGGTCTCGCGCGCGAGCCGCCCATCCTGCGCCAGGCCCTCGAGCTCGCCGCGCATCACGGTGAGCGGCGTACGCAGCTCGTGGCTGGCGTCCGCCACGAGCTGCTTCGAGCCCCGCAACGCATCCTCGAGGCGGCTGATCATGTGATTGAGCGAGATCGCGAGCCGCTCGAGCTCGTCGCCGCTGTGCACCACCGGCAGCCGCTCGCTCAAGTTGTGCTGGGTGATCTCCTGCGCCTTGACCGCCATGCGCTCGACCGGCTCGAGCGCCTGTCGCACCAGGATGAAGCCGCCGGCGACCGCGACCGCAACCGCGACCGGAAGCCCGACCGCGAGCATCGCCAGCACCTGCGCGAGCGTGTCCTCGGCTGAGGCCGCGGAGGTGCCGACCTCGACCCGGTAGAGTGTGCCGTCGCCCCCGGTGGCGGGCACCGCCGCAATCAGCAGCGAGCCGCCCGCCAACGGCACCTTGCGCGCCGCGCCCTTCAGGAAGTCGCCGGAGATCGCCGGCACGTGCGCAGGCTCGAAGAGGCCGCTGCGCGGCCTCCCGGAGGCGTAGACCACGTGCCCGTCGGCCCGGGAGATGCGGATGAAGCGGTCGTTGACCTCGGGCGAATAGAGCTGCTCCACCTGGTTGCGGAGCGTCGCCTCAGTCTCGCGGCGCGCCTGTGCCACGAGTGTGCCGGCGATCTGCCGCGCACGACGCGCCTGCGTGTCGAGGAGATTGGCCTCGAGGGAATGCCGCAGGAAGAGAAAGGTGAGGAGACCGAGCAGCACGAACACGCCCGTGAGCACCCCCGCGTACCACGCCACCAGGCGAAAGCTCAGGGAACGCGCGTTCATGCCGCCGGGCCCGCCCCCAGGCCGTAGCCGACGCCGCGGACCGTGCGGATGAGCTTCACCGGGAACGGGTCGTCGACCTTGCTGCGCAGGTGCCGCACGTACACGTCGACGATATTGGTCAGGCCCTCGAAGCTCTGGTCCCACACGTGCTCGATGATCATGGTGCGGGAGAACACCCGTCCGGGATTCGACGCCAGGTACTCGAGCAGCGCGTATTCCTTGGGCGTGAGCTCGATCCGGCGCCCGGCGCGGCGCACCTGCTGGCTGAAGCGGTCGACTTCGAGGTCCGCGACGCGCAGTACGCTCGAGCGGGCCACGGGTCCGCGCCGCAGGAGGGCCTTGACGCGCATGACGAGCTCGGCGAAGGCGAAGGGCTTGGTCAGGTAGTCATCCGCTCCCGCCTCGAAGTTGTGAACCTTATCCTCGGTCGCATCGCGGGCGGTGAGGATCAGGATCGGCACTTGGCTGTTGCGACGCCGGATGCGCTTCAGCAGCTCCTCGCCCGGCAGACCGGGAAGCATCAGGTCGAGAATGATGAGGTCGTACTCGTAGGCCTGGGCGAGCTCCCAGCCCTGAGTACCATCGTCGGCGACGTCGACGGCGTAGCTTTCCTGTCGCAGCGCGCGCGCCACGAGCTCGGAAAGCTTCTTCTCATCCTCGACGAGGAGCATCCGCACGGTGTCGCGGTCTCTGCGGGTTAGGACGATGGAGCGAAGTTGACCACAGAGCCATTAACGGGGAGCAAACGCCCCATTAAAAACCATTCAGAAAAATACGAGTTGCATTTAACGCGTTGATATGGAAGAGTTTGCGGCCCGTGAGGGAGGCTCACGCGGCTGGTACGATTGCGGTCGGAAGCGGCATCACGCGCCCACAGAGTCTCGGCCCGTTAACAAAAATGCCATCTGTCTGCGATACGACTGTCATACGGCTCTACCAGAGTGACTTCTCTACGGGGCTGGTTTCGAGAGGTTGCGGCGGCGCAACACGTGACGCACCGTCTCCTGGAGCGTAACGGTTCTGCCGCCGCGTCGGCTTTTTCAAACGAAGGAATTCCGAAGATGACATCCATCCGTGCCTGTCTCTTGACGGCTTCGTTGGCGGCGGCCGGGGTAGCGCAGGCGCAGACTGCGCCGCCCGCGCCGGCACCGGCGCCGGCGACCAAGGCTGAAGACAGCAGCCTCAGCTGGAAGGGAATCACCCTCTACGGCACCGTCGATATCGGCATCCAGACCGACACCCATAGCGCGCCATTTAGCGATTACTTCCCGGCGGTGTCGGGCGCGCTGGTGCAGAAGAACGACTACGACTCGCCGACCGGTATTGCCGGCAGCAACCTCTCGCAGTCGCGCATCGGACTCTCGGGCAACGAGCCGATCGCGGGCGACTGGGCCGGCGTGTTCCGGTTCGAGACGTTCTTCAACCCCTGGTCGGGGGATATCGCGGACGCCTGCAAGTCCCTGACGCTGAACAACGGCAAGGCGCTCACCGCGCAGACGACGGGCGTCGACAGCAGCATTTGCGGTCAGTTGTTCGCCGGCGGCGCCTACGCGGGCTTCAGCTCCCCGAGCTACGGCAGCTTCACCTTCGGCCGTCACGTGACATTGCTCGCTGACGGCATCGCCAAGTATGACCCGCTGTCAGCGTCGAACGCGTTCTCGCTGATCGGCTACTCCGGCACGGCCGCCGGCGGCGGCGACACCGAGGACCGGCGCCTCGATCAGTCGATCAAGTACACCGCCAAGTACGACTGGCTGCACCTCGGCGCCCTGTATCAGTTCGGCAGCGCGAGCGGCAGCACCAACACCGGCTACCAGTTCACGATCGGTGGCGAGTACGCCGGCTTCTCGATCGACGGGTACTACTTCAAGAAGTACGACGCGGTGGTGGTCTCCGCGCTGAGCGCTGCGCAGGTCACGACCCTACAGACCGGCACCTGCACGGCGGCCGCACCCGCGACCCCGCAGTGCTGGCCGATCAGCAACTCGCTGTCGGCTACAGTGTCCGATAACCAGACCTACGCGGTCATGCTCTTCTACGCTCCCCCGGGCGCGCCCATCAAGGTGTCCGGTGGCTACGAGCGCATCGAGTTCAACAACCCGACCAATCCGCTGCCGGCGGGCTCGCTGACCATCGGCGGCTATATCCTCGGGTTCACCAACAACGCCGCCTATAACAGCCAGAAGGTGCTGGAGGTCTACTGGGGCGGCCTGAAGTGGGGAATTACGTCCGACCTCGACCTGATGACGGCCTACTACGGCTTCAACCAGGACGCCTTCGCAACAGGCGCCAACACGGGATGCAGCACGAAGGCGAACGCGGCGTGCAGCGGCACCGAGACGGTGCTGACCCTCGTGCTCGATTACAAGCTCTCGAAGCGCTTCGATGTCTATGCGGGCAGCATGTATTCGGGCGTGCAGGGCGGCCTCGCCAACGGCTACCTGAACACGACCAACGTCGCCACCACGGCGGGCCTGCGCTTCAGGTTCTGAAGGCGTCGCCGGGAGGCTCCGCCCACAAACGGAGAAAACGACGGGGCCCGCTTGAGGCGGGCCCTTTCGTTTTAAGGCACTAGCCGAATCGCCCGGTGATGTAGTCCTCGGTGAGCCGGTGGCGCGGGTTGGTGAACACCCGATCGGTGTCGCCGACCTCGATCAGCTCGCCGAGGTGAAAGTAGGCGGTGCGCTGCGAGACGCGCGCGGCCTGCTGCATCGAATGGGTCACGATCACGATCGCATAGAGCTCGCACAGCTCGTCGATCAGGTCCTCGATGCGGGCGGTGGCCACCGGATCGAGCGCCGAGCACGGCTCGTCCATGAGAATGACTTCCGGCTGCACGGCGATGGTGCGCGCGATGCACAGGCGCTGCTGCTGGCCGCCGGAGAGGCCGGTGCCGGGGCTGCCGAGCCGGTCCTTCACCTCGTCCCAGAGGCCGGCGCGCGTCAGGCTCGCGCACACGATGTCGTCGAGATGAGCGCGGCTCTTCGCCAGGCCGTGGATGCGCGGACCGTAGGCAACGTTGTCGTAGATCGACTTCGGGAAGGGGTTCGGCTTCTGGAACACCATGCCGACGCGGGCGCGCAGCTGCACCACGTCACGGCGCTCATCGTGGATGTCGCTGCCGTCGAGGGTGATGCTGCCGGTGACGCGGGCACCCGGGATGGTGTCGTTCATACGGTTGAGGCACCGCAGGAACGTCGACTTGCCGCAGCCCGAAGGCCCGATCATCGCCAGCACCTGGCGGCGTCCTACGTCGATCGTGACATTCTTCAGCGCCTGCTTGGCTCCGTAGTAGACGTTGACGTCGCGGCAGGAGAAGACCGGATCCGCGATGACGGTCTGCTCCGCGGCGCGCGCACTCGCCTCGGCGCGGACCGCCACGTGCACCCGCCCACTCGGCTTGAGATTGAGGCCGCTCTCGCCCAGGTGGCGCGCGGGCGGCTCGGCGGCCGCAGGAGCGGCGACGGTGACGGGCTTGCGCCCCGACCCGTTGCCGGTGCTCGCTTCGGCCCCCGCGCCGTTACCGCGGACCGGCCCGCGCGCTGCACCGGCGGTATCGGCTGGCTGCGGGGTCTCCTTGGGCGGCTCGCTCATCGGGGATGCTCAGCCAAATCGTCCGGTAACGTAGTCATCGGTGCGGCGATTCTTCGGCGCCGTAAAGACCTGCTCGGTGGGACCCATCTCGACCAGCTCGCCGAGGTACATGAAGGCGGTGAAATTCGACACGCGTGCGGCCTGCTGCAGATTGTGCGTCACGATGGCGATGCAGTACTTCTCTCGGAGCGACTGAAGCGTCTCCTCGATGCGCAGCGTCGAGATCGGGTCGAGCGCCGCGGTCGGCTCGTCGAACAGGATAACCTCGGGCCTCACCGCCAGGGTACGGGCGATGCACAGGCGCTGCTGCTGGCCGCCCGAGAGGCCGCGGCCGTCCTCGTGCAGCTTGTCCTTGACTTCTTCCCACATCGCCGCATCGCGCAGCGCCTCCTCGACCCGGTCCGCGAGCTCGCTGTGGGAGATGCGTCGCACGAGCCGCAGCCCGAAGGCCACGTTGTCGAAGATCGACATGGGAAAAGGCGTCGGCTTCTGGAACACCATCCCGACCCGGTAGCGCAGCGCCGCGACATCCACAGTCGGCGCGAGGATGTCCTCCCCGTCGAGCCGCACGTCACCGGTCGCGCGATGCCCCGTGTAGAGCGCATACATGCGGTTGAAAACCCGCAGCAGCGTCGACTTGCCGCAGCCCGAGGGCCCGATGAAGGCGGTGATGCGCCGGTCGACGAGCGTGAGGTTGATGTCCTTGAGCGCCTGCGCCGCACCGTAGTAGAAGTCGAGGTGCCGCACGTCGTACTTCACCGGGTGTGCCGCGCGCTCGGCGGCGACGGCCGGCGCGAGCTCGGCTCCGGAAGCGCCCATCAGCGCTGCCCCCCGGGCCCGAGCCGTGCTACGACGAGGCGCGCCGTGATGGACAGGATCAGGATCGACAGCGTGATGAGCAACGCCCCCGACCAGGCGAGCTGCTGCCAGTTGGGATAGGGGCTGAGTGCGAACTGGAAGATCACCACCGGCAGGTTGGCCATCGGCGCGTTGAGGTTGGTGCTCCAGAACTGGTTGTTGAGCGCCGTGAACAGCAGCGGCGCCGTCTCGCCGCTGATGCGCGCGATGGCGAGCAGCAGGCCCGTCACGATGCCGCTGCGCGCTGCGGGGTAGATCACACTGGTGATGGTGCGCCAGGGGTAGGCACCCATGGCGGTGGAGGCATCCCTCATGCCCTGCGGCACGAGATTCAGCATGTCCTCGGTGGTGCGCACCGTCACCGGAATGGCGATGATCGCGAGCGCCACGGCGCCCGCGAGCGCGGAAAAGTGCCCCATGCGGACTACCAGCAGCTCGTACACGAACAGGCCGACGATGATCGAAGGCGCCGACAGCAGCACGTCGTTCACGAAGCGGATCACGACCGAGAGGCGCGCATTGCGGCCGTATTCGGCGAGGTAAGTGCCGGCGAGCATCCCTACGGGCCCGCCGAGGAGAATGCCGATCACGGTCATGGCAAGGCTGCCGTAGATCGCGTTAAGCAGCCCGCCGCTGCCGCCCGGCGGCGGCGTCATCGCGGTGAACAGGGCCGCCGACATGCCCGCGAACCCGCGGCTGAGGAGCGTCCAGAGAATCGCGCCGAGGAAGAACAGGCCGATCGCGGTGGCGAGGCCGGAGAGGCCGAGCGCCACGAGATTGATCACCTTGCGCAGGAACCGACGGCTCATACCGAGGAGAGCGCACGGCGCTCGAGGCGCAGCAGCATCAACCGCGCCGCCGCGATCACCGCAAAGGTAATGAGAAAGAGCAGCGCCCCGAGCGCGACCAGCGAGGAGGTATAAAGATCGCCGACCGCCTCGGTGAACTCGTTGGCGATGGCGGCAGAGATGGTCGTACCGGGGGCGAGGAGCGAGGAGCCGATGCGGTGCGCGTTGCCGATGACGAAGGTCACCGCCATCGTCTCACCGAGCGCCCGCCCGAGGCCGAGCATGATGCCGCCGATCATGCCGGTGCGTGCGTACGGCACGACCACCTGCCAGATCACTTCCCAGGTGGTGGCGCCGAGCCCGTAACCGGACTCCTTGAGAACGTCCGGCACGGTCTCGAACACATCGCGCGCCACCGCCGAGACGAACGGCACCACCATGATGGCCAGCACGATTCCGGCAGTCAGTATGCCGATGCCGAACGGCGGCCCCTGAAAGAGCCTGCCGACGATCGGCAGCGGCCCGATGGTGTCGATGAGCCACGGCTGCACGTGCCGCTGCAGAATCGGCGCCAGCACGAACAGCCCCCAGATCCCGAAGATGATGCTCGGCACCGCCGCCAGCAGCTCGATGGCGATGCCGACCGGGCGCTTGAGCCATGCGGGCGCGAGCTCGGTGAGAAAGATCGCTATTCCTAAGCTCACGGGAATCGCGATCGCGAGCGCGATGAGCGAGGTGACGAGCGTCCCGTACACCGCCGCCAGCGCCCCGAACTGGTCGGTTACCGGGTTCCACACCTCGCTCGTCAGGAAACGAAGCTTGAAGTGCGCGAGCGCCGGCCAAGCCCCGTGCAGCAGCGTCAGGGCGACGCCCCCGAGGAGCGTCAGCACGAGCACCGCCGCCACGAAAGTGGCGGCGCTGAACATGCGCTCACGCAGCCGCTGCCCCGCCGCGTGCCGCGAATCGATCGCAGCCGCGGTATTCATCGGGTGCGGTACAGACTACATCCGCTTGGCGTCGGATGCGCTGGCCATGGCCGGCACACCTTTGATCTCCGCCTTCCAGGTTGCGCGCACCTGCTTGATCAGGCTCTCGGGCAGCGGCACATAGTCGAGGTCGGCCGCCATTTTGCCACCGTTGCGATACGCCCAGTCGAAGAACTTGAGCGCCTCGCCGGTCGCCGCTGCATCGGGTGGCACGCCGTAGACCAGGATGAAGCTCGCTCCGGTGATCGGCCAGCTGCCCGCGCCCGGCTGATCGGTGAGGATCAGGTAGTAACCCTGTGCATGCGCCCAGTCGGCATTCGCGGCAGCCGCCTGGAACGACTCTCCGCCGGGCGCGACGGTCTTACCGGCGGTATTGACGAGGTCGCAGTAGGCCATCTTGGTCTGCTTGGCGTAGGCGTACTCGACGTAGCCGATCGCCCCGTCGGTCTGCGCGGTCATGTTCGCCACGCCCTCGTTGCCCTTGGCGCCGATCCCGATCGGCCATTGCACCGAGGTGTTCTCGCCGATCGTCTCCTTGAACTTCGGGCTCGCCTGCGACAGGTAGTGCGAGAAGAGGAAGTTCGTCCCCGAGCCGTCCGAGCGGTAGATCGGCGCGATGTTGGTCGCGGGGAGCGCGAGCTTCGGATTCAGCTTCTGGATGCGCGCGTCGTTCCACTTGCTGATCTCACCCAGATAGATGGAGGCCACGAGTGCACCGCTCAACACCATCTGTCCGGCCTGCACGCCCTTCAGGTTCACCACCGGCACGACGCCGCCGATGATCATCGGGAACTGCACCAGGCCCGCCTCCTTGAGGTCATCGGGCTTCAGAGGCATGTCGCTCGCGCCAAAGGTGACGGTCTTCGCCTTGATCTGCTTGATGCCGCCGCCTGAGCCGATCGACTGGTAGTTGAGCCCGACCCCGGTCTGCTGCCTGTAGGCATCCGCCCACTTCGAGTAGATCGGATAGGGAAAAGTCGCCCCGGCACCCGAGATATCGGTCGCCTGTACGGCGCCCGTGGCGCCGAGGGCGCCGAGCAGCGCCAGAAGTACCCGCTGGAATCTCTGTAAATTCATGTTTTAACTCCTGCAAAAGTCGGGGGAACGCGCAATGTCCCCACCGGACGCGCGAATTAGATGACAATAATGTGACGCTTCGATGACAGGGCCCGGCGGCCGCCCCCAGGTGGCTCTAGCGGTAGTCTTGCCGGGGGAGTTTTCACGGTCGTGACAGCCGCACGACTTGCCCGACCCAGCGCCTCACCGTATAAACGCGAACCCCACATGCCCCGCTGCGACTGATGTCCCAGGCCCTCGAGCTCGCCGAAAACCTGATCGCACGCCGCTCCGTCACACCCGCGGATGAGGGCTGTCAGCAGTTGATCGCGCAGCGGCTCAAGGCCGTCGGGTTCAGCGTCGAGCCGCTGCGCTTCGGGAACGTCGAGAATCTCTGGGCACGGCGGGGCGCGGCGGCGCCGGTCTTCTGCTTCGCCGGGCACACCGACGTGGTCCCCACCGGCCCGCTCGAGGAGTGGCGCAGCGACCCCTTCGTGCCCAGTCAGCGCGACGGGCTCCTTTACGGGCGCGGCGCGGCCGACATGAAGACGGGGCTCGCCGCCATGGTGACCGCCACCGAGGAATTCGTCCGCAGTCATCCCCGGCACCGCGGCTCGATCGCCTTTCTCATCACGAGCGACGAGGAAGGCCCGTCGGTCGACGGCACCAAGCGCGTGGCCGAGGCGCTCGCCGGGCGCGGCGAGCGCATCGACTGGTGCCTGGTGGGCGAGCCCTCGAGCGAGACCACGATCGGAGACACTATCAAGGTCGGGCGGCGGGGCTCGCTCAGCGGGCGGCTCACGGTGCACGGCGTGCAGGGGCACGTCGCCTACCCGCAGCTCGCGGAGAATCCGGTGCACACCCTGGCGCCGGCGCTCGCCGAGCTCACGCGGCAGGTGTGGGACGAGGGAACCGAGCATTTCCAGCCGACCACCTTCCAGGTCTCGAATCTCAACGCCGGCACGGGCGCGCCGAACGTCATCCCCGGGGAGCTCAAGGCGCGCTTCAACCTGCGCTACTCCCCGGTGCAGACGCTCGAGAAGCTCAAGAGCACGGTGGAGGAGATCCTGCGCAAGCATGGCGTGCGCTATACGATCGAGTGGTACGTGTCGGGCGAGCCCTTCTACACCCCGCCAGGCCAGCTATCGGACGCAGTCGGCGAGGCCGTGGCGCAGGTGACGGGAGCCAGACCCCGTCTCTCCACGGGAGGGGGCACTTCCGACGGGCGTTTCATTGCGCCGCTGGGGGCGCAGGTGGTAGAGCTCGGTGTCGTGAACGCCTCGATCCACAAGGTCAACGAGTACGTGAGGGTTGCCGACCTCGAGGCGCTCGAGCGCATGTACCTCAACGTGCTGCGGAAGCTTCTGACCTGAAGTTGGCGAGCGCCCCCGCGGCGCCGAGCAGCAGCGCCCACATCAGCACCCAGGCGGGCATTGCGAGCCCGAGAAAAGTCCAGTTGACCTCGCCGCACTCCCCGCTGCCGCTCAGCACCCTGCGGACCACCTCGATCACGGGCATGAAGCGCAGCATCATGGCGAGCGGCGCCCCGCAGGAAGGCAGGCTTCCGGGTGGCAGGCTCTGGATGTAGAGCTGACGCGCCGCCACGGCTACCGTGAGAAGTGCAAAGAGCACGACCAGCCCGCCGTACACGTAGCGGCCGCGGCCGCGCGCATGGTGGAGAGCGGCGGCGAGGAAAGTCACGCCCATGAGGATGACCCCGATGCGCTGGAAGATGCACAGCGGACAGGGCTCGAGTCCCAGGTCATATTGCGCGTGCAGCGCATAAGCCATGAGCCCGGCGCACAGGAGGAACCCGGCAATGTTGACGAGGCGGCGGCGTGCCATCGCCTCAGTCTAACGGATTGCTACGGCGCTATGCCCGCCGCGCCCGATCCGGCGCGCAGCTCGCGCTCGACGTCGTCGAGCGAGGTGTGGCGGATGTCCTTGCCGTGCACCATGTAGATGACGTATTCGCTGATGTTCTTCGCGTGATCGCCGATACGCTCGAGCGCGCGCACGACCCACATGACATCGAGCGCCCGGCGAATCGTGCGCGGATCTTCCATCATGAAGGTGATGCTCTGCCGCTGGATCGCCTCGTACTCCTCGTCCACCAGCCGGTCCTGCCGCGCGACCCGCAGCGCCGAGTCGCTGTCCATGCGCGCAAAGGCATCGAGGGCATCGTGCACCATCTCTGATACCACGCGCCCGAGATGCTTGATCTCCCGGTACTTGTCGGCCGGCCGTTCCATGGTGGCGAGCCGGGAAGCGATGTAGCCGATCTTCTCGGCCTCGTCCCCGATGCGCTCCAGGTCGGTGATGGTTTTGATGATCGCGACGATCACGCGCAGATCACCGGCCGCCGGCGCCCGGGTCGCGAGGATGCGGCTGCACTCGTCGTCGATCGCGACCTCCATGTTGTTCACCTGGTAGTCATCCATCGCGACCGACTCACCGAGTGAGCTGTCGCCCTCGACCAGCGCCGTGATCGCCTTGTGCAGCTGCTGCTCGACGAAGCCGCCCATGCCGAGCACCTTGCTGCGCACGCGCTCGAGGTCTTCGTTGAAACGACGCGAGATGTGGTGACTGAGATCGGCGGTTTCCATCGGTGCCTCTGCGCCGTGAGGCGCGCCCTCATACGCCCGATGATAACCTCACGCCGCGTCGGCGACGAGGCCGGCGCTGCGGCGGCGGCGCGGGGCGCGGGCGGCGTGGGGCCAGCGCAGCAGCCGCAGCTCCCCGCCGGCGGCCTCGACGAGCGCGGAGCAGGACTCGACCCAATCGCCGGTGTTGCAATAGAGCGTCCCGTCGATGTCGCGAAGATTGGCGCGGTGGATGTGGCCGCACACCACCCCGTCATAGCCCTGGGTGCGCGCGTGATGTGCCGCCACCTGCTCGAACTTCTCGATGTAGCGGACGCTGGTCGGAATGCTGAGCTTCAGCCGCTCGGCGAGCGGCCAGTACGCCTTGCCGATCGCCCGGCGGAAGTTGTTGACCCCGTCGCTGAGGCGCACGGTGAGCTCGTAGAGGGCATCTCCGAGATGCGTGAGCCAGGGCGAGCAATTGACTGCGCCGTCGAACTGGTCGCCGTGCAGCACCAGCAAGCGCTCTCCGCGCTGCGTGCGGTGCACCCACTCGCGGTGCACCTCGAACTGTCCCTGCAGCATCTCGGCAAATACGCCGAGGCTCTCGTCATGGTTGCCGGGGATGTAGACGAGGCGCGAGCCGGCGCGGCCGCGGGCGAGGAGCGTGCGCACGACCTGTGTGTGCTCCGCCGACCAGAAGACGCGTCGCGCGAGGCTCAGAGCGTCGACGATGTCGCCGACCAGGACGATGTTCTCGGCCTCGACCCCGGCGAGAAACTCATTGAGCTCGCGGGCGCGCGCGTGCCGGTAGCCGAGATGGATGTCCGAAAGGAACAGCGTCCGGACCCGCGTCCTGCCTGGGCGCCGCACGTTGCCGTTTGTCATGCAGCTAAGGTCGCGCCCGCATATTTCTGCCGCATGACAGCACGACTAAAGATTTCTGACAAATTAGGCAGTTGTAGAAAAAACCTAAGCTGTTTCCGTGATCAGGGTGGCGCCCGCCGGCCGCGCCAGCCGTTCGGTGGGAAAGTGGCAGGTGAAAGAGCTCCCCTCGCCGAGCGTGCTCTGCACCTCGAGCCTGGCCCCGTGACGCTGCAGTACGTGCTTGACGATTGCGAGTCCGAGGCCCGAGCCGCCCGTTGCCCGCGAGCGGCCGGCGTCCACCCGGTAGAAGCGCTCGGTGAGGCGGGGGATGTGCTCGGAGGGAATGCCGAAGCCGGTATCGGTTACGGCGAAGTGCCCGCCCTCTTCGTCGGTCCACCAGCGCATCTCTATAGAGCCTTCGGGTGGGGTGTACTTGGCCGCGTTATCCACGAGATTCGAGAACGCAGAATGGATCTCGGGCTCGTCGCCGATCAGCCGCACGGCGGACTCGATACGCACGCGCACCTCCTGCGGCCGCACCGGGCGCGCCAGCACGTCCTTGCGCAGCAGCGAGAGGAGCGCGGCGACGTCGATGGGGGCGCCGCCGACGATTTCGTCCGTCTCCTCGAGCCGCGACAGCTCGATAAGGTCTCGGATGATCTGGGTCATGCGCTCGGCCTGGCGGCGCATCTCCGCGACGGGCGCGAGCAGCTCCTGATCGAGAACGGGGTCCTGCGCCAGCGTCTCGAGGTAGCCGGAAATTACCGTAAGGGGAGAGCGCAGCTCGTGGGACGCGTTCGCCACGAAATCACGCCGCACCGCCTCGAGCCGCATCTGCCGCGACACATCGCTCACGAGGAGCAGCAACTGACCGTCGCCGTAGGGAGCGACCTGCAGCGAGAGGTAGGTGTCCTCGCCCATCGTCGGCCGGATGACCACCGGGTTCGAATAGTCCTGGCGCCCGAGATAGCGCACGAACTCGGGCTCCCGCAGGAGGTTATCGATCCGCAGTCCCAGGTCGGCGGTGCTGCGCAGCTCGAGGAGCCGCGCCGCCATGCGGTTGAACCAGACGATCTCGCGCTGTGCATTGAGTATCACCACGCCGTTGGGGAGCGCCGCAGTGGAGCGCTGCAGCTGGCGCATCAGCTGCACGAAGCGCTGCTTGTGAAAGCGCTTGCGGCGGTGCAGCCGCACCACCTGCGCGATGATCTCGCCCCACACACCGCCAACGTCCGGAGGATCGGCGAAGTTGCGATGCCGCAGCCACCACTCGAGCCGGAACAGGTTGGCGAGCACCCACCCAAGGTGCAGCGCGAGCGCGCAGGCGAGCCCCGCCCAGAGATTGCCGAGCAGCCAGCCGGCGCCGAGGCCCGCCACGACCGTGGCGAACAGGCGGCCGACCGTGAACCACCACATCTGCGTCGCGGGCTGCATCAGGGCCCCAAGCCGTGCCGGTCTATCAACCCGTGCGGGCCGAGAAGCGATAGCCCGAGCCGCGCACGGTCTGCACGAAGCGATCGTACCCGAATTCCTCGAGCGCCTTGCGCAGACGGCGAATATGCACGTCGATCGTGCGTTCTTCGACGTAAACGTTGCCGCCCCAGATGCGGTCGAGGAGCTGATCGCGGGTGTAGACGCGCTCCGGGTGGGTCATGAAGAACTCGAGCATGCGGTAT
>DATMMK010000094.1:0-20675 GCA_035569755.1 Steroidobacteraceae bacterium
GTACCCAGGGAATGAACTGCCCGATCGCCGAGATCCGCAAGCTCGACACCCGGCGCATGCGCGACGAAGCGCGCCTGCAGCTCGCCGAGCAGACGGGCAGCGCCTCGGACTCGCCGCCGTCCGCGGACGTGGCGGCCGCCAGCGCGCGCCAGGAATAACGTCCCGGCGTTTGCGCAGCCGTCATCTGTAGCCCATTTGCTGAGCTTCCCACGGAGTGCTCGGCTGGTGAGGTGATTAAGCAACCGTCATCTGTAGCCCCGCGCCTGCAACGTGAACAGGTGCGCGTAGCGGCCGTTGAGTCGCATGAGCTCCTCATGCGTGCCGCGCTCGACGATGCGACCGCCGGCGAGCACCGCGATCTGATCGGCCATGCGCACCGTCGAGAAGCGGTGCGAGATGAGGATCGTGATGCGGTCGTGCGCGAGCTGGCGGAAGTGCTCGAACACCTCGGCCTCCGCCTGCGCGTCCATAGCCGCGGTCGGCTCGTCGAGCACCAGGATGTCCGCGCGCGTGCGCATGAAGGCGCGCGACAGCGCGATCTTCTGCCACTGGCCCCCGGAGAGCTCGCGACCGTCGCGAAACCACTTACCGAGCTGTGTGTGGTAGCCGGCCGGCAGAGTGGCGATGAAATCGCTCGCCCGGCCCTTCTCGGCCGCGTCGCGCCAGCGCGACTCGTCCTCGAAGTAGCGCTCATCCCCGGCGCCGACGTTCTCGCCCACCAGCATCTGGTAGCGGGCGAAGTCCTGGAAGATGACACCGATGCGCTCGCGCAGCGCCGCCTCGTCCCACTCACCGAGATCGCGCCCGTCGAGGAGGATGCGCCCGGCGGTGGGCGCGTACAGGCGCGTCAGGAGCTTGATGAGCGTGGTCTTCCCTGAGCCGTTCTCGCCGACCAGCGCGAGGCTGGCGCCGGGCTTCAGGTGCAGCGTGACGTGCTCGAGCGCCGCGCCCTCGGCCCCGGGGTAGCTGAAACTCACGTCTTCGAAGCGGATGCCATCCGCGGGATCGGGACCGCGCGGGGCGGTGCCGGCGGGCGCCGGCACCGGCGTCTCCAGATATTCGTACAGGGTAGAGAGATAGAGGTTGTCCTCGTACATGCCGCCGACCGCCGCGAGCATGGCGGAGACTGCCGACTGCCCCTGACGGAACAGCGCAAGATACATGGTCATCTGGCCGAGCGTGATGAGCTGGCGCACCGTGCTCACGGCGATCCAGGCGTAGGCGCCGTAGAGCGCCCCGGTCGCGATCAGCCCGAGCGCGAAGCCCCAGGCATCGCGGCGCACCGCGAGTGCACGATCCTCGCCGTAGAGCCGATGGAAGATGTCGCGATAGCGCTCGAGGAGGCGCGGACCCAGGCCGAAGAGCTTTACCTCCTTGGCGTGGTCCTCGCGCGCGATGACGGTCTCGAGGTAGATCTGCATGCGCGACTCGGGCGAGCGCCAGCGGAAGAGGCGAAAGGCATCGCCTGAGAATTTGACCTCGGCGATGAACGCCGGCACCCCGGCGAGCAGCAGCACCGCGACCGCCCACGGCGAGAAGCGCGCGAGCAGCAGCGCGTAGCTCGCGAGCGAGATGCCGTTCTGCACCAGTCCGAAGGTGCGGGTCACGAGGCTTAGCGGGCGGGTCGAGGCCTCGCGGCGCGCGCGCGTCAGCTTGTCGTAGAACTCCGAGTCCTCGAAGTGCGCGAGCTCGAGAGTGAGCGCCTTCTCGAGGATCATCACGTTGACACGCTGGCCGAGCTGCGCGCGCAGCAGCGACTGACACAGTGACAGACCCCGCTGCCCCGCGGCGATGGCGGCGACCAGCGCACCCTCGAGAACGACGAGCTCGACCACGCGCCTGCCGGAGCCACCGGCGCGCATGGCCGCCACCACCGCATCCACGATGAGCGCGCCAACGTAGGCGACCGACGCCGGCAGCACGCCCGCGAGCAGCGTCAGCGCGCCGAGTGCCAGCGTGAGGGGGTGACTGGTGCTCCAGACGAGCTCGAGCGCGCGGCGGCTGTAGCGGAAGACGCCGAAAAAGCCGCGCAGCGTCAGCCCCTCGGGAGCGGGGACCCCGGCCGCAGGGCGGACAGCGTGCGATGGATGAGCGCCGGTGGCCACTGCCTGCGGATGTGGGGGTAGTTAGGCGGAATTCCAGCCGGGTGCGCGCCGGCAGAGAGCCTCCACCCAACTCTCGCACAGCGCCACGGCCTCGCGCGGGCGGAATCGGCCCGGCTCGAGGCACCACTCGAGCCACAGGCCATCGAGGAGCGCGGTGAAGCCGATGGCGGCGAGCCGCAGGTTCACGCCGCCCTTGCCGCGTCCCCGCCCGCCCTCGGCCGCCCTGGCGAGCAGGTCGGCGAGCAGGCCGCGGATCAGGCGCACGTAGTCAGCGTAGGTCTCGCGCCGCACGCGCTGGATCGGGCGCGAATGCCGGTAAATGCCCCAGAACACGACCCATACCGTGAGCACGTCGGCGTCGAGATTCGGCGGCGAGAAGGAGGCTTCGAGGAACGCCCGCAGGCGTGCGGCCGGAGTGTCGGCGCGCGCCGCCGCCGTCTTAAGGGCATCGACCAGCTCGCGGTTGAAATGACTGAAGGCCGCGGCTACCAGCTCGTCCTTGTTGGGAAAATGGTGATTGATGAGCCCGACCGAGACCCCGGCCTGGGCGCTGATGGTGCGGATCGAGAGACCCTCGTGGCCGTAGCGCTTCAGGGACTCGATGGTCGCCGCAATGAGCGCCGCACGGCGCTGCTCGGGCAGCTGGCGGCGGAAACGCGGGCGGCGCGGCTCGAGCGGATTGTGCACCGCCGCCGCGGCGCGCGTGCGCGGGCCCCTCACGCGCTGCGCCGCAGCCGCCCGCGGCGGAAGTCGGCGAGGATCTCGCGCGCCGCATTGTGACCGGGCGCGCCGGTGACACCGCCCCCAGGGTGGGTGCCGGCGCTGCACATGTAGAGTCCCGCGAGCGGTCCGCGGTAGTTGCCGTAGCCGAGCAGCGGGCGCGCCGAGAACAGCTGATCGAGACTCAGCGTCCCGTGCGAGATGTCGCCGTCCACCAGCCCGAAGGTACGCTCCAGATCGAGCGGGCTCATGATCTGGCGCCCGAGCACCGCGGCTTTGAAGTTCGGGGCGTAGGCATTCACGGTATCGATCATGAGATCGGCGACCGTCTCGCGATGCGCATCCCAGGAGGCGCCGTGCGGCAACTGCGGGGCCACATGTTGACAGAAAAGGCTCGCGACGTGCTTACCCTTTGGGGCGAGACTGTCATCAAGCGTCGAGGGGATGACGAGCTCGATGATCGGCTGGCGCGACCAGCCGAGCGCACGCGCATCGAAGTAGGCGCGCTCCATGTAGGCGAGCGTCGGCGCCAAGATGATGCCGGCGGTGTGATGGTCGGCGGACTGCCGGCCCGGGAGGCAGGTGAAATCCGGCAGCTCGGCGAGCGCCACGTTCATGCGGAAGGTCCCGGAGCCGCAGCGGTAGTGACCGATGCGCTCGCGGAACCCGCTCGGCAGCGCGCCCGGCTCGAGCATATTGAGATAGAGGAGCTTGGGATTGAGGTTGGAGATCACCGCCGCGGCGCGCAGCGTCTCGCCCGACTCGGTGACGACGCCGACCGCGCGCTCGCCTTCGACCAGTACCTGGCGCACCGGCGTGTTGACGCGGATCACGGCACCGCGCGCGCCGGCCGACTGCGCCATCGCCTGGGTGATGGCCCCCATGCCACCGAGCGCGTGGCCCCAGGCACCCTTCTTGCCGTTGACCTCGCCGAACACGTGATGCAGCAGCACGTAGGCCGAGCCGCCCGAGTAGGGACTCGCGTAGTTGCCCACCACGCCGTCGAAGCCGAACACGGCCTTGATCGGCTCGCTCTCGAACCAGCGGTCGAGATAGTCGCCGGCGGACATGGCGAACAGCGACAAGAGCTCGCTCCTCAGCGACAGGTCGAGCCGCTTCAGCCGCCCGCCGACTCGCGCGGCGCGCACCAGCTCCGGCAGCGCCGCACGCCAGCTGCCGGCGACGGCGTTCGGCGGGGTCACCAGCACGAGGTCGCGCAACACGTCCGCGATGGCCTCGAGGCGCGCGCCGTAGTCGGGAATGCGCGCCGCGTCGCGCGCCGAGAAGCGCGCCACCTCGGCCTGAGTGCGGCCCTCGCCGGTCAGCAGATAGCCTCCGTCGGCCGTGGGCAGGAAGTTGGCGCAGCGGCGCTCGACGATTCGCAGGCCGTAGCGTGCGAGCTCGAGGTCGCGGATGATCTTCGGGTTGAGGAGCGAGACGGTGTAGGCGGCGACCGAGTTGCGAAATCCTGGATGAAACTCCTCGGTCACGGCGGCACCGCCTACCACCGCGCGCCGCTCGAGCACGGTCACCTTGAGGCCGGCGGCCGCGAGATACGCGGCGCACACCAGGCCGTTGTGGCCGCCGCCGACGATCAGCGCATCGCAGCGCCCGCCGCCGCCCGCGCCCGCCTCAGCCACGGCTCCAGCCCCGCGCCGGCGGGTGCGGCAACTGGCTCTCGGGTATGAGCTTGCGCAGCCGCCGCGCGAAGCCGCGCAGGCACACCTCCCCGACACTCAGCGGTCCCGTGCTGTAGCTGCTCGAGGCCATGCCGGCCTGCACGCGCTCGATGAGCGCCTTGTCTTCGAGGCTGACGCGGCGATTGATGCGCAGGTTAAGGTAGCGCGCGGCGCGCATCTCGCGGCGTGCGTCCGGATGCACGTAGGCGATCTCGCGGATCAGCGTCTCGGTAGGCGAGATGGGCAGGAACTGCATGAAGTCGACCTGATCGGGATAGATGTCGAAGGCGATATTCGGCCACAGCTTGAAATAGGTCCACAGGCGCTGTCGCTCGGGGGGCAGAGCTGCGACCCAAGGCAGCAGCTGTTGGTATAGCCGCTCCGACCAGTTGGACGAAGGCGTATCACGCAGCGTGCCCGACATCTTGTCGATCCACGGCTGCGCCTCGATACGATAGTCCCGGCCGAAGAGCCGTGTGAGCCCCGGGTGGGCCACGTTGATGTGCAGGCCGTCGGAGTAGTTGTCGGCGACGTTCTTCCAGTTCACCGCGCGCGAGCGCAGCGTCACGCGCCCCATCGGCACCAGCTCCTCGAAGCGATACAGCGCCAGCTCGCTCGCGTAGGGCGCCGCCATCTCGCGCACGCTCGGCAGCCCGGGCGCGAGGCGCACGAACACGAATCCCATGAACACCTCGTGCTCGAGGGGCTTCAGGCCATGCTGCGAGGTGTCGAGACCGGGGAAGTTGTCACGCTGCGGCACGCCGATCAGCCGCCCGTCGAGGGCGTAGGTCCAGGCGTGATACCGGCAGGTGATGCGCCGGCCGCAGTGCCCGCTCGGCCCGTCGAGGAGGCGCGCGGCGCGGTGCCGGCACACGTTGTGATAGGCGCGCACCGTGCCGTCCTCGGCCCGCAGCACCACGAGCGGCTCGCCGAGGAGCTCGAGGGTATGGAAGTCGCCGGGCCGCGGAATATCGCTCAGGTGGCATACGAGCTGCCAGGCGCTGCGGAAGATGGCTTGCTGTTCGCGCTCGAAGAACTCCGCGTCGCGGTAGATCCACGCGGGGAGGCTCTGCGCGCTCAGGTCCGCGGGCGCCACCGCCTCGAGGCGTTGCAGGGAACTGGTCTGCACGGTAACACCGATCCGGGTCGTCCAGCTTGTTGAACGATCGTACAATAGCACGAATGACCGCCGCAACCGCGGACCGTTTTATGGTAGAAGAGGCGCGGCCGTGAGCGCCGCTGTCTCCCTTAAGGGGGCCTCGATGGATATCGCGCACGTCGTCCAGTCGTCGGTCGCACCGGTGTTTCTGCTCACCGGTGTCGCCGCCACACTCAGCGTACTCACCAACCGCCTCTCGCGGGTGGTCGATCGGGCGCGCGCGCTCGAGGAGCGGCTCGAGAAGGAGCCGGCGCGCCGCGGCGCCCTGCTCGCTGACCTGCGAGTCCTCGAGCGGCGGGCGCGGTACATCAACACGGCGATCTCCATGTGCGCGGTAGCTGCGCTGCTGGTAGCTCTGGTTGTGGTCTCGCTGTTCGCCGACGCCTTCCTCGGCGTCGACCTCGCGAAGGCGGTGGCGCTGCTGTTCGTCGCGGCGATGCTGTGCCTCTCGGTTGCCTACGTCGCCTTCTTCGTCGAGGTCCGCCTCGCGATCGTGGCGCTGCGCATCGGGATACCCCATAAGTAGATAAACTAAATGAAATCAATTATTTAAGATTGAAACCGACGCCTGTTTCGGCGTTCTGGTACCCTGCGCACCCTTTTTTCGATGCCGCGCAGCTTGTCGCGCGCGGCGCTCACCGATGCACCGCCCGATCCGCAACATCGCCATCATCGCGCACGTCGATCACGGCAAGACGACGCTCGTCGACTGCCTGCTCAAGCAGTCGGGGACCTTCGCCGAGCATGAGCGGCTCGGCGAGCGCATCATGGATTCCAACGACCTCGAGCGCGAGCGCGGGATCACGATCCTCGCCAAGAACTGCGCCATCGAGTACGGCGGCACGCGCATCAATATCGTCGACACCCCGGGACACGCCGACTTCGGCGGCGAGGTCGAGCGGGTGCTGTCGATGGTGGACGGGGTGCTGCTGCTGGTCGATGCGGTCGAAGGTCCGATGCCGCAGACGCGCTTCGTCACCCGCAAGGCGCTCGCGCAGGGACTGAAGGCGATCGTGGTGGTCAACAAGATCGATCGCCCCGGGGCGCGTCCCGCCTGGGTCGTCGATCAGACCTTCGACCTGTTCGACAAGCTCGGCGCCAACGACGCGCAGCTCGACTTTCCGGTCATCTACGCCTCGGCGCTGCAGGGCTGGGCCAGCACCGACTACACCGAGCGGCGCCCGGACATGTCCGCCCTGTTCGAGGCGATCCTCGCGTACGTGCCGCCGCCGGCCGCGCAGGAGAACCTGCCGCTGCAGCTGCAGATCTCGACCCTCGACTACAACTCCTACGTGGGGCGCATCGGCATCGGCCGCATTCGCCGCGGCTCGGTACGTGCCGGACAGACGGTGGCGCTGCGTTACGGCAACGCCGAGCGCGGCGAGGCGAAGATCGCCCAGGTGCTGACCTTCACCGGTCTCGAGCGGCTGCCGGTCGAGGAGGCGAGCGCCGGGGATATCGTCGCCGTCACCGGCATCGAGGCGGTCAACATCGGGCTCACGGTCTGCGACCGCGAGCACCCCGAGGGCCTGCCGCCGATCGCGATCGACGAGCCGACGCTGCAGATGAACTTCCAGGTCAACAGCTCACCGCTCGCCGGGCGCGAGGGCAAGTACGTCACCAGCCGGCAGCTGCGCGAGCGGCTCTACCGCGAGCTGCAGTCGAACGTCGCGCTGCGCGTCGAGGACACCGAGGAGGCCGACGTGCTGCGCGTCTCGGGGCGCGGCGAGCTGCACCTCACCATCCTCATCGAGAACATGCGCCGCGAGGGCTACGAGCTCGCGGTGTCGCGCCCGCACGTGCTCACCAAGGTGGTCGACGGCGAGGTGCACGAGCCCTACGAGGCGCTGACGGTCGACATCGAGGAGGATCACCAGGGGGCCGTCATGGAAGCCCTCGGCACGCGCCGCGCGGAGCTCTCGGACATGAGCGTCGACGGCCGGGGGCGCGTGCGGCTCGAGTACCGCGTGCCGGCGCGCGGACTCATCGGCTTCCAGGGCGAGTTCCTCACCCTGACGCGCGGCACCGGGCTCATGAGCCACATATTCGACGGCTTCGCGCCGCTGAAGGGCGAGATCCCCGACCGCAACAACGGCGTGCTGGTGAGCAACGAGAACGGCGAGGCGGTGGCCTACGCGCTCTTCAACCTGCAGGAGCGCGGACGCCTCTTCGTGAGCCCGGGCGAGAAGCTCTACGAGGGCATGATCATCGGCATCCATAGCCGCGACAACGACCTGGTCGTGAACCCCATCAAGACCAAGAAGCTCACCAACATCCGCGCCGCCGGCAAGGACGATGCGATCCTGCTGACTCCGCCGATCCAGCTGACCCTCGAGTACGCGGTCGAGTTCATCGCCGAGGACGAGCTGGTGGAGGTTACGCCGGCCTCGATCCGCATCCGTAAGCGCTTCCTCAAGGAGCAGGACCGCAAGCGCGCGGCGCGCAGCGAGGCGGCGCTCACGGCCTGAGCGGGCGGCGCGCCCCAGCCGTGCGCTCGTGCGGCTCGGGGCTACACCTCGCGCGCCCCGGCGATCCCAATGAAGGTCAGGAACTCCGAGCGCGTGCGCGCATCACTCCTGAAGCTGCCGATCATGCGGCTCGTGACCATCGAGACGCTGCGCTTATGCACGCCGCGCGTGGTCATGCACTCGTGGGCCGCATCCACCACCACGCCGACGCCGCGCGGCTTGAGCACCTCGGCGATGCAGTCGGCGATCTGCGCGGTGAGCTTCTCCTGCACCTGCAGCCGCCGCGCGTAGCCGTCCACCACGCGGGCGAGCTTGCTGATGCCGACTACCTTGTTGGCCGGCAGGTAGCCGATGTGCACCCGGCCGATCATCGGCGCGATGTGATGCTCGCAGTGCGACTCGAAGGAGATGTCGCGCAGCACGATCATCTCGTCGTACCCCGCCACCTCCTCGAAGGTCCGGCGCAGGTACGCAGCGGGATCGATCTGATAGCCGGAGAACCAGTCACGGTAGGCATCCACGACGCGCTGCGGCGTGTCACGCAGTCCCTCCCGCCCCGGGTCATCGCCCGCCCAGCGCAGCAGGGCCCGTACCGCCTCCTCCGCCGCGCGGCGCGAAATCTTCGCTCGCTCCCTCGCCATGCTCCGCTCTCCGGCTGTTGACGCCCCCGCAGGCGCCGGTCGCGGGAGTTTAGGGGTTCAGTGGGCGAAGTGCAGCAGCGTGAGCGTGAGCGTCAGGCTGCAGACCCCCGTCAGGGTCGCGACCACGAATCCGGCGGCGAGCGGACGCCAGCCGATGCGCCACATGTCGATGAAGGACACCGACAGTCCGACCGCCGTCATGCCGCAGGTGAGGAACAGGTCGGAGGCGGTGTAGCCGGTATGTATCACGGCCTGCCACAGAGCGCTCTGCCCGCCGAGCAGCGCATCGCCCGCGGTGCGCACGGCGATGAAGCCGATAAACGCCACGACGAACAGCGGCACCAGCTGCGCGTGCGGTGCGAGCCCGGCGTGCCGTGGCTCGCCGGCATCCTCGTCGCCGCCGCCAGCTGCGTGACGGCGCGCCCGCCAGGCGGCGAGCGGCACCAGCACGGCGATCGAGAGGTTGCGCAGGAGCTTGGCGACGGAGGCGGCGGCGAGTGCGGCCGGCGCGTGCGCCTGCTGCGAGTACATGAGTGCCGCGCCGATCACCTGCGAGGTGTCGTGGATGGCGGTGCCGAGGAAGATACCGGCGTGCACGGGCGAGGCGCCGAAGAAACGACCCGCCACCCATGGGTAGCAGAGCATGGCCGCGCAGCCGAACAGCACGACGCAGGTGACGGCGAAGGCAGTCTCGGCGTGCCGCGCGCGGATCACGGGCGACATCGCGACTACCGCGGTGCAGCCGCAGACAGCGGTGCCGATTGCCAGCAGTGCCCCGAGGCGCGTTCCCACCCCGAAGAGCCGCGCGAGCCCGAGGCCCGCGAGCAGCGCGACCATGAGACAGACGAGGGCCACCGGCAGCGCCGTCAGGGCGATGGAGCTCGCCCCCGCGAGCGTGAGGCGCAGCCCGACGAGCGCGATCCCGGTGCGCAGCAGCTGGTGCATCGCCCACTTGAGTCCGTTGGTGGCCCAGCCCGGCACGCCGAGTGTGTTGCGCCAGAGCATGCCGAGCACCACGGCGCACATGACCGGGCTCAGCGGCAGTCGGGGCAGCCCCACGGCGCCGTGGGCGAGGGCATCCGCGATGGCGCGCGCGAGGAGCGCGAGCGCGACGGCGACGGCGATTCCCGGCGCCGCCTGGCGCAGCGAGGCCCACGGCGGAATGAGCGCCCGCAGCAGGCCCAACACGGACTTACAGGGGCAGTCGCGGAGTGCTGGCGAGCGGCGGGGGTGCGCTCCGCCGGTTGACGAGCATGCGATCGTTCAGCTCGGTGATGGCCGCGCTGCCGGTGTGCTCGAACAGAAACGGCAGCAGCGCATGCACCAGGCAGGCGATTCCGGCCGCGATCATCCGCACACCGAAGCAGGTGGCATGCGCCAGGTGCTCGAGGTACGTCTCGCCAACCGAGGCGGGATGGTCGGTGAAGGCCCGTTGGAGGTTCATCGCAGCTATGCTAGTCGCCGCGCCGTGCGAGGGGGTTGCGAACCGGTGGCGCAAGTCACTCGCCTGCGCAACAATATTGCTCGCCGACCGGCCTGGACGAACCGAAAGTTTCATGGACAAGCTGGACGCCCGAATTCTCGATCTGCTGCAGGGGAACGGGGAGCTGACCGCTGCCGAGATTGCCGAGCGGGTGGGCCTCTCCAAGGTGCCGTGCTGGCGGCGCATCCAGAGGCTGCAACAGGAGGGCGTGATCCGCCAGACCGTGGCGCTGCTCGATGCTCACGCGCTCAATGTCGGCACTACGGTGTTCGTGACCCTGAAGACCGCCAACCACAGCGAAGCCTGGTTCGCAAAGTTCGTGCGTGCGGTGCGCGATATCCCCGAAGTGACCGAGATCCACCGCATGTCGGGCGACGTCGACTACCTGATCCGCATCGTGGTGCCCGACATCGACGCCTACGACGCGGTGTACAAGCGGCTCATCTCGGCGGTGGACTTCCTCGACGTCAGCGCCAGCTTCGCGCTCGAGACCATCAAGTACACGACCGCCCTGCCCCTGTGTTATCTCAAGACCGAGTGAGGCGCGCGCCGCGCCTCACGCACTAGTCGCGCCGCGCGGGCGCTACGGCGCCCGAGCCGGTGTTGTCGCGGATGATCTCGGCGATGCGCGCGCGGATCTCGCCGAGGTCGGTGTCGTACGCCTGCGTCGCGAGCACCGGCTCGCGGCGCGGGGCGGTCGCGAGCTGCGTGCCGGCGCTGTCGTGCACGTCGACCCGCACGCGGGTCGAGAGCCCGACGCGCAGCGGGTGCTGCTCGAGCTCCTTCGGATCGAGCGTGACGCGCACCGGCACGCGCTGCACCACCTTGATCCAGTTGCCGGTCGCGTTCTGCGCGGGCAGCAGCGCGAACGCCGCACCGGTGCCGAGCCCGACTCCCGCGACGGTCCCGTGATACTCGACCTGGCCGCCATAGAGATCGGTGATCACGCGGGCCGGCTGGCCGATGCGCATGCGGTCGAGCTGCACTTCCTTGAAGTTGGCATCGACCCGCAGACGCTCGAGCGGCACGATCGCCATGAGCGGACTTCCGGGCGCGATGCGCTCGCCGAGCTGCACGGCGCGCCGAGCGACATAGCCGGACACGGGCGCGTGCACGCTGGTGCGCTGCACGTTGAGCCAGGCGCGCTCCACCTGGGTGGCGGCGGCGCGCACCTCGGGGTTGTCCGGGACTCCGGTGCGCCCGACCAGCGCAACGCCGGCGGCGAGGTTCTTCTGCGCCGCGGTGAGCGCATCGCGGGCGGCGTTGACGGCATCCTGCGCGTGGCCGAGCTCCTCGGCGGAGACCGCGCCGCTCGCCGTGAGACCGCGACGGCGCGCCAGGTCGGCCTGCGCACGCTCGAGGTCGGCGCGCCGCTGTGCGACGAGCGCGCTGAGCTCATCGCGGTTGGCAAACACCGTGTGCACCTGCCGCACGGCGCGCGCCAGCTGCTGCTCGGCATCCTGGAGCGCGATCCGGTAATCGGTGGCATCGAGCCGCACCAGCTCCTGTCCGGCCTGCACGCGGTCGGTCTCGTCGGCGCCGATCGACACCACGGTGCCGCTCACCTGCGACATCACGCCGACCAGATCGCCGGCGACGTAGGCGTCGTCGGTGCTCTGGTAGCGGCTCGCATAGAGCCACCACCAGGCGAGCGTGGCGAGTGCGATGACGCCGACCGTGACCGCGACGATCACGAGTCCCGTGCGGCGCAGCTGCTGGCGGCGGCTCGCAACGGGCGCCGCACTCGTCTTGACGGAGACGTCCATGAGGTCAGCTCCCCCTCAGCCCGTCGGCACCGGCGGCGTGTAGCCGCCGCCGAGGGCGCGCACCAGATCGACGCTGAAGGTGAGACGCTGCGCGCTGAGCTGTGCGCCCGCGGCCTGCGCGAGCAGCAGCTGATTCTCCGTCGCCAGCACGGTCAGGTAATTGTCGAGCCCGGCGCGGTAGCGCTCGGTGGTCAGCTCATAGGCGCGCTGCGCGGCGGCGAGCGCCGTGCGCTGCTCGGCGCTCTCGCGCTCGAGCGCCCGCCAGTTGCTCACCACGTCAGCCACGTCGTGTACGGCGTCGATGAGGGTCTGGTTGTACTGCCCGACGGACGCATCGAACTGCGCCTGCTGTGCTTCGAGCGCGCCGCGCAGCTGCCGGCGGTTGAACAGCGGCAGGCTGAGCGCCGGGGTCGCGCCGGCGATGGTAGCCGAGCCCTCGAACAGCTTGTCGAAGCCGATGCTCTGCAGCCCGACGAACGCCGCGAGATTCACGTTGGGATAGAAGTCAGCCGCCGCCGCCTTCACCCCCTGAGCCGCCCCCTGCACCTGGGCGCGCGCTGCAGCGACGTCCGGCCGGCGGCCGAGGAGATCGGCGGGCAATGCCGCGGGCAGCGCGATCGCTGCCGGGGCGCTCAAATGCGGCCGCGTCAGGCTCTCACCGCGATCGGGACCTGCGCCGGCGAGCGCCCCGAGCTGGTGGCGTGCGAGGTCGATGTTGGCCTGCGCCGCGGCGATGCCCGCGCGCGCGAAAGCGAGGCTGGCCTCGGACTGCTTGACGCGCGCGACGTTCTCGAGCCCGGCGTCGACGCGTTGCTGGGTGAGCTCCATGATCGAGGTCTGCTGCTTGAGCTGATCGTTGGCGACGTCGAGCAGCGAATACCAGAGGTCGAGCTGCACGTAGGCGCGCACCACCGCCACCGCAAGCGCGAGGCGCGCGGCGGCTCGATCGGCCTCGGCCGCGTCCACCCCGGAGCGGGCGGCGGCGAGCAGCGCGCGGTTACGGCCCCAGAAGTCGATGTCGTAGCTCAGGTCGAAGGCCACTCGCCCATCGTTGTAGTAGTTGCCCGCATAGGGCGGCGGGTAGATGTAGTTCTCGGGGTAGCGCTGGCGGGTCGCCTGCGCATCGAGCGCCACATTCGGGAGCTTGAGCGCGCCGACCGCGAGCGCCTGACCCTGCGCGCTGCGCAAGCGCGCCGCGGCGGCGGTGAGCGAGGGGCTGCCGGCAATCGCCTCGGCGACCAGCGCATCGAGCTGCGGATCGCCGTAGCCATGCCACCAGCCATCCGCTGGCCACGCCGCAGCATCGAGCGGCGTGCCGGCGAGGGTCCGCTCGGCGCTGAGCTGTGCGGGAGCGAGCTGCGGGGCCGCCTTCCAGGCGGAGTCGACGCACCCGCAGAGCGCGAGCGCCGCGCCGAGCAGCAGCGCGAATGTAGGGGACCTGTGAGTGATCATGGCTTGCCCGTTCGAGTGTGTTGCACGCCCCCTGAAGTTCGTCCGTTTTCGATCATGCGCCCGAGATAGGTCTTGAGGGTCTCTACCTCGGCGCCGTTGAATCCGGCCAGGTGTTCGTCCAGCACCCGGCTGCCCACGGCCCGCAGGCGCGGCAGCTGCGCGCGCCCGGCCGCCGCCACGCGCAGGAACACGACCCGGCGATCGTCCTGGCAGCGCTCGCGCCGCAGCAGGCCCTTCTCCTCGAGCCGGTCGAGGATGCGCGTCATAGACCCGGTGTCGTAGTACATGTGCCGGCACAGGTCCGCCGCCGTGCGCGCGTTGCCGTCGGCGAGGTGCTTGAGCACCGCGTACTGCATCGCATTGAGGCCGAACGGCGCGAGCTCGGCATCGAGCCCGGCAAGGAGCGAGGCCCGGGCACGTGCCATCAGGTAGCCGACGCTCAATCCCCCTTCCGGGACTTGCGCGGGCGCAAGCGGCTCGGCTTTGATGCTGGCTCTGCGGGTCACGGGACGCTCGCTGGCGGCCCGTGGGCCGCCTCGCTTAGAATTACTGCCAGTAAGAATACTGCCTCGGCAATCATTTGTCGACTATACGAAAGAGAGAGCCAGGTGCTCACCGGGAAGCGCATCTCCTCGCGTAACACCTTCTTCCAGAAGAGAGTGCTGCCGCCGTTGCTCTTCGGGGTGCTGGCGCTCGGGGTGGTGGTGCCGCTCCTCCTCACGCGCGGCAACCCCAACGCCCCACCGTGGCCGGTGTTGGTGGCGCCCGCGGCGGTGATGGTGGCGATCTACGCCGTGCTGAGGAAGCTGGTGTTCGACCTGGCCGACGAGGTGGTCGACGAGGGAGACGCGCTGCGGGTGCGCTTCGGCGCCGAGGAGGAGCGCATCCCGCTCGCCGAGATCATCAACGTGAGCTACGCAGGTCTCACCAACCCACCGCGGATTACGCTCACGCTGCGCCACGCCGGGCGCTTCGGGCGCGAGGTCACCTTCTCGCCGCAGCAAAGCTTCCTGATCCCCCTCTTCCGCCCGAACCCGCTCGTCAACGAGCTCATCGAGCGGGTTGAGGCGGCGCGGCGCCGCTGAAGACGTCCGGCCCGAACACCTTGGGGCCCGCCGCCGCCGCGTAGCCCAGGGGCCTCAGACCAAAGAGCGCCTCGACGGTCTTGAGGAGCGAGTAGTGGTTGTACGGCACGGCTGACACCGAGCCGGGCTTCACGAACGGCGACAGCACGACCGCTCCAACGCGCCCGCCGCCCGGACCGTTGAAACCCGGCGCGTAGCGCGCCCCCGGCAGCGGGCGCTCGCCGCAGCAGGCGCCCGAGCCCTCGCGTCCGATACCGTCGGCTTCGTCGAACGTGACGATGAGCAGGCCGTCGGCGCGGAATGCCGCGGAATTGACGATGAGCGGCACCCACTGTGTGAGGAAGGCGTTGATCGCGACGAGCCCGCCCACGCGGCCGTCGACGCACTGGGGATCGTGGCCGTCGCTGCACAGGTTGGGCGTGATGAACACGAAGTTGGGAGTGGCGGCGCCGCTGGCAAGATCCGCGGGCAGACGGTCGAGATTCACCACGCGTGCATCGCAGCGCGCCGCATCGTCGATGATCGTGTGGAAGTACACGAACGGGTTGTGCTTGGCGGCGTACTGATCGCCGCGCTGCGCCACGCTGGTGGGGTCGGCCGCGCCCACCGGCACGTGTCCGCAGGTGGCGCGCTCGCGGCGCGGGTCATTGCCCATGTCCTCCATGTAGGCCCGCCAGGTGAAGCCCGCCGCCTCGAGCTGATCCGGCAGCGTCTTGACGATCGGCGGGTACACGCAGCCCGCACCGAGCGCCTGGCCGTCCGCATTGAGCGCGGGCGCGCTCAGGCGGAAATCGCCGAACGTCGGGCAGTCGAGCTGCGTTTCGTGGTTGGGTGCCTGGCCGCTGATCATCGCGACGTAGTTGTCGAGGCTCGCATGTCCGATCGCGTAGTACTGCGTGAGCAGCGCTCCCTGCGCCGGGAGGGTATGAGCGAGATAGGGGGCGTCAGACTGCGGTGCGAACGTGTGCGAGTAGGTCATGTTCTCGAGCACCAGCACGAACACGTGTCGGATCGGCGGCAGCGCCCGGGCCGCCGCAGCAGCCTCCGCGGCCGCCGCCGACCTTGCCAAGGCGGCGAGGATTGCGAGCAGTACCAGGGATGCGCGCAGGGACATTCAGCCTCCGGGTGCCTGAGAAGGAGCGGCTGCGGCGGTGTATCGCGGGGCAAGCCGCATCGCCTTGGCGAACAATGCCCCGCAGAGCACCGTGAGCAGCGCCGCCGTCGCAAACGCGGCCCCCGGGAAATGCACGACAGCGTCCGGCCGCGAGAAATAACCGAAGACCTGCGTCATCAACGGCGGACCGAAGATCGAGCTGAGACTGTAGAGACTCGCCACCGCGCCCTGGAGCTCGCCCTGCGCGTTCGCGGGAATCTGCCCCGAGGCGAGCGCGTTCATCGAGGGATAGGTGAGCGCAAATATGAAGGTGCAGAGTGACACCACGTACATCATCCAGCCGGCGGGAACGAGCGCGTAGCCGAGGTAGGCGATCACGGCCGCGGCCATGCCGGCCGCCGCGGCGCGCCGCTCGCCGCCGAGCGAAGGAATCAGTACTCGTGTGAGCAGTCCCTGGCCGATCGCCATCACCGCCCCGACGAAGGCGAGCGAGTAGCCGACTTGAGCGCTCGTCCAGTGGAACTTGGAGATCGTATAGAAGGCCCAGGTGCTCGGCAGCACCTGGTGGCCGACCTGCCACAGGAACAGCGCCGCGAGCAGCCACATGACGGCCGGGAACCTGCGGATCTGGCGCAAGGTTCCGAGTGGATTGGCCCGTCGCCATTCGAACGGGCGGTGCGCGGCTTGCGGCAGCGATTCCGGCAGCGCGAACAGACCGAAGGCGCCGTTGGCGAGCGCGATGACGCCGGCGGTGAAAAACGGGGCGCGGGGGCTCAGGCCGCCCAGCAGCCCGCCGATGGCGGGCCCCAGGATGAAGCCGATCCCGAAGGCCGCGCCCATGAGGCCAAAGTTCTGCGCGCGCCTCTCCGGCGGGCTGATGTCCGCGACGTACGCATACGCGGGCGTGAAGGAGGCGCCGGCGATCCCGGCGATCGCGCGGCCGGCGAACAGCCAGCCGATCGCGGGCGCGAAGCCCATGATGAGGTAGTCGACCCCAAGCGCGAACAGAGCGAAGAGCAGCACCGGCCGCCGCCCGAAACGATCGCTCAGGTTTCCAAGCACCGGCGCGCAGAAAAACTGCAGCAGCGCGTACACGAACGCGAGCCACCCGCCGTAGGCGGCCGCGCGGTCCACGGTGACGCCCGTCAGCTCAATGATGAGCCGCGGCAGCACCGGCAGAATGATGCCAAAGCCGATCGAGTCGACCAGCACGGCGATGAAGATGAAGACGAACGCGGGGGTGCCGGCTGGGCGCGAGCTCATGGGGCCTTTCGTGAGGGCGCGCTATCTTAGCCGAAGGCCCGCGACGCGGCCGCGCAGCCAGTACACCGGAAGCCCCATGGCGATGATCAGCAGCGTGACGCCCGTGTTGACTGGGTCGGTCACGAGTGCGTTCGCCACCATGCCGGCCGAGGCCACGAGGAACACCGCCGGCACGAACGGATAACCCCACACGCGATAGGGGCGCGGCAGCTCCGGGCGCCGCCGCCGCAGCACGAAGACCGCCGCGACGGCGAGCGCGTAGAAGGGCCAGATCCCGAGGATGAACTTGTCGGCGAGCTGCGCGAAGTCATTCTCCAGCACGTACACCACACCGAGTGCGGTGCAGATCCCGATCGCCACCGAAGGGCTGTCGAAGCGCGGCGAGATGCGCGCGACGGCCCTGAACAACAGGCCACGATCGCCCATCGCGTAGAAGACGCGCGCTCCGACCATCATCGAGGCGTTCAGCCCGCTGAAGGTGGCGAGCATCACCAGTCCCGCGATCAACCCCGCGCCGATGCCGGCGAGCAGCGGGATGCGCGTCGCGACCGTCGTCGCGATCAGCTTCGAGTCCGCCATCTCCGGCAGCGGCAGCACGTAGATGAAGGCAAGGTTCACCAGCAGGTAGACGAGGGCGACGCTCGCGCAGCCGGCGATGAGAGCGCGCGGCAGCGTCTTCTGTGGGTCGCGGATCTCGCCTCCGATGAACGCCAGGTCGGCCCAGCCGTCGTAGCTCCACATCACCGGGATGAGCGCCGTGGCGATCAGCGACAGCGACGCCGTCCCGCTCCATACCGGGGTGAAATGCACCGCGCTGGCGCCGCGCGCGGTGCAGGCCAGCAGCGCAAGCGCAACGACCGCCGCATACTTGGCGTAGGTGGTGACGCTGAGAACCGCGGCGGCACGCCGTACGCCGACGTAGTTCAGCGCACCGACTACGACGATGGTGAGCGCGGCGACCTCGCGCACCTCGAACGCCGTCAGCGGGATGAAATAACCCAGATACTCCGCAAAGATGGTGGCGATGGCACCGAGCGCCGCGGCGCGCACCACGGTGAGCTCCGCCCAGCCGAACAGGAAGGCCGGAACGGGACCAAACCCTTCGAGAATGTAGGCGAACATGCCGCCCGAGCGCGGCAGCGAGGCGGCGAGCTCGGCGTAGGTGAGCGCCCCGCACAGCGCCATTACGCCGCCGAGGACCCAGCAGAGGATCACCGACCCGGGATCAGGGAGAAGACCCGCGACCGTGGCGGGGACGCGGAAGATTCCGCTGCCGATGGTGATGCCGATCGACACGGCGACGGCATTGAGCAGCCCCACCGAGCGCGGCATGCGCTCGCCCCATGCGTCGGCCATCGCCTGGACCCCCGAGCGGCTTCTTAGGTCCTGCGAGTCTAGTGCATGGGCGCGGTCGCCCGCGCGGGGGTTTGCGTCAGCGGTCGGGGTCCGCCTGGTTCTGCTGAGCGGTGGCCGATTGCAGATCGACCGCCGAGGCAATCACGGTCTCGATGCCTCGGCAGCGCTCGAGAGTGGCGCCCCGGTAGTTGGTGACCGGAAAGTACTTGACCTGCCAGCTCGCGAATCCCCAGACATCGAGGCCGGCCTTGAGGTATTTGCCGGCGCGATCGGCGGCCTCGCAATCGTACTGCGAGCGATCGGCGTGCTGCCTGAGCTCGCGCAGCAGCGCATCGCGTGCGCGCGCTTCGGACTTTTGTAACAGCGCCTCCTTGAGGCTCGGCCCGGCGCCCGCACGGTGCGGCTTGCGCTGCACTCTGAACCCCGGGTCGGCATAGGGATCGGGAGCCGGACTCGCCGTCTCTTCCAGAGCCTCGGGCGCAGGCGCACGAGGCGGCGTCATCGAGCCCGGGAGCCGCGGAGCGGCGTGCGCCGCATCGGCTGCCGGGGCGGAAGAGTCGAACAGCTCGGCCTCGGAGTTGCGCGCGGACTTCGCGGCGAGATAGTCGTTCACGGCCCAGACGCCGAGAGTGATGAGCGCTGCGCCGATCCCGAGCGGGGCTGCGTACCTGATCAGCGCGCCAAGGAGCGGGGACTCCGCGGTGGCACGCATCGTGCGCG
Source organism: Steroidobacteraceae bacterium (assembly GCA_035569755.1). Taxonomy (GTDB): domain Bacteria; phylum Pseudomonadota; class Gammaproteobacteria; order Steroidobacterales; family Steroidobacteraceae; genus 13-2-20CM-66-19. The sequence goes on from DATMMK010000094.1 coordinate 19,012, forward strand.
CCCGTGCCAGCAGATCGCCCTGACGAAGCCAGTCGATCAACCGTCCCACGGCAAATAACAGGCCCTGGGCGATGAGGAAGCCGAGGGCCGCGCCAATCACCAGTCGAGTCATGCTCATGAGGATATTTTGCCGCCAGCGCGCGTTCCCCGAGGCTCCGCAACCGCCATCTGTGAGCGGAATCACGTCGCAAGCGGCGTTAGCGTGCGCAGCGCACACGCCCTCCGGCCTGCGACATGGCTCACGTTTCCTATGCCGGGGAATCGATGCAGCCCACGGCGAGGCAAGCCGAGGCACTCGGATAATCACCAGTCATGGACTTACGCGCCGTTCTGTTCACCGCGCTGGCAGCAGCCGGGCTTTGGCAGGCCAACACGAGGTGGCAGCTGCGTCCCGTCCACCCGCGGGACGGACTCATTGCCCCCGCCGATCCGCTGCAGACGGACCTGGAGGCCGCGCCGGTGACGACGACCATGGGTCGCTGGCAACTTACGCCGCGGGCGCGCTACGACATCACGGCCCGGGTTCTCAGTCGCGAGGACTATCACTTCGACCTGATCTCCGATCTTGTCCCTGAGGATCTGGCACTCGGTTGGGGCCCGATGTCTGACAATCGGGTTCTGAGTGCCTTCACGATCAGCCAGGGCGGTCGCTTCTACATGTGGATGCCGAAACAGCCCGAGCTTCCGATCCCCCGTCAGGTCGTGATCGAGCACAGCGCCAATACTCACGTGATTCCCGCCAACCGGGCGACGCGCCGTCAACTCGAGCGTCTGCGCGTCGGCCAGGTCGTACATCTGACGGGCTTCCTGGTCGACGGTGTGCGGGACGACGGCGCATACATACACACCTCGATGACGCGCAGCGACACGGGACCCGGTGCGTGCGAAGTGATGCTGGTGGAGCAAGTGGACGTGGAGCAGGCAGTGTCGAGGAGTGAAGTGCCTGAGCCCCAGGCCGCGGCCACGCTTGCTAAGCGCGGCAGATTGCGCGCACCGTGAACCCGCTGACGGCACTGGGTTGCGCGTCAGCACTCTGAAGCCGTCCACGCCCGTAGCCCAATCCCAAGCTAGCCCGTCGTGCCGCTCCACCGTCTTACTCGACAGGGAGGGTGCTATGGGCACGACCGGCCTGCTGCTGAGGAGACTCGCAAAGGAACTGCGGCCTATCGCAATCGGTTCGGGAAGCGCTCCATGCCGGTAACGACCGGGACGTTTCGCGTTCGCGATGACGACGGGCGAGAGTACGCGGTGAACTGGGAGATCGACCCCAGCAAAACGCGCTCGCTGTCGGTTCCGCTGCGTTACCTGCTGGCTGACGGTAGCGGCTCGCTCAATCTGATTGCCGAACGGCTGTTCGAGGTCGCCGCGACCGGCAAGCGTGTCCGGCGTATTGATTGAGCTCTCGCCAGGGGGTCCGACCGGGCAAAGGCCGCCCCGCGGGCAGGCGGCTTGTCGATGCAGTCACGCGGCGGCCTTGCTCGCCCGCGGATACGCGAACGGTAGCAGGCGGTGTTGGGTCAGTCTGACGGCGAGCGCAAGTGTTTTGTGAAGTCCCAGATCTAAGGTGACATTCTGGCTCCTTTCCCATCCCAGGAGGAGCCCATGAACAATGAACTGAATCGATTGGTAACCTGGCGTCTGAAGCTCCTGCGGCAGGCCGATTA